>JBDSYB010000113.1:0-6653 GCA_039925885.1 Verrucomicrobiota bacterium
ACGGGTTGGCCTTCTCCACCACCCGAAGCAATGCCGTCGGTGGTGAGATCGTCGAGTTCAACATCGAGCAACAATAATTCTTTGCCCGTTTGATTTTTTACTTCGGCCCATTTGCGTCGCGTTGCGCCATCGAGTTGAACGTGCAACGCGACCTCAATTTTCAAAACAGAACTGCGCAAATCGAAGACGACATGTTGCGCATCGACCCGGCGCATCCCTCGCACTTTAAAATCGGACGCACGGGCGAGCGGTTGTTCCATGCGGTCTGCCTCGGCGGAAAAAACCAGCGCAAGTTCCTGCTCGCCAGAGAGCGCAAAACGGTGGCCGGAAATTTTGTTGTCAAAAAACGAACTGCGCAAATGACCGTCGCTCCAATCGAATTGCCATGCGATCTGATCGTTGGAGAGTGTCAGTTCGTTGGAAGCATTTTTATTTTCTACGTTTTTTTTATCTGCTGGTTCGAGAATCAAGACCCAGTCGTGCGGTTGTCCGGCGAGGCGGAAGGCAGGAGGAGAAAACGTCAATTGCCCGTTCTTGTCCGCCTTAGCTTTTGTCGGTGCAATTTTGTCGCCGGTAACTGGATCAAAAAAGGACGCAGAATACGCAGCATTGCGGCCCAGATGATGCACAATGATTGGATCGTTTTCTGGAACATAAATCAGGCGCACAACCCCAGGAATTCCCGTCGATTGCGGGCCATAGACATCGCTGTTGTTGTCCAATGGATCAATCGGTCCCCACGGTCCATCGCCGTATTTCCCGATCACCAAAGCTTTGTCCCACGCACTATCGTCAAAATCTTTTTTGTTCCAACCGGAAATTTCGCTTTTGGCCGAACGCCAGTCGCCATCGGAAATCAATTTCAATATTTCGCCGTCAGCAAAATGAATTTCCAGGTGCTCGATTAAACCTGCGGGATTTGCTCCGTTCGCGGGCAGATTTTCCGCAGTAATGGCAAGGACGTTTGTGCCGGTTTTGAGCAGGCGCGCGACGTCGTTGAATTGTTTGCCTGTTTTCCAAGTTTCAGTTCCCGCGTTGGAAGCTCCGATTACTGCGCCGTTTACTTGCGCCGAAAACTGGTCGTCAGCAGAAACGCGGAGTTGCGCGCTCAGGATTTTTTTCCCTTCTGGCAAAACAAATATGCGACGGAAAAAACGTTTTCCAGCGGGCGCGTCTTGTGCGGGCTTTCCTTCGGGAAACCAAATCCACTGAGAGCCTTCGAGATTCAAGGTGGATTTACCAGCGAAGGTCGCCCACTCAGGATGCGGCTGGAAATCCTGCCACGGATATTGTTGAAAAAGTTTTGCGCCCAATGCCACTTGCTTCGAGCCGGGCAGATTCATCGCTTCGTCCCACGGAATAATTCCCCAACCCACACTTCCTGCCGCGTGAAGCGGTGACGGGCCGTGCGGTTGGCCTTTGCGGTTCGCTTGCCAGATTCCGTTCGCGCCATACGTGTGGCCCGCCGCGCCGTTCATCATGCAGACCCAGTACATGCGTCGCGTCCACTCTGTCGCAATCAGTTTGCCGCCGATATCGAGCATCTCATAGGCGGGTTCGCCGTTGATGACCGGCATGACCGGTTTGTCCGCATACGATTCGCGCACGGTGTTGACGGTGACCGGCACGGCATCGCGCAGGCCGTGCGGCGTTTGCAACATGTCAAAATCGATCAGCGAAATGGCGTCCGTCATGGCGTGTGAACTGAGACGCCCGCCGCCGCCGGGGTGAATGGTGATGAGTCGGTGATATGGATCCGTTGCGCGCAGATAGCGGTTCACTTCCGTCCAACTCGTGATCTGTTTGCGATCACTGTAGAAAAAACCGGGTTCGTGATACCACGGCATGTTCGCTTCGCCCGCGAGACACCAGACCACCGGCAACGCTCCGTAACGCGCGATGAGATTACGCCAATGCTGTTTGGCTTTTTCCACACCCATCCATTTCATGAAATAACCCCACTCGCCCACGATGCATGGTGTGAACCCCTGCTCCACCAGATATTGAAGGCGCTGGTCGGCGGCGTTGAAATATTCGGGGCGGATGCTGGAATAATTTGTCGTCCACGGGAACCCCGCTTCGTTCGCGCCGCGCGGATCGAAAGGCGGCATGTCGGGATAAAGTCCGGCGACAATTTGAATGACGTTGAAACCTTTTTCTTTTCGATCCGCGGCAAGTTTTTGAAAATCTTCCGGCCATTTTATCCGATGACAAAGCCCCATCCACCAGGTATCACCGAGCCAGAAGAACGGTTTGCCGTCGGTGTGTTCGAGAAACCGTTGGTTGGCGGAAACTTTGAGCGGGCCGTGTTGGTAGAGAGGATTTTTCCCGGTGTATTTTTTAATTTCAACTTTACCGGTAACGTCGTGAAGTCCCTTGTCGTTCGCCTGCGAACAGTCACTGCGGAAACTGTGCTTGCCAATAATGGGCGAGGCGTAGCGCAATTTCCAAAGATTGGTTCCCGCCCAAAACGCCGGCACGCGAAGTTCCTGGCCTTTCGGATCAATGAAGACGGCATCGAGAGTCACTTCGTTAAACGGATCTGCGTAAGCGCGGCTGGCGGTGAGCGTCAGTTCGACCATGACGTTCGCTTCGGTTTGCAGAACGCGTTCCGCGCCGCTGGCTCCCAAGGCAACGCACATCAAGAGAAAGAGAATTGCGAATGCCTGGCCTAATATTCCGAAGACTCTTAACCGCATATCGAAAAATTTCTTATTAACACCCTGCTTTAGCTGGGTGATTCCACCGCAAGCAGAAACTGAAACCGTTCCAACGGTTTCGACAGTGCGTGGCAAACCGTTAAAACGGTTTTTCTTATCATGCCGCTCCCACACCCAGCTAAAGCAGGGTGTTAATGAGAAGCGTTTGATTGAGGTGGAGAAAGTGTGAAATGTCCGTGATAATTTTTGCGTCAGTTCTTTTGTCATAATTTTCATGAATGCGGGTTCATTCGAAACCCACCAACGATTCAGGCGTCAAAAGGAATTCAGTTTGTGTGTCGGAGAGGGAGTTGCGTTTTTATTTCGTCTTTGCTTCGAGAACCACGACCCAGTCTGGACTTGCACCAAGAAGAGGCGGACACGTCCAAGCTCCGGCGTCATCCGATTTCACTTTGCCCAGCGCCGTTTTCGCTCCGGTCACAGGATTGAAATAACTCGCGGCCAACGTGGCGTTCTTGCCGAGGTCGCGAACGACAATCGCGTCGCTCTCCGGCACGTAAATAATGCGGACAACACCCGGAATCCCCGTCGATTGCGGGCCGAAAACACCATCGTTACTCGACTGACCAACCGTCCCCCACGGCCCATCGCCGTGTTTGCCGATGACCAACGCTTTCTCCCACGAACTGTCGTCGAAACCTTTTTTATCCCAACCGGAAGTTTCGTTTTTGGCGGAACGCCATTCACCATCAGAAATAAGTTTCAACGTTTCGCCATCGGCAAAACGAATTTCCAAACGCGCAATCATTCCGGCGGGGTTCGCCCCACTCGACGGCATATTTTCCGCAACGATGGCGAGAATGTTCGAACCCGGTTTGAGCAGACGCGCAACGTCACTAAATTGTTTGCCGGTCTTCCACGTCTCCGCCGCAGCGTTGGATTCGCCCACAGCTTCACCGTTCAATTGCGCGGAAAATTTATCATCAGCAGAAATGCGAAGTTGCGCGCTCTTGATCGTTTTTCCTTCGGGCAACACAAAAGCGCGGCGGAAGAAACGTTTTCCCGCAGGCGCATCTTGCGCTGGCTTTCCTTCGGGAAACCAAACCCATTGCGCGCCGTCGAGATTCAATAACGATTCACCGGAAGTGAACGACGCCCACTCCGGGTGAGGCGTGAATTTCTGCCACGGATATTCCTGAAAAAGTTTTGCGCCCCACGCGACCTGCGCGGAACCCGGCAATTCCATCGCCTCGTCCCATGAAATTTTCCCATAACCACTTCCGCTCGTGTGATACGGCGACGGGCCATGCGGATCATTTTTTCGGTTCACCTGCCAAAGTCCATTCGCGCCGTAAGTGTGGCCCGCCGCGCCGTTCATCATGCACAACCAAAACATCCGCCGCGTCCATTGCGTCGGGAGCGTGTCGTTCAACATTTCAAACGCCGCTTCGCCATTGATGATCGGCATCACCGGTTTATCCGCATACGACTCGCGCATCGTGTTGACGGTCGGCGGAACGGCGCCACGCTCGCCATGCGGCGTTTGCAACATGTCGATGTCGATGAGCGAAAGATCGTTCATCGCATGTCGCGCACTGAGCCGTCCAAGACCAGTGGGATGGATCGTGATCAACCGATGGAATGGATCATTTGCGCGAAGATAACGCGTGACCTCCGTCCATTTTTTTATTTGCTCCCGGTCGTCGTGCGGAAATCCCGGCGTCAAATACCAATCAAGATTTGCTTCACCCGCCGTGCACCAGACGACCGGCAACGCGCCGTAACGCGCGATGAGATAACGCCAATGCGCGTTGGCCTTTTCCACACCCATCCATTGGATGAAATAGCCCCACGCTCCGACGATGCACGGCGTGAAACCTTGATCGACGAGATAGAGCAACCGTTTATCCGCCGCGTCAAAATATTCCGGGTTGATGTGGGAATAATTGGTCGTCCACGGAAAGCCGCCTTCGTTCGCGCCATTCGGAGCAAACGGATGCATGTCAGGAAAAAGTCCCGCGACCAGTTGAATGACGTTGTAGCCTTTCGCCTTCCGATCTTGCGTCAACTTTTGAACATCTTCCGGCCAATGCAATCTGTGCGAAAGTCCGAGCCACCACGTATCGCCGAGCCAAAAAAACGGCGTGCCGTCGTTGTATTCCATCGTGCGGCGGTCGGCGGATAATTTCAACGGGCCATGTCGGTAGAGCAGATTTTTTCCTTGGTATTTTTTGACTTCCACTTTGCCCGTGATGCCGTGAAGCCCTTTGTCTTTTGTGTCAGAAGAGCCGCTGCGGAAAGTATGTTTCCCAATCACGGGCGATGCGTAACGCACTTTCCAAATATTTGTTCCCGCCCAAAATGCCGGCACGCGAAACTCTTTTCCTTTTGGATCGGTGAAAACGACGTCGAGCGTCACGTCGTTAAACGGATCGGCGTAAGTTTGTTTCGCCGTGAACGTGACTTCGGCCATGACGTTCGCTTCGGTTTTGAGACTCAAACTTTTCGCGTCCGCAGCGAAAACCAAACTGAGCCAAACCAACAATCCAAAGATCGGTTGGAGCGAAAATTTTCCGGGTGTGTGTGTTTTTCTCATAAATTTTTTTGCTAATTTTTGTTAATTATTCCGCCCGTTATTTAAATTCTCCGAAACCAAAAGCCTTGGTCAGAAAAGTAAAAGCGATGCCGCCTTTTTCATCCGCTTCCACGAATTGAGTTATTTGTTTGTCCCACTTTTCGAGAATCGGGTCGCGGCGACTGCGGTTCCAGTGTTCTTCGCTTGGAGCGGCAGCGAAAACGAACAGCCGATTTCCGTCGCGATAAATTGCCATGCTCACGTCGTTCCCGCGCATCCCTTCGGCAATTTCCGGCCAAAGTTTGTCGTGGGCGCGTTTATAGTTTTCATAAGCGCCGGGGCGCAACGTCATGGCGAGTCCAAAGGTGAACATAAATTTAGCTGCTCAAATTTTTCATTATTAAGTAGATTTCATCTTCGCTCGGAGAAAATCGCGCATCTGAACCGTCTCGGAGAGATTGTCCACCTCATTGCAATGCTCCCAATCAATCCAAACGAATTCCACGCCGACGTAGCCGCTGTAATTTGTTTTTTTCATCACGCGCAGAACGCGGGCGTAATCAATTTTGTTTTCTTTGAACGAAGCTTGCAAACGGCCCTTGCGCGCGCCGCGTGCGTGGAAATGGGAGGCGTGAGCGATGAGTGGTTCGGCGGCGCTGTCGGGTAATCCGGCGCGGGTGAAATGCGTGTAGTCCAGCGTGAGGGTTAAACCGGGAACGTCTTTCACGAGACGCAATGCAGCTTTCGGGTTCGGCGCGATCGAACCGACGTGCGCTTCGACACCAAAAATCATTTTATTTTTTTTCGATTGTGCAACGCGCCACGCAAGTTCATCGCACATACGCTGCCATGACTCGGCTGGTTTTTCATTTTCAAAATTAACTCCTGGAAGTGTCGTGACATGCTTCGCGCCCGCCGCCGTCGCGTAATCCAAAGTTTTCAAAAACCAATCGCGCGCGTGACGTCGACGTGCCGCCTCAGGATGATTGATCGCGTAAGGAATGAAACTAGGATTCATTTGGAGAAACACATCCGCGCAACGCAAGCCGCGATCAGCGAGTTTCCTGCCCAATTTTTTTCCAGATTTCACGGACGACTTGAATTCCTTGGAAGGCCAGAGATGCGAGCGTCCTTCAAACAAACCGATGTCCACGCCGTCGAATTCGAGCATCGCAATCAGATTCAATACTTTGTCGTGCGACAGGAGTGGAAATGTGAAATCGGCACAAGCGAGTTTTAGCTTCATATTTTTCCTTAGCGATTTGGTTACGATTTTTCTCCTGTCACAACCGCCGTGCCCGACATGGCGTGCATCAGTTCACCCTTGGAGACTTCGTCCCGTTGAAATTCGTGAATCACTTTGCCTTTCGCGAGCACCAAAATACGGTCCGCCAATCCCAGAATTTCCTCCGTCTCAC
>JBDSYB010000114.1:0-3579 GCA_039925885.1 Verrucomicrobiota bacterium
GGAAAAAAATCGCGCTGCTGACTGACGTGAAGCAGGATTACAGCGTCGGCCTCGCCCAATTCTTCAAAGAAAATTTAACCAAGAGCGGCGGTCAGATTGTTAAAGAACAGAGCTATTCCACCGGCGATAAAGATTTTAAAGCGCAACTCACTTCCATCAAAGCGGCCAAGCCGGAGGCGATTTTTATTCCCGGCTATTACGCCGAAGTTGCGTTAATCGCGCGGCAAGCCAAGGCAATCGGACTGAAAGTTCCGCTTTTGGGCGGCGATGGTTGGATTGGAGAATCGCTTTTGAAAGTCGCCGGGAGTTCGCTCGACGGCAGTTTTCTTTCGTGCCATTTTTCCGCTGATGATAAGTCGCCAGTCATTCAAGGTTTCGTCAAAAAATTCAAAGCCAAGTATGGCGAAACGCCCGATGACATGGCTGCGCTCGGCTATGATTCGGCTATGATTCTGGCCGACGCCATGAAACGCGCTGGCACAACCGACGGACCAAAGCTCCGTGACGCCATCGCGGCCACGAAAAGTTTCAACGGCATCACCGGCACGATTACCCTCGACGAAAAACGGAACGCGCGGAAACCAGCGGTCATTTTAGCGATTCAAAATGGTGGATTTAAATTTCAGGAAAAAGTTCAACCGTAATTAAAGTTCGGGCGAGACGCTTACTTTGTTTTGATCGAATTTTTACAGCAACTAATCAACGGCCTTTCCTTGGGCGCGATTTACGCGCTCATCGCTCTCGGCTACACGATGGTCTATGGCGTCCTGCGTTTTATTAATTTTGCTCACAGCGACATCTTCATGCTCGGCGCGTTCGGTGGATTTTATCTCGCGCCTCGCCTTGAAAAAATAGTTCATCTCCCATCTTTTTTTGGCGCGACAGTCGTGATGATTTTAGCAATGGCCATTTGCGCCATCGTCGGAATGGTCATCGAACGACTGGCGTATCGTCCACTTCGCAAAAGCTCGAAACTCACCGTGCTCATCACCGCGATTGGCGTTTCGCTTTTTCTCGAATACAGCGGGCAAAAATTCTTTGGCGCTGACCCGAAATATTTCCCCGAATTGATTGTTGACACTCCCGTTTTGGACTCAGCCGGACTCACGATGGGGAAAAATCAGTTGATCGTTCTGGCCGTAACAATTTTTCTGCTCATCGCTCTACAAATCGTTGTCTTGAAAACAAAAATTGGCACGGCGATGCGCGCGGTTTCCTTCGATGCGCAAGCGGCGTCGCTGATGGGAATCAACGTCAACACCGTCATTTCTTTCACGTTCGGACTCGGCTCGGCGCTGGCGGGCGCTGGCGGAATTCTTTACGCGATGAATTATCCCAGCATTGATCCGCTGATGGGCGTGATGCCCGGATTGAAAGCATTTGTCGCCGCTGTTTTGGGCGGCATCGGCAACATTCCCGGGGCAGCGTCGGGCGGCTTGATTATCGGCGTCGTCGAAACGTTCGTCGGCGGTTCGGCTATGTCCACCTATCGCGATGCCATTGCGTTTGCGATTTTAATTTTAATTCTGCTTTTCAAACCGTCCGGCATTTTGGGTAAAACACAGATCGAAAAAGTTTGATGATCGCAAAATCCAAAATTGTTTTGTTGGTTGCGCTGATCGCAAGTTGTGTGATTTCGCGGTTCTCGAAAAGCATCAATCCGTATCACCTCGACATCATCATCGCGATCGGCATCAACATCACGCTCGCCGTCAGTTTGAACTTGATTAACGGCTACACCGGACAATTTTCGCTCGGACACGCGGGCTTCATGGCGGTGGGCGGCTACACCGCTGCAGTCGTCACAACAACCTTTGGGGCGAAATTGCTTCCGCTGCTCGGCGGAACGGAAAATATTTTCGCCAAAGAAGTTTTGTTCCTGATTGCGCTTTTTACCGGAGGAATTTTTGCCGCAATTGCCGGAGTGCTGGTCGGCGCTCCATCGCTGCGATTGAAGGGAGATTATCTCGCTATCGTGACGCTCGGCTTTGGAGAAATTATTCGCGTCCTTTTGCAAAACACGGAAACGGTGGGCGCATCGCGCGGACTGACCGGCATTCCATCCTACACAAATCTTTTTTGGACATTCGGGGTGGCCGCAATCACGGTTTACATCGTGGTCAGCCTTGTTCAATCCACTTACGGACGAGGCTTCGTTGCTGTGCGTGACGACGAAGTTGCCGCCGAAGCGATTGGCATCAACACCACTCGCTACAAAATAATTGCGTTTGTCATCGGCGCATTTTTCGCAGGAATTGCCGGAGGACTTTATGGCCATTTCAAACAATATCTGAACCCGGAGGGTTTCGGTTTCATGCGCTCCATTGAAATCGTTGTGATGGTGATTCTCGGTGGAATGGGAAACACATTGGGCGTCATCATCGCGGCGATTTTATTGACGGTTTTGCCAGAGGTGCTGCGGCCGGTGGCGGAATACCGAATGATTATTTATTCGTTGCTGCTGATCATGTTGATGCTCACCCGCCCGCAAGGATTGTTCACCTGGCGAAAAAAATCGAAACCAGCCTTGAGCGCATGAGCGACGCTTCGCCAGCGCCACTTCTGCAACTGAAGCAATGCACCATTCGCTTCGGTGGATTGACCGCTGTTTCCACCTTCGATTTGCAGATTAACGAAAATGAACTGGTTGGTTTAATTGGGCCGAACGGCGCGGGAAAAACCACCGTGTTTAATTTAATCACCGGTGTTTATCGACCTACCGAAGGAGAAATTTTCTTCAACGGAAAATCCATTGTTGGGATTAAACCAAACGGCATTGCTGAATGCGGAATAGCGCGAACCTTCCAAAACATCCGGCTGTTTCCTTCCTTGAGCGTGTTCGATAATGTTCGAGTCGCCTTCCATCTTCATCTTTCCTGCGGCGTGCGACAGGCGCTCTGGCGCGGCAAAGCATTCTTCATTGAGGAAAAAACGGTCGACGCACAAGTCGTGGAAATGTTGGAAATTTTTGGCCTTGGAAAATTCCGCGACGTTCCCGCCAAAAGTCTGCCTTACGGTGACCAACGTCGATTGGAAATTGTTCGCGCGCTCGCCACCAAACCAAAATTGCTTTGCCTCGACGAGCCGGCGGCGGGAATGAATCCGACGGAGAAAGTGGAGTTGATGCGGCTGATTCGTTTCGTGCGGGAGAAATTTCAAATCAGTATTTTGCTGGTGGAGCACGACATGAAAGTGGTCATGGGAATTTGCCAGCGTATTGCCGTGTTGGATTACGGAATTAAAATCGCGGAGAGCACTCCTGAAGAAATTCAGAAAAATCCCAAAGTGATTGAAGCTTATTTGGGAAGTGAAAATTAACTCGTAGCCGAATGTTAGAAGTCAAAAATTTAACGGTGAACTACGGCGCAATTTCCGCGCTGCACGAGATTTCCTTGCAGGTCAAACAAGGTGACATCGTCACGCTGATTGGCGGGAATGGGGCAGGGAAGACAACCACCCTTCGCACCATATCTGGATTGCTCCAGTCAAAAAGTGGCGAAGTTATTTACGAAGGCCAGAACATCACCAAACTTCCCGCGCACAAAATTGTGGCGGCGGGAATTTCGCACGTGCCGGAAG
>JBDSYB010000115.1:0-7717 GCA_039925885.1 Verrucomicrobiota bacterium
ACCGTTGCCGACATGATTTATTGAGGAGACGCCTGCCGGGGCGCATCGCGCGAATCCGGTTGAGAATTTTTTCTTTCCGATCCGGGAAATGAACTTGCAGCCAACCGGCGAAGGGACAACGAATCAAAAAAAACACGATAGTTATTGACCGACCCCTTAACTTGCGGAGAAAACTTCAGCGCGGCGATGAAGCGGCGAATTCCATTCAAAACCATCTTCATCTTTATCCTTCTTGCCGGGATCGTTTTTCTTTGCACAACACGGCCCGCCAGCCCACGCGTCCGCGGCGCATTAGCTCACGAAGCTTACGTTTGGCAGCGCGATTGGAATGAAGCGGTTCGCGACGCAGTTTCGCAGCATGGAAATTCCTTTCGCGAACTCATTCTGCTTAACGCGGAAGTGACGTGGAAAGGCAACACGCCACAAGTCGTCCGCGTTCCCATTGATTACGCCACCGTGAAGAAAACTTACGCGAACATCGGACTCGCATTGCGCATCGGCCCGTATTCAGGAAATTTTTCGAGCGACGACAGCACGGCAAATTTTATTGCGAGCCTTGCCGCTTCGTTGATCGGACAGGCACAGTCCAATTCAATTGAAGTCGCAGAGTTGCAAATTGACTTCGATTGCGCCTCGTCGAAATTAGACGGCTACCGACTCTGGGTTCAAGCGATCAAACGGAAAGTTTCGCCGACTCCCGTCACCATCACCGCGCTGCCAAGTTGGATGCGGCTCCGCGCCTTCGCGAAACTGGCTCGCTCCAGCGAGAACTACGTCCTTCAAGTCCACTCGCTCGAACGTCCAAAAGATTTCAACGCCCCATTCACGTTGTGCGATCCTCTCGAGGCGAAGCGCGCAATCGAACGCGCAGCAAAAATTGGTGTGCCATTCCGCGTTGCGTTGCCGACTTACGGTTATCTGCTTGCGTTTGATTCAACCGGAAAGTTCCTCAGTCTCTCGGCAGAAGGTGGATTTAAGAAGCAGCCGATTGACGCGCAAATTCGCGAAGCCCGCGCAGACCCAATTGAATTGGCAAACTTGATTCAAACTTGGACGACCAATCGCCCTGCCCTGCTGCGCGGAATCATCTGGTATCGGCTGCCGACGAATGATGACATTTTGAACTGGCGCTGGCCGACACTCGCTGCAATGCTGGCCGCGCGTTCTCCCAAAGAAAGTTTCCGGGCGGAGACGCGCCGAGTCGAGCCGGGGTTGGTGGAAATCAATCTCGTGAATGACGGCGACCTCGACATTTCCTCACGGCTCGTAATCGAAGTGCATTGGCCAAACGCGCGCCTTGTGGCGAGTGACGGCTTGCGCGGCTTCGAAACCTCGGATGAAAGTCCGGGGAAAATTAAATTCCAATCCAAGGCGCATCGTCTGCCTGCCGGTGAAAAGCAAACCATCGGCTGGCTGCGATTGAGCGAAGAACGTGAGGTGCAAGTTGAAATCAAAAAACTTTAGAACGTCGAGGCTGGCGGTAATTTTCTGCGCCGTCGCAATCCCATCAATGGCCTGCGGGCCGAATTTTCCAAACAATCTTCTCGATGGCGGCGACGAAGCGGTTCTCGTCGCGCCGACAACTAATTTCAAACGCGAGCTTGAGCGGATGAAACTCGTCGAGAGCAAAATCCAAGCGGTCAATCCCGGCGACGGCAATCCGGCAAATCAGACTTTTGAAGCGGACGTCGGTGATTTGATCGCCGCGCTCCAAAAGAAAAAAACTTCTGCCGACGACCTGGAAAAAATCCGCGCCGCCCATCAAACCGAACGCGAGAAGCTGAAAAACTATCTGGCTGAATTTGAAAAATGGCAGAATAGCGGCGAATGGGATTGGTCGAACAACGGCAGCGCCCGGAAACCGCCAACCACGCTGCCGCCAAAATTTCCACTGACGAAGCCCTCTGAAGGTTTGCCCGGCGAGTTTGAAGATTACTTTGAAGGCGCGATTGCATGGCACAATCCCGGAGCCCTCGATAAATCAGTCGTGCGTGAATCCTGGGAACGATTGCTCGCGCGTCCCGCAAGTGAACGAAAATTCAAATCGACATGGGCGGCGTTCATGCTCGGAAAATTTTGGGAGACGAACGACACCGAGAAAGCGCTTGGATATTTTCGGGAGACTCGCGATCTGGCGAAACGCGGTTTCAACGATTCGCTTGGTTTGGCAGCGGCAAGCCTCGGCCTCGAAGCGCGGATTTATTTGCGCCAGACAAATTACCTGCGCGCGATTGACCTTTATCTCGAACAACTCGCCGCTGGCGATGATTCCGCCGCGAACTCGCTTCGTTATATCGCAAGAAAGGTTTCCAGCATTGAGCCGGAAAAGTTGCGCGAACTCGCGTTGAACCCCCACGCCCAGAAGATCATCACCGCGCATTTCATCTCGCACCGAGTGGGCGATTGGAACGGCGAGGAAGCCGGGAAATCAGACCGCGCCCGGATTTCAAATTGGCTCGAAGCCGTCGAAGCCGCAGGCGTCAAAGATGTGGAGTCCGCCGAAAAATTCGCGCTCGCCGCGTATCAAGCCAACGACATGAAGTCCGCGCAGCGCTGGATCAATCGTGCGAAAAATTCTCCAACCGCACAATGGCTTCAGGCAAAACTTTTATTGCGCGCGGGGAAAGTCGAGCAGGCCGCGGCATTGCTGGCAAAAGTTTCGCGCGTTTTTCCAATGGATATTTCCAAAACCAATGTGGCTCCCAATCTAGAAAGCAATATTTTCATCGAACAGGAACTTTACGAAAAAATTTCTCCCGGCCGTCAAGCGCTCGGCGAACTCGGCGTGCTGCGTCTTGCCCGGCGCGAATACATCCAATCACTCGATGCATTGTTGCGCGGCGGTTTTTGGATGGACGCAGCTTATGTCGCGGAACGCGTGCTGACGCCGGACGAATTGAAAACTTACGTTGACCGTTTCTGGCCGCCGGTTTCCGAGGAGCAAACCAAAGATGAGGGAAAAAATAACAGCGATCACAACAGATTTTCAACGGACCAACGTGAAAAAATCCGTTGCCTGCTCGGCCGGCGATTGATGCGAATCATTCGCGGCGATGAAGCGCGTGAATATTATCCAGTCGAATGGCAACTGGAGTTTGATCTGCTTTGCAGAAATTTGACCGATGGCTGGAATGAAAATCTGCCGAAGGAACAACGCGCGAGAGCCCTGTTTGCAGCCGCGATCATCACGCGCACAAATGGAATGGAACTCCTTGGCACCGAAGTCGCGCCTGATTGGGCGATTCAAGGGGGGCAGTTTGAAAGCGCCATGACCGCCTATCAGAGAACAAATGAAAATTTCAAAATCCTTCCTGCGAGCGACGACGAACTTCGCCGATATGCGAAGCACGACGCTGACCCTGAAGAACGTTTTCATTACCGCTACCAGGCTGCTTTCCTCGGTTGGGAAGCCGCGAAGTTGCTGCCGAACAATTCCGACGAGACCGCGCGAATCCTTTGCACCTGCGGCTCGTGGTTGAAGATGCGCGATCCCGAAACCGCCGACATGTTTTACAAGGCGCTCGTCCGTCGCTGCCGCAAGACAGCCATCGGAAATCAAGCTGACCAAATGAGATGGTTTCCTGTTTTAGATGAGGAAGGAACTCTGATTCCTTACAAACCGCCACTGGAAAAAATCGATCCGCCGCCGTCAAGGCAATAAAGGGGCGGTAAATAGTATCGCAGAATATCAAAAACACCGCCATGAAAAGGAATCTGATATTAATTGTCCCGTTTGTGTTGAGTGCGTGTTGCACTTCTCAGCCCATCGATAATCAAAAAACCATTTCTCTAAACATTAAGGAAAATAGGAATGCAATACAAACCGCTCACCATAATGCGATCAGCGCAGCTAAGAACGCTCTCGATAAAGATAAGATCAGATACGGTACTCCTCCAACTATCAAGGCTGTCGCGGATTGGTGGGTTGTGACTTTCCCGCCTCCAGAACTTCTGCCTTCGAACCGCGGATACGTTGTGATTGGCTCCGGGGCTGTCGAGGTTAGAGTAAATGTCAAAACATTAGAGGTGGAGAAGATTTTCATGGAACCGAATTAGAACCTCGATCTTCAGTTTTTTAACTCAAAAAAATGTTGGTTTGAACGCGCGAACATTTTATGCTCGCGCGCGTGTCTGTTCAGTTCACGATTCTCGGCAGCGGCTCCGGCGGCAATTGCGCTTTTCTCGAAACATCCGAGGTGCGCTTGCTCATCGACGCCGGCTTCAGCGGTCGCCAAATCCGGCAAAAGCTCGCCGCCATTTCGCGTGCGCCGGAAGGTTTGAGCGGCATTCTTATCACCCACGAACATTCTGATCACATCTCCGGACTCGTCGGACTGGCGGCGCGCTTGAACCTGCCCATTTTTTGCAATCGCCAGACGCGCGAAGCCATTGAAGCGCAGTTGCAAATAAAAATTAATTGTCAGCTTTTCGACACCGGCAATTCCTTTGAAATCGGCGACGTGCGCATCGACACTTTTTCCGTCCCGCACGACGCGATTGATCCGGTTGGTTTTCTCCTCCAAACGCCGGGAGGAAAAATTGGTTTCCTCACCGACCTCGGTCATTGCACGAAACTGATTCTGCAACGGCTGCGCCACTCAAATGTTCTAGTTCTCGAAACAAATCATGACGTGCAGATGTTGCAGGATGATCCGCGCCGCCCGTGGAGTTTGAAGCAGCGCATCATGAGCCGTCACGGGCATCTCTCCAACGAAGCCGCCGCCGATGTCGCCGAGCAAATGGCTTGCAGCGAATTGCGGCAAATTTATCT
This sequence comes from Verrucomicrobiota bacterium, assembly GCA_039925885.1. Classification (GTDB taxonomy): domain Bacteria; phylum Verrucomicrobiota; class Verrucomicrobiia; order Limisphaerales; family CANJXF01; genus CANJXF01. The sequence continues at coordinate 4,772 of JBDSYB010000115.1, forward strand.
CGGGCATTTGAGCCGCGATTGCAATACGCCAAAGCTGGCGGACGAAGCCGTTTCGGGACGTTTGCGAAAAATCGGTGCGCAGCATGTCGCGGTGCAAGTGACATCGCAGGAAGCAGCGTGTCCTACATTCACGTTACAAAATTTTCCCAGCGCTTCGCCTGTTCCGTCAGCGTTGCAGGAAACTTTTTCACAAACTATTTCAGCGATTCGCGCGGAGACAATTCCAGCGCCTGCGTTTGTTGGACAACAGTTATTATTTTAAGCGCAGATTAATTTTTGAATCGAAAGAAGCTGAGAATCCACAAAGGGCTTCGTGCGCCTGATCTCTAACTTGATTGTGTGTGGGGTTATTTGCAGTAAACTGTCCGCCATGACGAAAATTTGTTTTCATCCATTTAGAAATCTGGCGCGCGGAGTAGTGTTTCTCGGGTTTTTTGCTGTGGCCAGTTGCAACGTTTTCGCCTCCGACGCGGGGGTTTTCCAGGGCATTTTGCAATCAGGCAGCTACAACGATGAAAGCTTTGGATTCATCAAAATCGCGTTGACGAGTTCAGGAAAGTTTTCCATGCGCTTCAATCTGGGCGTCAACAAAGTGGGAATTCATTCCTATGCAATGACCGGAACGTACGACACCAACGGCCATTACCATTTCGAGGGGCCGGTCGTGAGGGACACTCGCTACGCCATCGCGCGAATTATCGATTTACAATTGGATTCGCCCACATCGCCTCACGCGATCACCGGTTTTGTTACGGACGGGACACACACCTCGACCGTCGAACTGGAACGCCTGGCAACTTTTAGCGCGAGCAGTCCGGCACCTGAGCAAGGGCGCTACACTTTTTTATGTTCCGACCCAACTCTCCCTTATCCTTATCACGGTTCTGGATTTGGGACGGTGGCGCTCAAAAACAACGGACGCATCGTCGTTCGCGGACGCGCCCCTGATGGAAGAATTTTTTCGCAGAGCACGTCCCTCACGGAGAATGGTCGCTGGCCGTTGTTTGCGAAAATGGCTGGAGCCACAAACGGAATTTTATCGGGCTGGCTGGCTTTTCGGAAAACTGTGGAAAGCGATTTTTCCGGCCCACTTGTTTGGCTGGGTCAGGAGCGGCCCGGTCCCAACAACGCGTTTGTTAACGCTCACGTCAGCACGAATCTCTCGGTGGCGGGTGCCCGCTACACCCCTCCGCCACGCCAACCTCTTTTCCAAACCTCGGCGACAACCAATGATATTCACCTGAGCCTGAGCGAAGGAGGCTTGGCCAACACCATTGAGAGAAATTTGACGTTGACCGAAACGCGTCGCTTGATTTTTAATCCAAAAAATATCGGCGATGCCTTGTCTGTCAAAAGTGCAACCGGGCTTTTTACCGGAAAATTTTTGCACCCGGCCGGTTACATGATTCCCTTTCGCGGCGCGATTTTGCAAAAACAAAATCGCGGCGGTGGACAGTTCGTGGAGCGCACTGGCGAAGGCGGCGTGGTGGCTTTGACTCCTGAATAAAATCCGGCAAAACGTCCGCGTGTTCTAACGTCTTAAACTTCACGCGCTCAGCCGAGCAATTCCTGGATCTCCTCCCATGTGAGCGACTCGGCCAACTGTTCTTCGCCAGCGAGCGTGGCCTTGATGACGTCACGTTTGCGCGTTTGCAGTAAAAGAATTTTTTCTTCAACCGTGCCGCGTGCGATTAATTTATAGCTCGTCACAACACGCCTTTGCCCAATGCGATGGGCGCGATCCGTCGCTTGATCTTCGACGGCTGGATTCCACCACGGATCAAAATGGATCACCGTGTCCGCGCCCGTGAGGTTCAATCCCACGCCGCCCGCTTTCAAACTTATGAGGAAAACTGGAATATTTTCCGAAGATTGAAACCGCGCCACCACTTCGCCGCGATCTTTGGTGGAGCCGTCGAGATAACAAAAAGAGATATTCTCGCGGGCAAGTTTTTCCTTGAGCAACGTCAACATCCCGACGAATTGGCTGAACACCAAAACTCGATGGCCGCCGTCTAAAACTTCTTCGAGAAGTTCAGAAAAAGTTTCCATTTTGCCGGAATCTTCATTCGTGAGTTTTTGATCTGCAGATTCGGCACCTTCCAATTTCAACAAACGCAAATCGCACGAAACCTGACGCAGCCGCAGCAGAGCCGTCAGCACAATCATGCGACTTTTCTGCAATCCGTTTGCGCTGACCGCATTGCCCACTTCCCGGCGCGTCGCATCCAAAATCTGTTGGTAAACGCTGGCTTGTTCCTCGTTCAAATCGCAGAAGGAAACCTGTTCTATTTTATCGGGCAACTCCGGCGCGACATCTCGTTTCAAGCGGCGCAGAAGAAACGGTTTCAGCCGCCGAGCCAGACGCGCTTGCGCTTCCACATTTTTCTCGCGCGTGATCGGAATTTCGTAACGTTCACGAAAATCTTTCGCCACGCCGAGATAACCGGGCATGAGAAAATCGAAGATGCTCCACAAATCCAGAACGGAATTTTCCAACGGCGTGCCCGTCAACACGAGCCGGTGTTGCGAGCGAATCGCTTTCACCGCCTGCGCATTTTGCGTCTGGCGGTTTTTGATGTGCTGTGCCTCGTCGAGAATCACGGTGTCGAATTCGAGGGCGCGATATTTTTCCGCGTCGCGTCGGATCAGCGCGTAACTCGTCACCACCAAATCGGTGTCGGAAATTTTGTCGAAAAGCGAATGTCGATCGGCGCCCTGCATCGCAAAAACTTTAATGTCAGGGGTGAATTTTTTAACTTCCGCAACCCAGTTGAAAACAAGACTTGTCGGGCAAACCACCAGCGTCGGCAAGCTGCGCGTTGCAATGGTTTTTAAAAACGCCAGCGCTTGCAACGTTTTCCCCAAACCCATCTCGTCGGCGAGAATTCCGCCGAAAGAATTCGCGCGCAAAAAATGCATCCAGGCGACGCCGTGCTTTTGATA
>JBDSYB010000116.1:0-3722 GCA_039925885.1 Verrucomicrobiota bacterium
TCAAGTCGATATTCTTTTCACAAATTACGTTTCAACGCTGGTTCAGAAACCGGAAGTGCGCCAACTGATGCCGATTACGGAAATCAAAGGCGTGACGGCGGGCGTTGACGGCGCAGAAGGACACGAAGTGCTGACGGCTGGCACAACCGAATATATTTTTGAACCCGGCGCGCCAGCGGTTTTGGGCGCATTGATTCCGCATTATTTAAATTTCCAGGTGTTCCAGATTTTGTTGGAAGCCAAGGCGAGTGAACACAGCGCGCGCATGGTGGCGATGAAAAACGCAACCGACAACGCCAAGCAACTCATCAAAGACCTCACGCTCGAATACAACAAGCTGCGTCAAGCGAACATCACCAAAGAGCTTCTCGAAATCACCAGCGCCGCGATGGCGATGAGTTAATTCTTAGCAAGTTTTTTATTTTTTCGGCCAGGGAATTTTTCGATCAATTCCTCGACTGAGCCGGCAAATACTTCGCCATTGGTTTTGAAGCTGGAACCGTGACAAGGCAGTCCCACGTTTTGGTTGGATTCATTCCAATGCACAACGCACTTCATGTGTCTCCAACGGCGCTCTTCATTGACATCTACGTGCGGGGGCTAGCTGAAATGGACAGAAAAGATGAAAACGACACGCGGAAGCCTGGCGGAACAGAAAAAGTAAGCGCGCACTTTGACCCAGCGTTATGTCACTCAATCCTGGCGCCGCGTTTTATTTTTCAAGAGTCGTTTTATGGAAATCGTCAAGTTCTTCGGGAGTTGCCGGAGCAGGCCACAGGGTATCTTTTCGGTCCCAAATACTTCGCCCGATTTTGCCGGAAGCGAATGAACTGTTTCCATGATCGTTCAAGCCGTCCTCGCCCACGGAATAAAGTGTGAAACTACCATCAGGGTTGAGAAAATATTTCATCGGTTTTCCATCGAAGTAATCAATGGGAACGATTTGGAAAAATTCCGGCACGAGAATTCCTAGCGCGGTGGGGAATTTCCCGTTACGCGCAAAATACCGCTGCAAAGCAATCGCGCAGAGCGCCATGGAGCGCTCTGTCTGCGCGCGGGCGGCTTTGTTGATAACTTTCGCAAGCATCAAATTAGAGGACGATTCCGGGAAGCGCAGTGCCTCGTAGAAATTTCTTCGTCCCATTTCCTGGGTGAATTGTTCGAGGGCTTCTTGGACGGTGCTAAATGATTTCTCTTTCTCAACGGCACGGGTGATTTCCATCAAGCGATATATTTGTTTTGCCGACCGCAATTGATGTTGATGAGACCAGGCAAATCGCCAGACGCGACAAAAAATTTGTTTTTGCAGAAAGTTAACAATGTCGTCTCCATAAGGAAGGTCGCTCACCAGTTTTTCCCAAATGGGCGGTTCCCATTCGTCATCATTAAAAATATTTCGCCACTCAAACAGAACTTTAAATGTGTCGTCGTTGGAATTTCTCATCAGCGTGTAGGAAGCGTCTTCATAAACCAGTTCGCCTTGAAAACCGACCCCCGCAGAGTGAATAAATTCGTGAGTTTCCCACGCCTCTTGCATTTTACGAAGGTCTTCATCGTTCCATCCTTCCGCTTGCAACGCCTCCCACGTCGTATTCTTAATAATGGAAGCGAGAGCAAACCGAACGAGCTCGCTAATGGCGAGCCGGTCGGATTCAACCAGATGCGGCAGTCGGATTTGAGATAGAAGCCGATCCAATGCTTCACGGTTTTTGCCTTCGTAGAGCGCGAGCTGACAACCTGCGCCGAAACAAATGACAAGCTTTTTACAAGACGACAAATTAGTAATCAGTAAATTATATCCTTGGGAATAATCCAATTCGCTATTGAGCACCGGCTTTTTCAACGCGTCCCGAATTTGCAGCAATATGGCTTCGTTAGTTTTCCATTCCAACGCGAGTGCTTCCCACGAATTCGTTATTTCGCCCGTAATCCATTCGCTTTCCAGAAAACCGACAACAGCGTGACCGGAAGGGAGCAATTGCATTTTCGGAGGAAAATTGTCGCTCAGAATTATCCCAGGTTTTAGGTGCGAAATTGCCTGGGCAATCGTCGGCACTCCATTTTCTCCTTTGGAAACGGGAAGAGCAAAGTCCGACGGAGTGATTTTTTCTCCTTTGGCGGCAAGCGAGCTTTTGAATCGCGCTAAAGAAATTTGACCGCGCCACCGCTCAAACAGAAGAAAAATAAAAGGTAAAAACCCAATCACCAAAAACAGAACTGATAATTTTTTCAGCCGATTTCGCATGAGGGTGCTACTTCACTTCTTCACCTTTCAAAAACCCAACCAAATCAGCGAGGTCTTGTTTGGACATGGTCTTCTCCAACTCCTGCGGCATGAGCGAAAGGCGGCTGCTGGAAATTGAGTCGATGTTCGAGCGCGGAATCACTTGCTCGATTCCCAACGCCTGACGCAGCGTGACGCTGGCCGTCGTTTCCGCTGCGAGCAAACCAGTGAAACTTTGTCCGTCTTTGGTTTCCACATTGTAAGTCGCGTAGATGGGCGTGATTTCGTATTCGGGCACAATGATGTGCAGCAGCAAAACGTCGGCGGGTTGATTGCGAATGCCAGTCAAGTCCGGGCCAACCATTTTTCCTTCGCCCGCGACAACGTGACATGAAGTGCAAGTCCGCGCGAAAACCGCGTGACCATTCGTGGCATTCGGCGTCAACGTGAGAACCGATTTGTATTCCTCGTAAACTTTCATCCGGTCGCCCGCTTGCAAATCTTTGAACAACGCCACCGCGCGATTGCGAATCGATTCGTCCTTGTGCTTCATCAAATTATTCCTGCGCTCAGGATTGACCGTCCACGGCGGCACGTTGCTGCTTTCGATTCCACTCAGTAACGATTGCAATAAATTCGTTTGCCCGGTCATCGCGGAAAGAACCGCTTCGCGAACGGCGGGCGTGTAACCGTTCCAATGTTCCTTTTTCACGAGCGCCGCGCCGCCATTCGTGCCGGGCATTTGCGTCAAAGCGCGAACCGCTGCGATTTGAATTTCGGAAGGCTGATTTGGATTCAACAACTTATCCAAAACGGAGGAGACATTGGAAAAATCCGCGTGACACAATAGACCAATCGCCACGAGACGGCGGTCAATTGGTTGAGTGCTGGAACCCGCGATCGTCGCGGCGCGCCCGATTAACGTGGCGATGCGCGCTGGCATATCAGAAGGCATATTAGAAGAATTCGAAATCACGACGCAAAATAAAGCCGAATGTTCGCCGACATTTCCTTTACTGCTGCGGAGTCCTTCAGCAAATCCGCTCAACAGCGCCAGTTGCCAATCGAAATCTTCCGCGTTCGTCGAAGAAGTAATCGTGCGCAGCGATGACAAAACAGAATTGGTTTTGTCCGCGCCGAGAATTCGTCCGAGTTCGTTCATCAACGGCAACAACGCCAGTTCTGCATCCGAATTTGTATTGTGCCCAATTTGATTTGCGATGGGCAGAAGCGCATTGAGAAAATCATTGGCGCGGCCATTGATGGAACTCAAAACGGCGGCGCGCGCCCAACGACCTTTCATGTCGCGCTCGGCGATTTTTGCAAGCGCTGGAATGACATCCGGAGTTTGTAAATTGCCAAGCGTCAAGACGCATTGGAAACGGACGCGCGCAGCCGGGTCGTCGGCCAGATTTAAAATGCACGCGTCGAGCTTTGAGTGCGCCCGGTTTGGAGTTCCGCCTTCAGGCGGTTCTGCGCCCGAACCGCCTGAAGGCGG
>JBDSYB010000117.1:0-5806 GCA_039925885.1 Verrucomicrobiota bacterium
TGATTCAACATTCGCAGGAGGACGCCGAGCATGTGACGCTCGCCAGCGGGGATTTGCCGAGCATCCAACGCTGGTTTACCGAACACGGCATGAAGGGGAACTTTGACCTTCCCGTGGCGTTGAGCAATCAATCGGTTCACGGTTGCCGTATGGTCGATTGGAAAGGTCAAAAAGTTGGAGTCATTTGCGTGATGTTGAACGGGAAGAATCACACCGACTTGTTTGTCATGGACCGCACACAATTTCGGAATTTTAATCCGTCCGCTACGCCGCGTTTTGACCAAGTCGATGATGTCGCGACAGCCACTTGGAATCGCGGAGATAAAATTTATTTACTGGCCGGAAAAGTGCCGCGCGAGACAATGCTGAAGTTTTTGTAAATCCGGGAAACTCCGTCTATCTACTAATTGCATTTCCATTAAAATCTCTCTATGAGCCAATCCATTCGCGCTGAAACCGCTGTCAAGGAGCGTTACGCCGCCGCCGCCAAACTTCCCGAAGCCGCGCTCTGTTGTCCGGTCGAATACGAACCGGAATTTCTCAAAATCATTCCACAGGAAGTGATCGACAAAGATTATGGCTGCGGCAATCCGGCGAAATTTCTCAAGCCCGGCGAAACGGTGCTCGACCTCGGTTCCGGCACGGGAAAAATCTGTTTCATCGCCGCGCAAGTCGTCGGCGCCACCGGAAAAATCATCGGCGTGGACATGACCGGTGACATGTTGGAAGTGGCCCGACGCAACGCGCCGATTGTCGCCGAGCGGCTCGGTTTTGCGAATGTGGAATTTCGCAAAGGCCGCATTCAAGACCTCGCGCTCGATTTGGAAAAACTCGACGCTGAACTGAAAGAAAATCCCATCACCGACACCGCTTCGTTTCTGGCCGCCGACGAACTGGCCGAGGAACTCCGCGTCAAATTTCCGCTCGTGCAGAGCGATTCCGTGGATGTCGTTGTCTCCAACTGCGTGCTGAATCTCGTGGAAGCCAAATCGAAACGGCAATTGTTCGACGAAATTTTTCGCGTCTTAAAAAAGGGGGGGCGCGCCGTCATTTCTGACATCGTTTCCGACGAGGAAGTTTCCGCAGAAATGCAAAACGATCCGAAACTTTGGAGCGGCTGCATTTCCGGCGCGTTGACCGAAGAAGGATTTTTGAAAGCGTTTGCCGACGCGGGTTTTTACGGCATCCAAATTTTGAAACGCGACGAAGCGCCGTGGCAGACCGTGGAAGGAATCGAATTTCGCTCTGTCACCGTGCAGGCGTTCAAAGGCAAACAAGGCGCGTGTTTCGAGCGCAATCAGGCGGTAATTTATCTCGGCCCGTTCAAGGAAGTTTTGGATGACGACGGCCATCGTATGGAACGCGGCAAACGTTACGCCGTTTGCGATAAAACATTTCAACTTTATTGCAAATCGCCCTACCGCGAATTTTTCGCATTCGTCGAACCGCTCAATGAAATTCCGTTGGAACAAGCCAAACCTTTCGATTGTTCGCGCACGAATCTCCGTCACGCCAAAGAAACCAAAGGCCAGAATTACAACGCCACGACGGAAGCCAGCCAATGTTGCGACGGCGGCAATGGAGGAAACTGCTGATGTTGCCCACCCTCATTTTTCTCGGTGTTTGTTTTCTCGCCTACTCAAACGGCGCGAACGACAACTTCAAAGGCGTGGCGAGTTTGTTTGGCAGTCGCACCTGCGGCTACCGCACCGCGATTTCGTGGGCGACGATTGCGACGCTGGCGGGCAGCGTCACCGCGCTATTTCTCGCGCAGGCATTGCTCAAGAAATTTTCCGGCAAGGGTCTCGTGCCGGACGCGATTGTGGCCTCGCCACAATTCGTGCTGGCGGTTGCGCTCAGCGCGGGAGCGACCGTGATTCTCGCGACGCTGCTCGGTTTTCCTATTTCCACTACGCACGGATTGACAGGCGCACTGGTCGGCGCGGGCCTGGCTTCGTCGGCGGGCGCAGTGAACTTCGCCCTGCTTGGAAAAACTTTTGTGATGCCGCTCGTGGTCAGCCCGCTGCTGGCCGTCGCCACAGGTGCATTAGTCTATCTTGCATTTCGTTTTGCGCGGCTTCGGCTCGGCGTGACGAAAGAAATGTGCGTCTGCGTCGGAGTCGAGCAACAGGTGTTGCCGTTGCCCCAACCCAACGGCGTTTTTGCGGCACAAACCTTGCCGACAATTTCCGTCGCCGTGGACAATCCATCCGCATGCGCAGAACGCTACTCCGGCTCGGTGTTTGGGGTGAACGCAGGCCGTTTGCTCGACTCGTTGCATTTTTTGAGCGCGGGCGCGGTGAGCTTTGCGCGCGGACTGAATGACACTCCGAAAATAGCGGCCTTGTTGCTCGTAGCATCCGCGCTGGACATTCGCTGGGGATTGGCGCTGACAGCCGTTTTCATTGCCGTGGGCGGTTTACTAAATGCGCGGCGCGTGGCGGAAACCATGAGCCATAAAATCACCGGCATGAATCCCGGTCAGGGTTTCGCGGCCAACCTTTCCACCGCCGTGCTGGTCACGACCGCCAGCTTTCACGGACTCCCCGTGAGCACCACGCATGTCAGCGTCGGCTCACTACTCGGCATGGGCATCGTGACGGGGCAGGTAAAATGGAAGCCAGTTCTCGGCGTGCTTGCTTCGTGGGTGATTACGTTGCCGTGTGCAGCTTTGTTCGCCGCGTTATTTTTCATTTCATTACGCCACTTCGTCGCGCCATGAATCGCTTCCAAGAAAAACTTTCCAGCCACGGCTTGAATTTGCGGCGTGCCAAACTTCAGACACTGCAAATCAATGTCGGACGCAAATGCAATCAAGCCTGCCGCCATTGCCATGTCGATGCCGCGCCGTGGCGGACAGAAATGATTGACGAAAAAACCGCGCATCGCATCGGTGAGTGGATTGAGCGACATCGGCCCGAGATCGTGGACATCACGGGCGGCGCGCCGGAGCTGAGCGAATTTTTTAAATACTTCGTGGAGACAGCGCGCGGTGCGGGTTGTCACGTCATTGACCGAAATAATCTCACGATCATTGAAACGGCGGCGTTTGGTTGGCTGCCCGAATATCTGGCGCAACACAAAATCGAAGTCATTGCGTCGCTCCCCTGTTATTCAGCGGATAACGTGAATGCCCAGCGTGGCGACGGTGTTTTTGAGAAAAGCATTTCCGCGCTGAAGAAATTGAACGCCGCTGGTTACGGCAAAATGCTTCCGCTCAATCTCGTTTACAATCCGCTCGGCGCGAATTTGCCCGGCCCGCAAGCCGAACTCGAAGCGGATTACAAAAAAGTTTTACGCGACGAATTCGGCATCGTCTTCCACAAACTCTTTACGATCACGAATCAGCCGATTGCGCGTTTCGCCGAAGATTTGCGAAAGCAAGGCAAGTGGGATGAATACCTCGAATTGCTGGCGACGAGTTTCAATCCATCGACGGTGGAAAACGTGATGTGCCGCACAACGCTTTCCGTCGGTTGGCGCGGAGAGATTTATGATTGCGACTTCAACCAGATGCTCGGGATGCAATTGAAAAACGGCGAACCTCTCTATCTGTGGAATATTACTCCGAACGATTTGGAAAATCGCTCAATTGCGACTGGAGATCATTGTCTAGCCTGCACCGCAGGCGGAGGCAGCAGTTGCACGGGGGCGGTCGCTTGAGACCAAAACATTTTCTGAAGCTGTGGCGGTCAAACCGCTGCCCGCTTCAGGATAAGACGGCCTGACTGCCAAAAAATATGCGGGTGGGCTAAGTTCTAAAACAAACAAGAGAAGCATTATGAAAACCGAAAACCGTCTCCCGCTCGCGCTGCTGCTCCTCCGGCTCGGCGTCTTCCTGACCATGTTCATGTGGACCATCGACAAGTTTGTCGAACCCGAGCACGGATCCAAAATCATGGAGCAATTCTATTCCACTCCAGGCGTCGGCAGCGTGGTGATCAAAGTCGCGGGCGCTCTGGAAATGGCGCTTATCATCGCCTTCGTCGCCGGAATCGCGAAGAAGTGGACCTACGGGTTGGTGCTGCTGTTCCACGGCCTTTCGACCGTCTTTTCCTACAAGCAATACCTGCATCCATTCAAAGCGCCGAACATTCTCTTCTTCGCCGCGTGGCCGATGCTGGCCGCATGCTTCGCGCTCTACATTTTGCGGGAATCGGACGTAATCTGGACCGTGAAAACGCGCGCGACGCCGGTTCGCACGTAATTGATCGAAATAATCTCACGATCATTGGAACCTCGGCCTTCGGTTGTTCGGGCTCAATTAATTAAAATAAACAAAACAAAAATATGAAAAACATCATCGCACTAACGTCACTCGTCATCCTTGCCGCATCGGCCTCACTTCACGCCGCCACCCCGCCTGAAGTCGGCACAACCGCCGCGAATTTCAAACTCAACACCCTCGACGGAAAGCCGGTTGAATTGAAAAAATTGATGGCCGAAAAACCTGTCGTTCTGGTCGTCTTGCGCGGCTGGCCCGGCTATCAATGTCCGGTCTGCACACGCCAAGTGAATGATTTTGCCAAGCGTGCCGAGGAATTTTCCAAACAGGCGCAGGTCGTGATGATTTATCCCGGCCCGAGCGAAAATCTCAAAGCGCACGCCGATGAATTTTTGAAAGACAAATCGTGGCCGAAAGATTTCCTGTTCGTCACCGACCCCGATTACACGTTCACCAAAGCCTACGATCTTCGTTGGGATGCCAAAAATGAAACGGCGTATCCATCCACGTTCATCGTGGATAAAACGGGCAAAATCACGTTTGCCAAAGTGAGCAAAACGCATGGCGACCGCACTTCTGCCGCGTCGGTGTTGAAGGCGCTGAAACAAGAATGAAAAACGGTATTGCGCGGGGCGATTGCTCTTCGCCAAAGGCCGCGTGAGATTGGTTCGGAATAAACCGGGCGGCGAAGACTCTTATCTTACGCAGCTTAACTTCAACAAAACATCAGAGAGAAAATTATGAAAAGAACAACTCGCAGTTTGATTGTGGCCTCCGCCGTGGCGGGATTACTGTCCGGCACCGCGGCCACACGCGCCTTTGCCCAGGAAACCGATAAATCGGAAAAAGCGGGCAAAGAAGCACCGGGTAAAAAAATGCCAACAACGCATGATTGCGCTGGCAAAAATGGTTGCAAAGCGCTGGGTGGTTGCAAAACAGCCGATCACTCCTGCAAAGCGAAAAACAGTTGCAAAGGAAAAGGCGGCTGCACTGTTACCAAAGACGACATCAAGAACTGGGATAAAATTACCAAAGGCGAAAAAAAGTAAGTTCAAATAAATTGATTCCCGGGCCGCTCGTGAATTTCGGGCGGCTCCGGGAACAATCAAAATTATTGGAAGTAAAAAACTTTGCTTTTTTTGAACGTCCGAATGAACACCTCTTCAATGCGCGCACTCCTTTTTCTTTTCACCATTTGCACAGTCGTCGCTCGGGGCGAAACGATCTCTCTCCCATTGACGAAAACCAATGACTGGCAATTCCTGAGCTATCGCAAAATTCCGTCGAACACATTTCGAGCGACGACGAACGGTCTGGAAATTGGAGTGACCAATTCGGCTGCGCCCGCCGTGCTTCCGCTGAAAGATTTTCCGCAAGTCACCGAACTGCGCGTCACTGGAAAAATTTCCGGCTCCTTAAAAATGCCGCCCAACAAGCAGGGAGAAAAAGGGTTTGACGATTACACCGTTCGCGTCGGTTTGGTTGAATCCGGCGCGCGCACGTTGATTTGGCGCGAACGACATTTCGGCCCCGACTGGGTCAACCGCCTCTTCGCCCTCGCGCCCGACGGCACCGGAATTC
>JBDSYB010000118.1:0-4648 GCA_039925885.1 Verrucomicrobiota bacterium
TTAAAAATTTGATGGTGCCCGGTGTGGAAGGTGGAGTGACGATTCATCAGCCCAGTGGAGAGCAGATGAGTATCTTCGACGCGGCGGCAAAATATGCCGAAACCAACGCGCCATTGATCGTGCTGGCAGGTCACGAATACGGCACGGGCAGCTCTCGCGACTGGGCGGCCAAAGGAACGAAGCTTCTCGGGGTGCGGGTGGTCGTTGCGCAAAGTTTCGAGCGCATTCATCGCTCGAATCTCGTGGGCATGGGAGTGTTGCCTTTGCAGTTCAAAGAGGATGCGGGCGCGCACTCATTGAACCTCGACGGCTCGGAAACTTACGACGTAATTGGATTGAATTCGGAAATCAAACCGCAACAGGACCTGACCCTGCGCATCACTCGCTCTGACGGAAAGACCGAAGAAATTCCCGTCACTTGCCGAATCGATACGCCCATTGAAATCGACTACTACCAGCACGGCGGAATTTTGCCCTTCGTCCTGAGGCAATTAGTGGAGACGGTGTGAGATACCGGGCGGGCAGGGGTTATTTCGATATCGGCGGAGGCCAGTGAGAGGGAAAAGGCTTCGCGGTAGTTGTCGATTCTTCTTTCGGAGTTCTGTCGTTGGAGCTTGTGCGCGCGTTTCAAAAACCTCTTTTCTTGACGCTCGTTCGTTGCGCTGAATAAACTTTCGCACGAACCAAAAACTTATGAATAATTTTTCAGACAAACAAACTTCGCGGCGCGAATTTATTAAAACATCCAGCGCAGCGGCCCTTGGCGGGGCGGTGGCGGCTAACTTGATTTTCCCACAACGTACTTTCGCGGAAAATTCTGACACGATTAAAATTGGCTTGATCGGCTGCGGCGGACGCGGCTCGGGCAATGTGCGCGAAGCGATGACGGCTGACAAAAATGTGGTGCTGGTGGCGATGGGTGACGCGTTTCAAGATGAATTGGATTTGCATTTGGACGCGTTGAAGAAGAGCGAATTCAGCGATCGGATCAAAGTGACAAAGGAGACTTCTTTTGTCGGATTCGACGCTTACAGAAAAGTCATCGACAGCGATGTGGACGTGGTTTTCCTCGCGACACCTCCTGGCTTTCGTTCAATTCATATCAAATACGCGATTGAAAAAAACAAACACGTTTTCTGTGAAAAACCAATTTGCACGGATGCGTTTGGCTATCGTTCATTTCTCGAAACTGTGGCCGAAGCGAAAAAGAAGAAACTGGGAATCGGTTCCGGTTTTTGCTGGCGTTCCAACCTGGCGCAACGGGCGGTTTATCAGAAAATTTTAGGCGGCGAAATCGGCGACATTCGGGCAATTCACGGGACTTATTTGACCGGCCCGACGCGTTTCAAAGAACCCAATCCGGCGTGGGGTCCGATGGAGGCGCAACTGCGCAACTGGATGCATTTTGTCTGGTTGTCCGGCGATCATATTGTCGAGCAAGCCATTCACAACGTGGACTTGACCAAGTGGGCAATGAATGATCAAAAGCCGCTCAAATGTATGGCCAACGGCGGACGCCAGTTGCGTCCGGAAAATATGGTGGGCCACATTTACGATCACTTTTCTGTCACTTACGAATGGGCAGATGGTGTGAAAGGTTTTGTTTCGTGCCGTCAAATACCCGGATGCGCCAGTGATAACACCGAACACGTTTATGGTTCAAAAGGCGCGGCGCACATTCTCCTTTTCAATGGGGTGCCTTACATTAATGACTTAAAAAACAATCGCGTTTGGAAATACGACGGCAAAACCAACGAGCCGAATATGTATGTCGTCGAACAGCAGGAGTTTTTGAAATCCATCCGCGACGGCCAACCCCGCATGGATGGCGAATGGCTCGCAAACAGTTCGTTGATGGGAGTCATGGGGCGAATGGCGGGATATACGGGACAGGAAATCACTTGGGATGATGCCGCCAATTCAAAGGAAAAACTTGTGCCCGACGAGAAAGACATTGTTTGGGACAAAGCGCCCGAGGTTCCGCCTCTGGCGATTCCTGGAAAAACGAAATTTATTTAGTTGGACGCGGGTAGCGCCTGCGTCTCGCGGGTGCGATTGAATCTCCGCCGCTTTTAAATTTTAGTGAATCTGATGGGCACCCGCGACCCGCACGTCCAACCGCTTGCATTTATGACGACGAATCACAATCGCAGAGAATTTTTGAAAACGGGCTGCAGCGCGCTTGCTTTGGCCGCGCTTTCGCCAGCCAGCTTTGCTCAGGAAAAAGCTCCTGCCAAAAAACGTGCCCTCAAAAAAGCGATCATGCTCGGCACCGTCGGTTTTCCCGGTTCCACGTTGGAAAAATTCAAAGCGATTAAGGAAGCTGGTTTTGCTGGGGTCGAGCCGATGAGCCACATGAGCGCCGAAGAAGTTTTGAAAGCGCGAGACGAAACTGGATTGGAAATTCCTAGCGTTTGTTGCTCCACCCATTGGGCCGAAAACCTGGCTCATCCAAATCCGGCTACGCGCGAACGTGGTTTGGCAGGATTGAAACAAGCGTTGCGCGACGCCAAAAAATACGGAGCCAGTTCCGTTTTGTTTATTTCCGCCGTCGTGAACGAAGAAGTTTCCTACGCGGATGCCTACACGCGTTCGCAGGAGGAATTGCGCAAGGCGATTCCGTTGGCCGAAGAACTCGGCGTGAAAATCGCCATCGAAAATGTTTGGAATAATTTTTTGCTCAGCCCGTTGGAGATGGCGCGTTATATCGACGAACTGCAAAGTCCATTTGTCGGCGCGCATTTCGACATCGGCAATGTCTTGCGCTACGGGTGGCCGGAACAATGGATTTCCATTCTCGGAAAACGCATCCAGAAATTGCACTTCAAAGAATACAGCCGCGAGAAAATGAACAATGCTGGATTGTGGAAAGGTTTTGACGTGCCGTATCTCGAAGGCAGTAACAACTGGCCTAAAATTATGAAGGCACTGGATGAGATTGGTTATAACGGTTGGGGAATCGCCGAGCCAGCTTACCCAAACCCCGCCAGCGATGCGGCGGGTTTGAAAAATGTTTCAGAACGGCTGGATAAAATTTTTGCGAGTTGAGGCTTTCGGGATTCCATAACGCAAAAGAATAGTCGCGGTATTGAGGCAGGGAATCATCCGATTGCGCTTTCCCATTGAGTCCCATTGATGGCTCGCGTAAAACTTTGCCGTGCCGGACTTTCAACAACTTGCTTTTTTTGTCAGCCGGGAGAAGTCAGCAATCGTTTCTGGAAGCCTTGTATGACCGCTGCTGAATTCAAAAAGAAATGGTCGCGTTATCAGGGCAAAGAAACTTCCGCATATCAGGGACACTTCGACGATCTTTGCCGCTTGCTTGAACAAGAAACGCCCGCCGAAGCCGATCCGAGCGGCGCGGATTTTTTCTGTTATCAAAAGCGGGTGGTGAAAGATGCGGAGCTTTTCGATCTGGAAACGCAGGACGCTGCCGAGCCAAACGAGCGCGGCTTTGCTGACGTTTGGAAAAAGAATTGTTTCGCGTGGGAATACAAAGGCAAAAAGAAAAATCTTGATGAGGCTTACAAGCAATTGCTCCGTTATCGCGAATCGCTTCTCAATCCGCCGTTACTCGTCGTTTGCGATTTTGACCGCTACATCATCAAAACGAATTTCAACGGCACGGTTCAGGAAGTTCACGAATTCACCAATGATCAAATTGACCGCCCCGAAAATCTGCGAATTCTCCGCGCACTTTTTGAGAATCCCGATTTTCTAAAACCTCAACGAACCACCGCGCAAGTCACCAAAGACCTTGCCGTGCAAATCGCGGAAATCGCCAAATCTTTGCAAAGTCGCGAAAGCCACGAATTAATCGACGCAAAAACGCGCAAGGAAATGAATTTTGCGCAGCGCAAAAACCTTCGCATCGCCCGCTTTCTTAATCGCGTTGTCTTTTGTTTCTTCGCAGAGGACACCGGGCTTTTGCCGAAAAATCTTTTTTCTGAAATCGCCAAGTCTGGAATTGATGACCCGAAACTTTTTGCCGAGACGTTGGAAAAACTTTTCGCAGTGATGGCGACGGGCGGCACGTTTGGCAAAGACAAGATTCGCCATTTCAACGGGCATCTTTTTGAAGAGTCCACCGTCTTTGAACTCACAGAAGAAGAATTAAAACAACTGGCCGACGCTGGCGAATCGGATTGGCAATTCATTGAGCCGAGCATCATGGGAACGCTTTTTGAGCGCGCCCTTGAACCGGAACAGCGTTCGCAACTTGGCGCGCACTACACCAGCGAAGCCGATATTAAAACGCTCGTTGAACCTGTTCTCATGGCTCCGCTTCGTCGCGAATGGGCGACGCTCAAAGGCGAACTTACCGCCGCATTTCAAAAGGGAAAAGGCAACGCCGCGCAACGCGATAGGCTCGCCGCATTTCAAAAGAAAATTTCATCCGTCACCGTGCTTGATCCTGCGTGCGGCAGCGGAAACTTTCTTTACGTCTCGCTGCAATTGCTTTTGAGCCTCGAAAAAGAAGTCGTCGGCTTTGCCACGCAGCTTGGTTTCAAGTTCAAGCCAGAGGCGAACGTGCAGCAATTGCGCGCGATTGAATTAAATCCCTACGCTTTCGAGCTGGCGCAAGTCTCCGTGCAAATCGGTTTCCTGCAATGGCGACGCGACAACGGTTTTGACAACGACCGCACGC
>JBDSYB010000119.1:0-19075 GCA_039925885.1 Verrucomicrobiota bacterium
GTTTTCGTGTCCGGCAATTCCATCGTGACAGATTCGATCAGCATTTCTGCAATTTGCTTGGCCATAGATTCAAAATTTTTGTTCGGAAAGCGCGAGGATAAATTCCATTTGGATTGTGTAAAGAAACAATCGTTCCCGTAGCCGCGTCTCGGCAGAGCGCG
Source organism: Verrucomicrobiota bacterium (assembly GCA_039925885.1). GTDB lineage: Bacteria > Verrucomicrobiota > Verrucomicrobiia > Limisphaerales > CANJXF01 > CANJXF01. The sequence continues at coordinate 162 of JBDSYB010000119.1, forward strand.
GGTGATTTGCCGCAGAATTAAATGACCGCTCTCTACCGAGACGCAGCTACGATCATTTCCCCGCAACTTGCGGCGCAACGTCGAGGCAAACTCCTTCTTTGGTGTTGCGCGCAAAAATCCGTCCGCTGCTCACGACCGGCATCGTCCAACATTTTCCGCCGAGTGGTTGCGCGCGCGCAACTTCGTTGTAGCCTTTCGAAGTTGCCTCGACGAGAACGAGCGGGCCTTTGTCGCCTTGCACCAGAACGTGAGTTCCGCCCACGAGAATCGTTGCGCCGCCGGTCCCAAATCCCGGTTGCGACCACATTTCTTTTCCGGTCGCAATTTCTACGCATTGAAGAGGACCACGACCGAATTCTTTAAACCCAAAAATTCCATAAAGATAACCATCTTTGCAAACCGGCGTTGTCCAATGATTCACCGTCCCGCCTTCATGTCGCCAAAGTTCCTTTGCAGAAATCCCAGTCGCGGTTTTGGAAATTTTGCACGCACCTCCACCCACGCCATAACCCGCCGAACAATAGACAATGTCGTTCCAGCTAATCGGGTCGCTCGCGGTCGAAACTTTGTAAGGAAACGGATAACTCCAGAGAATTTTTCCAGTCGTGGCTTCGGCGGAAACCAAACCGCTTTGGGTGAAAAAAATAACTTGTCGCACTCCCAGAATTGTCGCGGGCACGGGCGAAGCATGCGTGGGCTTGTCACTCCCACTTTTCCAAACGAGTTTTCCGTCCTTTTTATTGAAGGCGAGAAACGCTTGGCCATCGCCGCCTGCGTTCACGAAAATTAAATTGCCGTCGAGAATCGGAGATGCAGCGTTATTCCATTTGATGACGGACCCGCCGAATTCTTTCACTAAATCGTGACGCCAAATTTCTTTGCCAGTTTTCGCATCAAGACAACTCAACACCTGATACGCGCCGAGAAAACAAACCAAATCGCCATCAACGGTTGGAGTTGAGCGCGGGCCGTCGCCGCCTTGATTGTCATACGTCGGTTTTCCCAAGGGCGATGCCCAGATTTCTTTTCCGGTATTTACGTCGAGTGCAATCGCCACTTCTGAGTCCTGCCCGTCCACTTTGCGCTGAATAAAACAAAACGCTTTTTCGCCAGCGACAGCGAAGGAGCCAAAACTATCACCAAGTTGTGCCTTCCAGATTTGTTTCGGGCCTTCCACCGGCCATTTGATGGAAATTTTTTCTGGCGTCGATCCGTCGTGATTCGGCCCGCGATATTGCGGCCAATCAGCGGCGTTACAGACCAAAACCGATAGGAGAAAGGTGAAGGTGAATCCAATGAGTTTCATTTTCTTTTTCAGCGTTAATTCAGGGTTGAGGTGATTGAAAATCCGTCGTGAACATAAACGCCAAAGAACAGAATTGCTATGCCAACGATTGTAATTAGAAGCGGTTTCTTCCCTTCCTTCCAATGCAGGATCAAAAAAATTAAGCCGCCAACTGGAGCCAGCAATATGCACGCTAGGAACCACCAGACGCTTTTTCGGAACGCCACCGCTAGCAACATGAGTTCGCCAATGAATGCGACTACTGCGCCAAGCACAATCAGTATCATTCCCGCAAGGTGCATTTTAAACTTCCGTTCGTTTCAAAAATTCTTGCGCCAACCCTTCGTAAGCAGCCGATCCCGCGCTGTATTTGTCGTAATGGATAATCGGTTTTCCAAAACTGGGCGCTTCGGCCAGACGCGTCGTGCGTGGAATGACCGTTTCGAAAACTTTTTCGCCAAAATGTTGGCGGACTTCGCTCACGACTTGTTGCGAAAGTTTCGTGCGGCCATCAAACATCGTCATCACAACGCCGATGATTTCCAATCCCGGGTTGGTGCCATTGTCGCGAATCTGGCCTAAAATTCGGTTAATCATCGAGATGCCTTCGAGCGCGTAATATTCGCATTGCAATGGAACCAACAACGCATCGGCGGCAGCAAAAGCGTTCAAGGTCAAAACGCCGAGCGACGGCGGGCAATCGATCAAAATAAAATCGAAGCGTTGCGAATCGAGAATTGGTTGGAGATTTTCTTTGACGCGAAACAGATGGTTTTCCATGCGGGACAATTCGATGTCCGCAGCGCACAAATCCACTTCGCTTGGAATCATTTCGAGACGCTCAAATTCGGTCGGTTTTATTTTTTCAATTAAAGTTCCTTCGCCGAGCAATGGACGATACGCGCTCGCACCTCCGATTTTTTCCAAACCAACTCCGCTCGTCGCATTGGCTTGCGGATCAAGGTCAAAAAGCAAAACACGTTTTCCGGCAGCAGCGAGACACGCGGCGAGATTGATGGAGGTCGTGGTTTTCCCGACACCACCTTTTTGATTTGCGAGCGCGATGACTTTCGTTGGCACGCGGCTGATTTAACCGGAGCGCCACAGGAACACCAAGTTTGAATTTGACGGGTAGCACCTGCCTCTGGCGGGTGCGGGGCGTACGATTTAAATTCGCACCCGCCGGAGGCAGGTGCTACCCCGTTGAATTTTTCTCTCCCTTCATTTTGTTATGTGGCAATTTATTTCCGATGGGAAAATATTGGCACGTCATCACGACGGGAATTCAAAATATGATGGTTTATCGCGTGAACTTTTTGTTTCGCGCGGCCTTCGGACTGATTCCGCTTATGGCGACGATTTATTTGTGGCGCAAAATTTACGAAGGAAAAGAAATTGGCTCGAATGTCGCGGGTTACAGTTTGGCGGGAATGATTTCCTATTACTTGCTCGTCACTATTGTCGATGCGCTCACCGCCGTCAGCGAAGACGATTGGCAAATCGCCGCTGACATCAAGGACGGAAACATCAGCCAGTTTTTGCTCAAGCCGATTGATTATTTAATTTACCGATTTTGTTTGTTCATCGCGGGACGATTTATTTTCGTCCTCGTTTCACTCATTCCGCTCGGACTTTTTATTTTCTTCATGCGAAAATACCTCGTGGCCCCTGCGAATCTGGAAACTTTCGGTCTGTTTTGCATCTCCGTCACGATGACGGCATTGCTCCAATTTTTAATGTCCTACACCATGGCGCTGCTTGCTTTCTGGGTTTTGGAAGTGTCCACGTTTATTTTTATTTTATTCGCGTTTGAATACATCGCTGGCGGACATCTTTTTCCCCTCGATATTTTGCCCCCGCAAATTGCCGCCGTGCTCAACTTCACGCCGTTTCCGTATCTGCTTTTTTTTCCAATCAGCGTTTATCTTGGGCAAATTCACGGTGCTGCTTTGTGGCAAGGAATATTCATCCAAACTTTCTGGCTCATCACGTTTTATTTTCTCGCGCGATTTGTCTGGAGTCGGGGAATTCGAAAATATTCGGCTGTGGGAGGTTAAATGAACAAGGAGAGATTAAGATTAGGACTATGAGTAGGATTAAGAAAAGTGAATCGGCTCTTAATCTTAAACCTACTCTTAGTCATAATCTTTTTTGCGCATGAACTTCAAACGCTACGCAAAAATCTATGGCGCGCTCTGGCGGAATTCTGTCGTGCGCGAAATGGGTTTCAAATCGAATTTTATTCTCTGGATTTTTGTCGAACTGCTTTGGTTCGGTTTGCAACTCACATTCATTGGCGTGATTTATCTCCACACCGATCACATCGGCGACTGGACGAAATGGCAGGTCGTGATGCTGATTGGCGCGAGCCATTTCATTCAGCAAATTTTTCAAGCATTTTTCCTCGTCAACTGCACGCAACTTTCCGAACTCATTCGCACCGGCAAACTCGATTTCATGTTGCTCCTGCCCGTGAACACACGTTTTCTGATTTCACTTCGACAAGTGGATTTGGGCGGATTCGTCAACGGCGCGTCCGGCCTTGCCGTGATGGCTTACGCCGCAAAACAACTTCACGTCAGCCCCAGCGCTTCCCAGATTTTTGGATTTCTCGCTTTGTGCCTCGCCGGAATTGTCATCCATTATTCGCTGATGTTCTTGCTCGCGAGCATCAGCTTTTGGACGGTTCGCGCACAGGGAATCGTTTGGGGTTATTACAACTTGTTCAACATTTCGCGAATGCCCGACTCGGCGTTTCAAGGTTTCTTCAGAGCCTTTTTTACGTTCGCGATTCCAATGCTACTCGTCGCAAATGTTCCTGCGAAATTGATCGCGCAAAAGATACAAGCGCCGTGGGAAATGGTGTTGCTCGTTGTGACCGCCGTGTTTTGTTTCGTGCTTTCCGAATTCGGTTGGCGCTTCGCAATGCGGCATTACACCAGCGCGAGTTCGTAAATTTCGGGTAGCACCTGCCTCCGGCGGGTGCGAGAAGATCTCTCGTTTCACTTTTTCGGGTGGATATTTTCGCACCCGCCGAAGGCAGGTGCTACCCAAATCACTTCCCCAACAAATGTTCGATCACCATTTGATCGAGCGCTTGATAGTTGCGGTCGGCAATTAATTCCTTCGCTTTTGCTTCATTAAAGCTGCGCGCTTTCTGCACCAGCTTCAAAAACGTGCGGCGGCTGTTGTCCAGATGCGCGAGCCAATGTTCTACTTTTGTCGTGCGGAACGGATGCACGTCGAAGCAAACGTATTCGCCATTGCTGCCATATTTATTTCGCTCAAGAACGCGCACCTGATTGAACGCGCTGCGAAGATTCGCGCTGCCGAACGGTTTGTCCTGGTCGTATTTCAATCCGTTCTGATCGTTCAAATGCAGCGACCACAATTTTCCAAACGTCATCGCAAAATCAATTTCATCAGCAGGATCAAGCCCGGCCAAAATGCAATGTGCGCTCTCTATCAATGCGCCGACTCGTTTCGGATCGCGCGTCAGATGCGCCACCGCGAGGACGTGGCCAATCGTCGGAACGTAAGCGTGATCCATCGGCTCATTCGGTTTCGGTTCGATGGAAAGACGAATTTTTTTATCGTGCGCCAACATTTTGTCGAACGCCTGCACCATCAATTCCACGCTGCGTTTTCCGTTTTTTGCCTCGCGCAAATAAGTTCCTTCACGCGCGAGCCACAACACGAGCAAATCTGTTCCGAGAATTTTTCCGATGTCAATGCAGCGGAGCGAACGGTCAATCGCGTATTGGCGATGTTTCGGATCGTTGCTCGTGTAAGCGCCGTCAATCGTCTGCGGGGCGAACCACAAGCGCGGCGCAACCATTTCAGCGGCAATGCCTTCGCCGTCCAAACGTTTTTTTAGTTCCTTGGCTTCCTTGAAAATTTGCGCGTTGGATTTGCTGTCGATGTCAGGAACGGCGTCGTCGTCGTGAAACATCATGGCGTCGAAGCCGAGTTTTTTTAACGCGCCAAGTTTCCAATCGAACGTTTGCGCGGGACGAGTGGTTGGGCCATAGGGATCGGAGCCTTCGCTGAGATTCCACGGACCAAAACAAAATTTATAAGATGATTTCGCCATAAGTGAGGCGAACGCTAGGGAGTTTTTGCGCGAATGAAAACAGAAAAAGTTCGCCGCGGCGTTTTACGCAGCTATCTTCGCGGCAACCTATTTGAATCAGTATGGAAAACTCCAATCGCATCCTATTCGTCAAAGGCAACGGTGGCCTTGCAAAAATTCATGTGCAAACCGCCGTGAGCGAAGCTGAAATTTATTTGCACGGCGCACACGTCACCCATTTCCAGCGCAAAGGCGAAGCTCCGCTATTATTTTTGAGCGACAAAAGCCGTTTTGAAAATGATCAGCCAATCCGTGGCGGCGTGCCGGTTATTTTTCCATGGTTCGGCGCGAAGGAAGGCAAGCCGATGCACGGTTTTGCGCGAACGCAGAATTGGGAACTCAAGGAAATCGTCCAAAATTCCTGCGCGGTCGATTTGCATTTCTCGCTGCCGATTTCACCCGAGGCGGCTGAATTCCCGCCCTTTACCGCCGAATATTTTGTCAGTGTCGGCGAAGCTCTTGTGCTGGAATTAAAAGTGACCAATCGTTCCAGCGAGGGGTTTGCTTTCGAGAATTGTCTGCACACTTATTTTAACATTGGCGACATTCATCGCGTTTCGGTGAGCGGTTTGAAGGGCGTCGATTATCTCGATAAAGTCGAGGGGTTCGCACGAAAAAAAGAGACGAACGGGCAGATTAAATTTTCCGGAGAAACGGATCGAGTTTATGTTAAAACCAGAGACACGACGGAAATTCACGACGCTGGTTTGAGTCGCAAAATTATCATCGAAAAGGGAGGCTCCAATTCGACGGTGGTGTGGAACCCTTGGATCGCGAAAGCGAAGGCCATGGCGGATTTCGGCGACGACGAATATTTGCGGATGGTCTGCGTGGAATCTGGCAACGTGTCCGAAAACAGTTTGGTTTTGTCTCCCGGCCAGTCGGCCTCGCTAACAGTCAAATTGCATTCTGAATTTATTGCGTAAACAAAATCCCTGGATGGTTTCGCGATGAAAACCGCCGAGATTGAACGATGGCTGGCGCGACAAACATTCGTCGAGGCGATTTTGAATGTGCCCGTCGGCGCGATTTGTCTGGCGGCCAGTCTGGTCATCCTTGCTTTCACAAGCGCCGTCGCATGGGCGGCAGGTTATATCCTCTTCAAAATTGTTACACCTCTGATCCGATCAGTTTCCGACCAGGATTTTTACGATCCGATCCGTTTTTGCATCACCTTTTGCGTTGGTTTTTTGATCTGGCTTTTTGCCAGCTACTATCGCAGAAACGCAGCTTATTTCCGTAATGCAAAATATCGGAGGGCAAAAGTTCACGTCTCCGATACCGGACTCGCTCGCGCTTTAAACATTCTTTTATCCCGCCCCCTGCATGACGACGGAATTTTCAAGCAACTGCTCTACGCGGGACCGCAATGGTTTATGTCGGCGATTTCGATGTTTTACAAATCCTGCACCTTGCTGCAAATGGACATCAAATGTTGTGCCAAGGTTTTAGCAATTCTTCTGCAAAAAGGTTCGCGAGTTTCGCTCGCTGACTTGACGCAATTGGTGCCGGAATGCAATGCCGTGAAAATTTTTCCGCAGTTGCGCGACATAGCCGGCGTGGTCTTTTTGCAAACCGAGCCAAGTGGAATTTCCCTCACGAGCGATTTGCGCGCTGAACTGGCCAAGGTGCTGGGCATTCGCATTAAAATTGAGGTCAACCCAAATTCCCGGTCGCGCCCGAAGACTCCTCCGCGCCCGCCCCCACGTCCAACACCTCCACCGCCCAAGGAAGAACCCCCGGGGCCTCACAAAATATTGGGCGTTTCCCAAACAGCGTCCGCGGCGGAAATCAAATCCGCCTACCGCAAACAAATTAAACAATGCCATCCGGATAAGTTCGCGACCTTGAGCGGCGATTGGCAAAAAATGGCGGAGCAGCGAGCTAAAATTATCAACGCGGCTTACGCGGAATTGATGGAGAATTTTCAGAGAAACTGAGCGCCGACCAAGTGCCTGAATCACACCGTTGCAAATAAAAAAGCGAGGCCGAAGCCTCGCTTTGTATAAATTTTTTCTTCGATCAGGTTGCCGCTTCGGCTGTGGCGGGCACTGGCTCGGCGGACTCTTTTTTCGCGGCCGCCGCTTTTGCTTTGGCCGACTTTTTGTCCGCCGCCAAAGCTTCACGCTCAGCGGCAGTGGTTCCGCGTTCTTTAACCAGCGTAGCGCCTTTGCCGATACGTTTGCGCAAGTAGGTGAGTTTCGCGCGGCGAACATCACCACGGCGCTCCACTTCAATTTTTTCGACACGCGGAGAATGTTTTGGGAAAATGCGTTCCACACCTTCGCCGTAACTGATGCGGCGGACGGTGAAAGTTTCGTTCAATCCATGTCCGCGTTTGCCAATCACAATGCCAGCGAAAATCTGGACACGTTCTTTGTCGCCTTCGACGACTTTGGTGTGGACGCGCACGGAATCGCCGACGGCGTATTTCGCGTCGTCTTTGCGATACTGAGAGGTTTCAATTTTATCTAATATTGCCTGGTTCATAAATTTTCTTTCCTGTAGCCGCGCGTCTGTGACCGCCGCTAACTAATTCTTTTCCGATTTCAGCGGCGATCCTAGACGCGCCGCTACAAAATTATTCCAACAAATCTGGCCTGCGTTCTTTCGTCCGCGTCTTGGCCTGTTCGCGTCGCCACTTTTCAATTTCCGCGTGATTGCCTGATAACAACACTTCAGGAACTTTCATTCCGCGAAATTCCGCCGGCCGTGTGTAATGCGGATATTCCAACATTTCGTGACTGAACGATTCGTCCGCTGAACTTTGTTCATCGCCCAAAACGCCGGGTAACAAACGCGTGATCGCATCGATCATCACCATCGCTGGCAACGCGCCATTCGTCAGAACGAAATCGCCTATCGAAATTTCATCGTGCGCGAGCGTGCGAATCCGTTCGTCAAATCCTTCGTACGCACCGCAGAGAAACAACAAGTGTTCCTGTTGCGAAAGTTCTCGCGCAATCTGCTGATTAAACTTTCGCCCCACCGGCGTCAGCATCACCACGCGCGTTTTCGCGTTCGCCAAATTTTCTACCGCTTCAAAGATCGGCTCCGGTTTCAGGAGCATTCCTGGCCCGCCGCCAAACGGTTTATCGTCCACCGTTTTATGACGGTCGCGGGTGTAATCCCGCAGATTTACCACCCGCAAATCCAAAATTCCCGCATCGCGCGCCCGCTTGACCATGCTGAAATCCAGCGGCCCCACGAACATTTCGGGAAACAAAGTGAGCACGTCAATTTTCATGCTCGAAAAAACTTCTTCCACATTTCGGCGGTCACAGACGCGCCGCTACAAATTTCTACGCCGGTTTCTCCTCGACGATTTCAATCGTGCACCGCAGACCTTTTTTCGCACTGCCCGCGAGCAAGAGCGACCGAATCGCGTTAATCGTCATTCCCTGTTTGCCAATCACTTTTCCAATATCGTCCTGATGCAAGCGCAACTCGTAAACCGTCAGCCCATTTTTATCGACAGGCGTGACCGTCACGGCTTCTGGATGATTGACCAGTCCTTTGACGACAAAATCAAGGAAGGCTTGCATGGGTAAAAAATCTTAAGCGGCTGGCGCGGCGGCGCGACCTGCTTTTTTCAGAAAACTGGCAACGGTGTCGCTCGGCTGCGCGCCTTTGCTGACCCAATATTTGGCGCGTTCCAGATCGACCGTGAAATTATCGCCCTTTTTCAGCGGCTGATAGGTTCCGATTTCCTCGATGAATTTTCCATCACGCGGACTGCGACCATCGGCGACAACAATACGATAGACCGGCGTATTCTTTGTGCCGACCCGTTTCATGCGAATTTTTACTGACATAAATTTGAATTAGCTGCGGCAAATCCATTCCACCGCGTTCTTTCTGGTTTCCAAAAAGGAGGCAGAATCTATGCGTCGAAATATGAGTTGGCAAGTTCTGTTTTTGCAGGATTTATGTCTGAAAAAACTCCGAATCCATTTGAAAACCTTGTCGCGCCTTACGCGAATTTCCCAGGCGGCCTTTCATTGTGAGTCAGTGCGCACAGTGAAGCATTTTGAAATTTCTCACCTAATGGATTCACTAACTCGGCAAGATAATCTCAGATCGCTTCGCGGGCTATGGGCGCGGTTTTTTACTTGTACATATATTAATAATTCGGCATTCAAGTCGCATGGCCGAAGAACAGCAACATGGTTTTGCCTTCCAAAAATGGTGTGTAGAGATGATAAAGCATCTCCATCCAAACAAAAACCCTCCGCCGATCAGTTATACCGAAAAGTGGGGTTTTCCAGCTTCCTTAAATCCCGAACCGGATGGTGGACCGATTTCGATCAAAACGGCAAAATGGAATTCCGGTATCGCATTTGGAGATGCTTGTCGGCAATTTCAAATTGATCACAAGTTTACCCTGATAGTCGGCTTTTGGGTAAATCCAAAGATTGATTCCAAAGGACAACGACGCCTCCAATGCGGTCTGACTCAAGAAAAATTCTTCAAGTATCTCGCGCCGAATATCAACGCCGATAAAGAGGACGCCCCTGTGCTTTGGGAGCAACCATTTCGATCTTTTTTGCCCGGACGGCCACGTTTCGGTGCGGCTTGATTTTGTAAGGGATTGGTTTTTCGGCCTCATTTGACCGGATAAGTTGTTCTGGAATTCTCAGTTCGGCGAGAGACGCTTTGGAAATACTCAATGTCCCGACGCCTTTCGCCAGACGCCGCAGTTGATCGCGTCCCTCGTGGCTGTTGAACCACCGAGCAAGTCCTTCGCAATCCACGTCAGCCATTGGTGTGAGAACGTGAATCCAATCATCAGCCTGCGCCTTGAGTCCCGGCGGAATCAAAGCAGTTCGTCCATAGCAACCAGCACCAACGCGAACAAAAAGAATTTCGCCGGGAAGAACCAATGACTCTTCACAAAAAGCATCGCTATGCCGATTGATGTAGGCGCAATGATCATTGAGGCGCAACCCACCTTCGGGAGCGATATTCTTCGCGCGAATCAATAAAACTCTGTCTCGATTTGGCGAATCAAACAACTCGCGCTTCTTGCCATACAACGCAAAACCAGTGCGTAGCCGGAAAACATCACCTAATTTTACGCCATCGGAAAAACTCACCCGACCCGAATTTTGCGCTTCGGGTCGCCAGTCTGGTTCGTCGGCCAAGACAACATTTTGCCCATGGTCGCCTGCTGTCTGCCAATCGGAAAGACTCATTGGCTTCAATGCGCTTACATCGTCACAAACAAAAAGAGAGGTAGGCTCGCGGTAAGGTTGATGGGCTGAAACCAGTTTTTGAATGATGAGAATGTTCGTCTTGGCGGACGTTCGCGTAAAAATGCCGCGCGGCAGACTTACGATTGCTTCGACATGTGCCCGGCACAGTAGCCAATCACGGACATATTGAAAAGGTCTGTTGCTTAAAGGACCGTCCGGAAGAATAATGGCAACGCGCCCTCTTGGTTTGACCAACTTCAAAAACAATTCCAGAAATAAAATCTCCAAACACTGTGATGCATGACCGAAACCAAGATCAAATCCTTGAAGAATCTCCGAGCGTTTTTCCAAATTTGCTTGGGCGCTAAAAGGCGGGTTGCCAATCGCCAGATCACATGTTCCCCAAAGCGGCAACAAGCTGGTCAATGCATCGCCAGCAAAAAAACGATTTTTCCCCAAAAGCTGGCTGACGAGATCATTATATTGCGGATCAATTTCGCAGCCGAACATGTCAGATTTGTGCGGAGCATTACGAACGAAGACACCGTCGCCACAACTTGGGTCAATTAATTTTTGGCCAGAACGAGCATTGGCTAATCGAAACATACATTGGGCGACTATTTCGGGAGTAAAAAATTGGCCTATCACGCTGCCTTGGTACAAGAATCGGTACCAGAGTCAAGCGATTTGGAGAAGACCGAGAAATACTGCAACGAAATCGCCGCCAACGCCGTTCTTTTCCAAAAAACTTCAGACATGAATTTCACGAATTTTCGCGGACTCTCAGAACGGACAATTTGTTCGTCTTCATTCGCGCGATTCGCGTCTTCCTCATTTGTCTTCATTTGAACTGAGGGGAATTCGCGATTAACTTCCGCCGCCATGTTGAAAAAGTCCGCGCCAAAATTTATTCGCCTTCGCGGTGTGCGGCACAACAACCTGAAAAATTTCGACCTCGATTTGCCGCTCGGAAAATTGATCGTCGTCACCGGACTCAGCGGCTCGGGAAAAAGTTCGCTCGCCTTTGACACACTTTTTGCGGAAGGCCAGCGACGTTACATCGAAACTTTTTCGCCGTATGCGCGGCAATTTCTCGACCGCATGGACAAACCGCAGGTCGATAGCATCGAAGGAATTCCGCCCGCCATCGCCATCGAACAGCGCAACTCGGTCAAATCGACGCGCTCGACGGTCGGGACGATGACGGAGATTTGTGATTACGCGAAATTGCTTTGGCCCCATTTGGCACAACTGCATTGCAAAAATTGCGGACAACTCGTGCGCAAAGATTCACCGCAAATAATCTGGGAAAACATGGTAGGGACGCGTTCCACCGCGTCCCAAATTTCTCCAGCGAGCGCGCGACCTAACGACAAAGTTAGGGACGAGGTGGAACTCGTCCCTACCGCGATTTCTGAGATTCTCGTCACGTTCGACATCCCGCTTTCAGACAAAATCTCTCTGGAAGAATCTTTAGCGTTGATTTCCAAGCAAGGCTATCAGCGATTGCTTGTTGGAAATGAAATCCTGCGCATTGAAGAATCAATCAGCGCGTTGACGAAATTAAAACCAACCGCTCTCACCATCGTTCAAGATCGAATCAAAGTAACGGACTCCAATCGCAAACGTTTCGTGGAGGCGTGCGAACAGGCTTATCATTTCGGAAAAGGAAAATTGGCGATTCGAGAAATTGATGCGACCACGCCGCGTTTCTTTTCCAACCGTTTTCATTGCGCGCATTGCGATATCGAATATCGCGAACCATCTCCTGCCCTTTTTAGCTTCAATCATCCTGTCGGCGCGTGTCCGACTTGTCGCGGATTTGGTCGCACTATCACGATTGATTACGACCTCGCGATTCCTGAGCGCACGAAAACTTTGGCTGAAGGCGCAGTCAAACCGTGGCAAACCGAAACCGGCGTAGAATCGCAGCGCGACATGATGAAGTTTTGCAAATTGCGCAAAGTTCCCACGAACGTTCCGTTCAAAGATTTACCGCGCAAATTCCAGGATTGGGTCATCGAGGGCGATCCTGGTTACGGCAAAGATTCGGCGCACGAATGGCCGCGCGCGTGGTATGGCGTGAAAGGTTATTTCCGTTGGCTTGAATCCAAAGCCTACAAAATGCATGTGCGCGTTTTGTTGTCGCGGTATCGGAAGTATCAAACATGCGCGGATTGCGGCGGAACACGTTTTCAACTGGAAACGTTGGGATTTAAAATTTCATGGAAAACTCCCGTGGCTGCGTCTCGTGAGAGGCCGGCTGACTTTCCGAAATTAGCCGCGCTCTCACGAGACGCAGCCACGCAAATCAACATTGCGCAGTTCTACCATCTCTCGATTCAGGAAGCTTTGCGGTTTGTTGAAACAAATCATGCGCTGCGAAAAAACTTGAAATCGAACGACCCGCTCACGCTCGCTTTGAACGAAGTCCGTTCGCGCCTGAATTTTTTGGACGAAGTCGGCCTTGGTTATCTGACGTTGGACCGCGCCACCCGCACACTTTCCGGCGGCGAAACGGAGCGCGTCAATCTCACAACCTGTTTAGGTTCCGGTCTGGTCAACACGCTTTTCGTCCTCGATGAACCGAGCGTTGGTTTGCATCCGCGCGATACCGAGCGGCTCATAAAAATTCTCCAGCGTCTTCGCGACGCGGGAAACACCGTCGTGGTGGTGGAACATGAATCCAGCGTGATGCGCGCCGCCGATCAAATTGTTGATTTGGGTCCGGGTCACGGCGAGTCGGGTGGCGAACTGGTTTTTCAAGGAACGTTTCGTGAAATTTTAAAATCCAAAACGTCGCTCACCGGAAAATATCTCAGTGGAAAAAGGAAAATTGAGATTCCGAAGCGGCGAGCGGTGGAACGTGCTTCCAGGATCTTGCTGGCAGAAAATGGCGATGCCACTCATGGGAACTGCCAGCAGGATGCTGGCAGCACGTTGTTGATCCGCGGCGCGAATGTTCATAATTTAAAAAATCTTTCCGTCGAAATTCCATTGGGACGGTTTGTTTGCATCAGCGGCGTGAGTGGTTCGGGGAAGACAACCCTCATTCGCGACGTTTTGTTGCCGGGATTGGAAAGAAATTTCCAGAAACAGGAGACAGGAGACAGAATTCAGAATTCAGAAGATGACGAAGAAGTTTCCGAACTCAGCAATCCAATTTCCACCATTCAAATTTCTGGCTGGGAAAATCTTGGTGGGGTTTTGCTGGTCGATCAGTCGGCGTTGGGCAAAACACCGCGCTCGAATCCGGCGGTTTACATCGGCGCGTTTGAGGATATTCGCGAGTTGTTTGCGCAAACCGATTTGGCGAGGCAACGCGGTTTGAACGCAAGTGCTTTCAGTTTCAATTCCGCGCAAGGGCAATGCGAAAAGTGTCGCGGCGCGGGCTTTGAAAAAATTGAAATGCAGTTCCTCAGTGATGTTTTTATCCGTTGCCCGGAGTGCAATGGACGCCGCTATCGTCCGCATATTTTGGAAATCAAGCTGAGTCTAAAGCCCCGGGTCAAAAGCCCAAGGTTATTCGGGCGCGCGACACTCGAACCCTCAACTTTTTCCCGGAGTATTGCGGAATTGCTCGAGGCGACGGTCGATGAAGCGATCCTTTTTCTGCGGACGTTTGCAGAATCGAAAGCGGCTCAGCGCGCTGCGAAAAGTTTGGAGCTTTTGCAGGAAGTTGGCCTCGGTTATCTGCGCATCGGCCAGCCGATCAACACGTTGTCGGGTGGCGAAAGTCAAAGGCTGAAACTGGTCAGCCACCTGGCACGTGCAAAGACGGGAAAATTATTTAACGAGCAGGAAAAGCCCACCCTTTTTCTTTTCGATGAGCCGACGACCGGTTTACATTTTGATGACGTGCGGGTGCTGCTCAAAGTATTTCACCGACTGGTGAATGATGGGCATTCCGTCGTCGTGATTGAGCATAATGTGGATGTTATCCGGGCTGCGGATTGGGTGATCGATCTCGGACCCGAAGCTGGCGCGGACGGGGGACGAATTGTCGTGGAGGGCGATCCCACAACCGTGGCGGCGTGCAAGGAGAGCTTTACGGGTCAGGCTCTTGCACAGCTTTGACTGCGCCCGCAGCGATCAAGGATTCCCTCAGTGTGCTTGCCATTTTTTTACAGGACACCAAACAGGCGTACCCCTGATTGTATTGTCGCCTGATGTTTCTAAAATTTTTTTTCAAGAAAGTAAGTTTAAAAAAGTAACAAGAGAAAATATGAAAAAATTAATCAGTGGAGTCGGTATGATGGTTTGTTTAGGAATGAGCATTGCGATTTTTAACACGGGATGCTCGGGAGATCGGTATCATCGCAGCACGGGAACCTACGTGGATGACAAAACGATTACCGCCAAAGTGAAAGCGGACCTTTTGCGCGATCCAGATGTGAAAGGCCTCGCGGTAAACGTGGAAACTTATAATGGCAAAGTGCAGTTGAGCGGCTTCGTGGACACGATGGCTCAAAAAACACGGGCAGCGGACTTGGCGCGCGCGGTCACTGGTGTGCAATGGGTGCAAAACGATCTGGTTGTGAAATAACTCGGCTTATTCGGCAAAACGGAAGGAAGTTATGTCACTCGGAACAATTCTAATTATCGTTTTGGTTTTGCTTCTGCTCGGAGTGATTCCGTCATGGGGATACAGCTCCTCCTGGGGATATGGGCCGAGCGGAGTCATTGGCACAATTCTGGTGATTCTGGTGATTCTGGTTTTGCTGGGAAAGATTCATTAGGAAACGGGTGGCGTTGCCCAGGTTGCGCTGAGCAAATGGAGATCGCTTGGAGTTTCAAACTTCAAGCGGTCTTTTTTTTCTGGCCGTTTTTTTGCGAACTCCCCACTGAAGTGGTAAGAGTCTTGCGTGATTCGCATTCGAAAATCCGCTTCCAACACAGACGAAGTGATACGCATTCATGGCGCGCGGGAACACAATCTCAAAAATCTTTCGGTAGAAATTCCCCGCAACAAATTCGTCGTCATCACGGGGGTGAGCGGTTCGGGCAAAAGCACATTGGCCTTCGATATTTTATTTGCCGAGGGCCAGCGCCGTTTTCTCGATTCGATGAATGTTTACGCCCGGCAATTTGTCGAGCAACTCTCGCGACCGGAAGTTGATTTGATCACGGGAATTCCGCCAACGGTCAGCATCGAGCAGCGCAATTCGCGCGGCGGAGGCAAAAGCACCGTCGCCACCGTCACGGAAATTTATCATTTTATCCGGCTTCTCTTTGCCCGGCTGGGAACTCAATATTGTCCGCAGTGCGATTTGCCTGTCGAAGCACAAACGCGAGATCGCCTCGGCAAAAAACTGCTGGAAGAGTTGAAAGGCCGCGGTGATTTGCTTTTGCTCGCGCCCATCGTGAGAAATCGCAAAGGCTTTCACACCGACGTGGCTGAATGGGCGGCGAAACATGGCTACGCTGAAGTTCGCGCGGATGGGAAAATTTATTCGACAACCGATCGTCTGCGGCTGGATCGCTTTCGTGAACATGATGTGGAAATTGTCGTGGGCGTTTTGGAAAGAAAACCTCGTTTGGCAAAACTTGCGAAAAAAACTCCCCAACAATTAATTGATGAGGCGCTGAAACTCGGCAGTGGAACTTTGTTCGCGCTCGATAATTCCAGAAATCTTTCGGTTCATTCGACGCAGCGCGCTTGTCCAGGTTGCGGCCAATCGTTCGAGGCACTTGATCCTAAAAATTTCAGCTACAATTCTTCGCAAGGCTGGTGCGCGAAATGTCGAGGCTTTGGAGAATTGTTTTATTTGCCGGAAGTTGAACGAGGGGCTCGCGCGGACGCGATCGAGGAATCGTGGTTCGGCTGGCAAGAAGGCCAACGGGAAACTTGTCCCGAGTGCAACGGCACGAGATTGAACCCGCTCGCCCGATCTGTCCGACTCAATTCATCCAACATAAAATTCAATATTCAATATTCGGAACTTCCGCCAACAATTGTCGATATTGGAAACGCCGCCGTGGAAGATTCGCTGGAGTTTTTTTCGACGTTGAAATTCAAAGGACGTGAAAAAGAAATCGCCCGCGATATTTTGCCGGAGATTCGCGAGCGGCTGAAATTTCTCTGCGAGGTTGGTCTCAATTATCTTCAACTCGGGCGCGGCGCCACTAGTTTGTCGGGCGGCGAAGCGCAACGCATTCGCCTTGCCGCACAGCTCGGCTCCAACCTGAGCGGCGTGCTGTACATTCTTGACGAGCCGACGATTGGCCTGCACGCGCGCGACAACGAACAACTTTTATCGGCGCTCGAAATTTTAAAATCCCGCGGGAACTCGCTCGTCGTTGTCGAACATGACGAAGAAACGATGCGTCGCGCCGACCATGTGATTGATCTTGGCCCGGGCGCTGGGATTCATGGCGGGGAGATTGTTGCGACTGGAACTTTGCAGGAATTGATGCACAACAATAAATCTGTCACGGGCTCGTGCTTGCGCGAGAAAAAATGTTTTCCGCATTCGGGAAAACGGCGGTCAGTTTCTGTAGGAGCCGACCTGAGAAGGCTCACTTCAACACTGAAGCGCAAAAAAAATCAGAGCTTCGTCACCTCGGCTGCTACAAATCATTCGCTGACACTTCAGAGCGCCAATGTTCACAATCTTAAAAATTTGACGGTTCATTTTCCGCTGAACCGATTCGTCGTGGTCACCGGCGTGAGTGGTTCCGGAAAAAGCACGCTTGTCCGCGAATGTTTGCTGCCGATGTTGCAAGTCAATGTGAAATCGAAACATCCCAACGCGAAAAAAATTTCACCCTCTGATTTTCCAGCTTTGAAAACAATGACGCTGCGCGGTTTTAATTCGCTGCGCGCCGTTTACGAAGTCGATCAATCGCCCATCGGACGCACGCCACGATCAATTCCTGCAACGTATGTCGGTTTCTTCGACGAGATTCGCCAGCTTTTTGCGCAGATGCCGGAAGCGCGAATGCGCGGCTATTCCCCCAGCCGCTTCTCATTCAATAGTGCGCAAGGCCGCTGTCCCGAATGCGAAGGCGCGGGCACGATTAAATTGGAAATGAATTTTTTGCCGCCCGCATTTGTGCGCTGCGAAAGTTGCGGTGGTTGTCGCTTCAATCGCGAAACCCTGGATGTGGAATTCAGTGGAAGAAATATCGCGCAAGTTCTTGCTCTGGGCGTGGCGGAAGCCATCGATTTCTTTTCGGCGCAGTCGCGAATCCGGCGACCGCTGGAAGCCTTGCGCGACACGGGATTGGATTACATCAAGTTGGGTCAAACAAGTCCCACTTTAAGCGGCGGCGAAGCGCAGCGAATGAAACTTGTGACCCACCTGCTCGCAGGGTTTAAAAATCAAAAACTCGAGGCAAAACTGCCGACAAAAAATCAAAGTTCGCGTCAGCTTTTGGGGGAAATCCAAAATCCGGATGCATCAATTTTTATCCTTGAAGAACCAACCATTGGCTTGCACATGGCCGACGTAAGAAAACTCGTTGAGGTGTTGCAACGCCTCGTCGATGCGGGCCATTCGGTCATCGTCATCGAACACAACCTTGACCTGATCGCGGAAGCCGATTGGGTGATTGACCTCGGCCCCGAAGGCGGCGCGGCGGGCGGAGAAATTGTGGCGGAAGGAACGCCTGAGGAAATTGCGGCGAACCACCGCTCGCACACTGGTAAATTTTTACGGAAGGTGTTGAAAAATGTCTGAGCCGCACAAAGAAATTCTCAAAGGCGAAACTTATTTGCGCAACGCCCGGATCGCGCCACGAAAAAAAATTTGCCTTTCTCCGCGCACAAGTTGCCGCGTGTCTCGGGGACGCGTCTGCTCGTGCCGCCCCGTGATCCAGCTTGCACCCAGAATAATTGAACGGCCAATAATCATCTTTGGCCCGCAGCCGAAATTGTCAAATCGGACGATCATCGTTTTGACACTGTGCTCAAGAAATCCATCTACGAAGAAACCAGTTGCCCCCGCTCTGGATGATTGATCCGCGTTAGGACAGTGTTGAGGTTTATCACGGCAGCGCGGGGGCGAATAACTTCTTTTCGCGAATTTGCGGTTCTTGGAAAATTAAAATTTGCAGTAAAAACTCTTTTGTCACCCTTTCCCCGACTTGACCCACGCAGCCAGCGCGAGCACACTGGCGGCATGAGCGAACAAGCCACAAAACAAATTAAAGTCGTCGTGGAGAAACACTCTGATGGCTACGTTGCGTATCCGCTCGGGCTGACCGGCGTCGTGGTTGGACAGGGTGAGACTTACGAGGAGGCGTTAGCGGATGTCCGCTCCGCTATCGCTTTTCATGTGGAGTCTTTCGGCAAGGACGT
>JBDSYB010000120.1:0-12173 GCA_039925885.1 Verrucomicrobiota bacterium
TGCGAAAACGGCCAGCCGCAATTTATCGTTAACCAGGAACTGCAACCCGTGATCGCCCGCTATAAACTCCCTTTCGATTATTTTGATGAATTAATTCGCGGCGTTGAAATGGATCTAGATATCAAGCGTTACGAAACTTTTGCAGACCTCGAACACTATTGTTATCGCGTTGCCTCGGTGGTTGGTTTGTTAAGCATCGAAATCTTTGGCTATAAAAACAGCCCGCCGCGCGACTATGCCATTTACCTCGGCCAGGCTCTCCAATTGACCAACATTTTGCGGGACGTGAAAACGGATGCCGAGCGCGGAAGAATTTATCTGCCTGCTGCCGAGATGAGGAATCACCGTGTTCTGGAAAGCGAAATTTTGGAGGGCAAATTTTCTGAAAACTATTTTCGCCTCGCGAAATCCGTGGCGGAAAAGGCGCGAGAGTTTTATCGGCTTGCGCAAAACACGCTGCCCGCCGCCGACCGAAAATCCATGGTCGCCGCCGAATTAATGGGCGCGGTTTACTGGCGATTGCTCCAAAAATTGGAGCGGGAAAGATTCAATGTCTTTGGCCCGAAGCCGACGCGGTTGAACAAAGCGCAAAAACTTTTTCTCATTTTTCAGGCGTGGCTCCGCCTTTCGTCCGGGCGCGTCGCCGCTAATTATGGCGGCTCCTGACCAGCCTCGCCGTCTCATCGTCAACGCCGATGATTTTGGCCGTTCTCCTTCAATCAACGAAGCGGTCGCCCGCGCGCATCGGGAAGGCATTTTAACCAGCGCCAGTTTGATGGTGAACGAGCCACACGCCGCAGAAGGCGTGTCGATTGCCCGCCAAAATCCACAACTTGGCGTCGGTCTGCATCTCGCTTTGGTCTGTGGCCGTTCGGCACTTTCCAAAAAAAAAATTCCTGCCTTGACCAATTCTCGAAATGAATTTTCCAACAACGCCGTCGCGGCCGGCCTGCATTTTTTTTTCAACCCCAGATTAAAAGAGCAACTTTTTTCTGAAATTGAATCTCAGTTTCAAAAATTTCGCGCGACAGGCCTTTTTCTGGATCATGTCAATGGACATCTCAACATTCATCTGCATCCAACCGTGTTCGCGATTTTGCGGGAAAACGCCGTTCGGTGGGGAATCACACGACTACGTTTGACCTCGGACCCGCTTGGTTTGAATTTCAAACTGGCGCGGGGACATTTTTTTTACCGACTCAGTCATGGGATTATTTATAAATCGCTTTCTAAATGGGCGCGTCCCCAACTGCGACGCGCTCAGATTCGACATACAAAAAAAGTTTTTGGCCTCCTGCAAAATGGCCGCGTGGACGAGAAATTCATCGCTGAATTATTGCCACTGCTTCCTCCCGGCGATTCGGAGCTTTACTCGCATCCGTCACTCACGGAATTTAAAAATGAATTTGATGCCTTGATCAGCCCGCGCATAAAAACTTTGGTTAAAAGTTCCGGCATTCAATTGATTCGTTACCAGGATTTATAAATTTATGTTCAAGCTTTTGCTCATCTTAATTGTGGGACTGGCCTTCGAATCAACCGGCGTGGTTCTTTTAAAAAAAGGAATGACACAAATGGGTCCGATGAATCCGTTCAGCATTCAGGAAGTTGTGCGACTGATCAAACTTGGCGTTACCAGCCCGCAAATTTTATTAGGCGTTCTTTTTGAAGCGCTCTTCTTTGGATGCCTGCTGGTTTTGATGGCAAAAAGTGACGTCAGTTTTCTGTGGCCGCTCACGGCTTTGAGTTTTGTTTTCGCCACTTTTGCGGCGATGATTTTTTTGGGCGAACATGTTTCAGGCCTGCGTTGGGCCGGGGTCTTTTTCATCATGATCGGCGCCGCCCTGATTAGTTTCAGTGAAAAATCCAAACCAAAAGTTCACTCCCCCGACGTGATCGCCGAAGTTTCGCTCAAGGAAAAGTGAGTTGAGCAAGAACGTTGGCCAATTGCTCACTCGCAAAACGGCACTTTTTTTGCAACTGGCACAAACTTAGAATTTTTTTGGGTGACCTGATGATTGCCCCCGCAAGCTTGCTATAATCAATGCTCAAATCCGATTTGGAAAGTTGGTTAAAATCCAGAGGCAAATCTTCGGACGCGGAGTCGGAAATGACTCGCACGGTCGCGCAAGGAATTCCATGTTCGCGGCAGATCACATGAATGGTTCCTGATTCCATTTCCACGGCGTCCGCGCCTGTCTCGACGCGCAACAATTCTTTTTCTGCGCGGGTGATCGCAATTCGGGAGGCACAAAATATTTTGGCAGGCACTGCGTGGGTGGCGAGAAGCTTTTCGCGCAGGGAAATATCTTCCGTGGCAAAAACCACCGTGCCCAAATTCAGGGAAGGATTTAAGCCGCCGGCAAAACCGCACGTGAATACGTGGCTTGGCAAATGTGACGCGAGAAAAACGCGCAATTGTTTTTCCGCATTTTTTTTCCCAATGCCAGTGAGCAGAATTCGTCGCGCTGAATCCTCCTTTGCGATTTTTTGAAACGCGTCCGCTTCTTCTTTCAACGCAAAACAAACGAGCGAAGAGCATTCCTGAAAGCGCATTATTTGATTCCCGCCAGGCGCTCTTTCCAGATTTGATGAAGCGAAACGGTCGCGCGCACATCACGCAAACAATATTCCGCAATGTCGCGAAAACGTTTTTCCGCCAACAGATTGCTAACATCCATCCCCGTGACGCCATGACTCTTTGGCGACTCGATCCCAAACGCTTTACAATAAAAATCCAAGTTGAACTTTCGCGCCGCGCCTTCGCGTCCACTCACATTGTAAAATGTCAATTGTTCAGCCAGATCACAATGCGGCTCGGTTTGAAAACGATAACCGAGCCAATTCTTTCGCGTGATGGGAACATTCAGCAACGCGGAGCGAAGATAAATAAAAGGCACATCAAATCCGCGTCCATTAAAAGTGACGATGGAATCATAATGCCGCGAGACATCCCAAAAGGCGGTGAGCATTTCGGTTTCGTCGGCGCACGGGACGAATTTAACCGGGCCTGTCTCCGCCGCTTCTTCCTCGAAATCCTCCGCAGTAAAGAGAACCTGGCCGCCGCCGGTTTCTGCATTAACCATCGCAATGCAGACAACGTGCGCGGTGAAAGGCCACAGACTGAATTGCCGGTGGATTTCTGCGCGACGATTGGCCTGTTCCATTTCAGGGAGCTTCTGCGCATCGCGAAAAAGATATTCCTGCTGGGTCTCGTCGAAATTTTCCAGAGGGAGGCAGGACGTCTCGATATCAAAAACAAGTTTGGCCATCAGCAAAAATCAAAGGTGAAAATTAAACAGGATGGAAACCTGGGTTACAGATTTCCATCCTGAGGGTTTAAAGGTGATTAACGTTTTCCGCCTTTTTTAGCGGGTTTTTTAGCAGCTGTTTTTTTTGCAGCCGGTTTTTTCTTCGTGGCCATGCAATTCACCTCCGATCAATTTAGAAATGGTTTCTTGGTTCACGTCGCTTTTTGTAACGACAATTTTTTTCGTTGACCAGTGTTTTGTTTAAAAAGTTTTCGATGACAAAATTTCGTCTGGCAATTTCAGTAAAGTTTTTTGTCGGCAAACTACGAATTAGTCGTCCAATTTATTTTTCGAATTACAATTTGGCACTAATTTTTGCAGACACTTCTTAATTTTATTTCACCAACGCTTCGATGCCGTTTTAATCGCACGGATTTTTTCCACGAATAATTCGGGCATTGGCTTTTGCAAAAGTTCGTGGAAACTTGACGGCATTCCCATGGACGTGAAGATAAAAATATGTGGCATCACCAATCTCGCTGACGCGACCGCTGCCGTTGAAGCGGGCGCGGATGCGCTTGGCTTTATGTTTTATGAGGAAAGCCCAAGAGCGGTCACTGTGGAAACCGCTGCGGAAATTGTGCGGCATCTTCCTGCATGGATTTTAAAAGTGGGTGTGTTCGTCAACCCCTCCCCGGATTTGGTGATGACCGCGTTGGGCGCGTGCGCGCTGAACCTTCTCCAATTTCACGGAGATGAATCCCCGGAATTTTGCGCGAGCTTCGGCGTCATGAGCATCAAAGCGTTTCGCGTGAAAGATGCGGACTCCTTGTTACCGATGCCCGATTACCGCACGGACGTTTTTTTGCTGGATAGTTTTGTGAATGGAAAAGCCGGTGGGACGGGCGAGAAGTTTAACTGGGACCTGGCGGTGCAGGCAAAAAAATTTGGCAAACCGATTTTTTTGGCAGGCGGTTTGACGCCGGAGAATGTCAGGAACGCCGTGCGCGAAGTGCAACCTTTTGGCGTGGATGTTTCCAGCGGAGTGGAAAGCGCTCCTGGAAAAAAAGATCACGGGAAAATTTGGGAGTTCGTGCAGGCGGCGCGCAATGCTGCTTGAAATCAGGAGCGGCGTGTTTTTCGTTTTCCAATTTTTCGCGAGACGCAAATCCCGATGGTGAGAGCGGCAATGATTCCCATCATCTTTGGCAATGGATCAGAAATAGGCGGCGGGAGAAAACGAATTCCGTTGGCATCGGCCACGGCTGGTTCACGAACGTATCTTCCATCCTTGGGCATGATCCCCGAAAAATTTGCGGCGAGGTCGTTTAGCTGCTCGCGCAATTGATTCCCATGCATCGGAATGCCGTGGCCGGTGGCAGCGTATGTCGGTCGTAAGTCAGCCAGTTTTTCGACGGATTGACGCGCTTGTTCCCAGTCGGTGGTAAAAGAAGAGGGCGGACGATTGACTTTCTGCTTTTGAAATAAGATGGCAATTGCAGATTCATTTTTCACCGTCACGAACGCATCGCCTACGATCAACGTCCTATCCGATTCGCGAAAGAATGAGACATGGCCCGCCGTGTGTCCCGGCGTGTGAATCCATTTCCAACTCGGCATGAGTGGGATGGAATTATCTCCGGGCAAAGTCTGAACTTGATTGCCCACATCAATTCCCGTTGTCGGAAACAGCGGAGAAAGGCGCGTCATCAAGCCGCCGCCCGCCGTAGGATCTGCAGGAGGATAACTGGCCCTCCCCGTCAAATACGGCATCTCCAGACGATGCGCATAAACAGGAACGTTCCAGCGGCGCAAAAGATTTTTCAAGCTGCCCACATGATCAAAGTGTCCATGAGTCAAAAAAATGGCGGCGGGTTTCGACTCGGCTCCGAAATGTTGCGCGGCAACTTGGAAAATTTTCTCGGCGTGCCCGGGAGACATGCCGGCGTCCACTAGGCACCATGTTCCATTTGTTTCGCTAATCAAATAGCTGTTGACGATCAGGTCGCGCAGCCGGATGACGTTCGGAGCAGAAAAATTCTTTTGAGTGAGTCGAGAATTTGGGGGAGTAATTGTTTGTTCCATAGAATTTTTAAAAATTTGAGACCATTGGCGGACGTTCTTAGGAAAAAATAAACGCGACTCAATTTTCCGCAACCGCGCAACTCGAAAATTAAATCTCCAGTTTATGCGCCAGCAAACCCCACTTTCATCCGACTACGTTTCAGAAGCCGTCGCGGCCTCTTGGGCGGCGAAACGATCTTGCGCCGAAGAATTCGTTTTCCGCTGTCGCACGGATTGGCGACGCCACACTTCAATTTTCGCGGTCAACGCCAAAATGAGAAGCCACAGCATGAGATTACGCGGCTGCGTCAAAACACGTTCCACGAAACTCTGCAGATAATTCACCAGGCAACCCACACCGAAGCCGATGCTGGCGGCCCCGAGAAATTGCCCGCGAAAATGCCAGGCTCCGCGAATATTCCACCACAGGAAAAGGCCAATCAGCGCCAGGTAGGCGGCTAAGCCCTGAAAACCAGTTTCACCCAACAACAAATAATAAAGTCCTTCTTCAATTCCTTTGGGTGCGTTTGGATCCACCCGTTCGCCGTGTTGCCGAAAGTACTCATCGATTTTGTCGCCGTAATGATAGGGTTTGTTGATCACCACGCCATAATTGTTCCAGCCCACGCCCAGCGGATGTTCCTGAAACATTTTCCATGAAGCGGCTTTGAGCATGATGCGCGTTTGTTTGCTGTCGTAGGTGTAAGGATCGTTAAACCGATCAATGATGGTATCCAATGTCTTGGCGACACCCAACACGGCGCAGACCGCGATAAACCCTACGACAGCCAGACGACGGGTGGTAAACTTTTCGAGCAGCGTTAGCCCCATCACCACGACCATCCCGAATCCAAAAATGACCAGACCGGCTCGTGACAAGGTGAATTCAACCATCACTGCGCAACACAGAAAGACGAGCAGAAAGGCATTGGCCCAAAATCCTTTTGCCGCAGCACCCGCCGCCAGCAAAACCATGGAAATTAAATTCACATACATGGCGAGGGCGTTTTGATGCTCGAAGGTTCCAAGGATCTGGTGGCGTCCATCCAGATATTTCATTTTGATGACGATGAGAAATTCCCAAAAAAGCGTAATGCTCATCGTCTTCAGAAAAAATCGAATATCTTTTTCCGTGCGCACAAAATTATAGGCAGCAATGAAAATCAGGGACGCTTTGAAAACTTTGAAGGCGGCCATCCACACATAAAGCGCGGAAGGCGCATTGACGATTGAAATCAAACTTAAGACTCCATAGAGCAGGTAAAGCCACAGTCCTGGCGGAAATAATCTGAATCGGGATTTGGGTTCGAGCGCTGCGGCAATGATGAGCGACAACGCAAAAACTTCGTTGAAATAAAAATGAAAGCCCCGCGCGTGACCCCGGTATTCAGGAATGTAACCAAGCGTCAACCCCCATTCTGCAGCGGAAACTAAACCGGAGATGGTCATGAAACACATCGCAAAAAATGCGATTCGTTGCAAAAATTTTCGACCCCGCAAGAGGAACCCCAACAGCGGGGGCAGAAGCAAATAGAGAAAAAGCAGCGCGCCGTATTTAATTATTTCTTTTGTTTCCAAGCGCCGCAGTTTACGAAAATTGGTCTTCTTCTCAATCAGGAATTTTTTAATGGGTGTTTATCTTGGAATTTATGCACCCGGTTTTTGGTTAATCTATTTCCAAAAAAACGGGGTTAAAGGAGTTTTCGTGAACAACGGCAGTTTTTCCTCTTTTTGAAAACTGCCCGATCTCATACAAAAAATTCAGCATCCGGCGCAAACTCTGCTACAAGTGTTCAGCGGGTGCTTTCCCGGAATCTCATGCGAGTAGCCCATTTATTACGAAAATATAACCCCAGGGAGTGGGGAGGAACAGAAACAGCGGTCAAACGATTGTTTGATGGCTTGCATCATCATGGCGTCAATTCAATTGCCTATTGTCCTGTCATAAGTCCAACGGCAGAGCGCGACCCGTTTGCTGAAGCGGGCTTTCAGGTCAAACGCTTCAAGGCTTCCGTTCCCGTTTGGGGAATTTCCGAGGAACAACGCACCGCGCTGATTGCGATGGGCGGAAACTTAATGTCGTTCGACGCTTTGTGGTCTTTGTGGAATGAAAAAAATCTTTCGCTAATTCATACGCACACTCATAACCGGCTCGGAGGAATCGCGCTGACAGTGGCGAGGTTGAGACGCATTCCGCTGGTGGTGACAATTCATGGCGGCGTTTTAGATTTGCCAGTGGCCGCACAGGAACATCTGGCCGAACCGTTGAAAGGTGGATTTGAGTGGGGCAAGGTTCTCGGGCTTGCCTTGCGCTCGCGCCGTGTATTGCAAGATGCCAGCGCCATAATTACTTGCAACAAAACTGAGGCCGCCCTTTTGCGGAAAAAATATCCTGAACAGCGGGTCATCGTTCAACCCCACGGGGTGCCTGCGGCGGACTATCAAAAAGAGTCGCGGGACAAGGCGCGCCTGGCCTTTCCCCAAATTGAGGGCAAAGAACTTTTACTTTCGGTTGGTCGCATTGACACAGTCAAAAATCAAAGCTGGCTGGTGGAGCAAGCCGCTGTTCTGTTCCAGAAACATCCCAATGCGATTTTTGTTTTGGCCGGTTCCTGCACTGATGCGGCTTACGGCAAATCAATCGAACGCGAAATTCAAAAACGCGGTTTGGGAAATCGTATTATTTTGACGGGCGGCCTTCCTCCTGGCGATCCTCGTTTGGTCGGGCTGTTTCAGGAAGCGAGAGTCTTGCTTCTACCGTCAATCTCCGAACCATTCGGATTGGTCATTCTCGAAGCGTGGGCCGCAGGAACACCGGTGATTTCCAGTCGAACTTCCGGCGCATCGGACTTGATTACCGAGGGTTCAACGGGCTGGATTTTTGACTTGGACAAAGCAGCAGACTTTCACGCAGCTGTCGATGCGGCGTTGAGCAATCCTGAGAAAACCAGACACATGGGAGCGACCGGTTCGGAATTGGTGCAAACAAAGTTTGATACAAATATTTTGGCGGAAACTGTTAAAAATCTTTACGAAGAATTGATCGAGGAGAAGCGATGAAATACGTCATTTTGCGAGACGATGACACAAATGCGTTGACGCCGATCGATTGTCTGGAGCGGCTTTATCGGCCATTTCTTGACCACGGACTGTCTGTTAATCTGGCAACCATTCCGAATGTTTCGACCGATGCCAGCTATGCAGAAGGCAAGGAAGAATTATTTTTGATGGCGAAAAATGGTTCGACTCCAAAAAACCTTCCCCTCGGCAACAACGCGAAGCTTGTCGAATACCTAAAATCCAATTCCGGTTTTCACATTTTGCAGCACGGTTGCCGTCACGAGTTCGTCAATAAAACTTATGAATTTGCCCAGCAAAATCGCGTGGACATGGGCAATCGACTTGATGAAGGAATAAAGTTTTTACTCGAGGCGGGTTTCCCTAGGCCCACCGCTTTCGTAGCGCCGAATGATCAACTGTCCCGCCCAGCTTATGCAGAAGTGGCGAAACGTTTTCGGATCCTTTCCACTGGTTGGTATCAATTAAACCGCCTGCCGTTGAGTTGGTGGCCGAAATATGCGCTCAAAAAAACTTTGGGCACGCCGCACTGGCGCGTAGGCGAGACGATTTTGCTCACGCACCCCGGTTGTCACCTTTCGTATCATCGCTCTTACGACACCATGCTTGATGAAATTAAAAAAAGCATTGAGAGTCGGCGCGTGACGGTTTTGGTCACGCATTGGTGGGAATATTTTCGCGACAAAACTCCGGACGAACGCTTCATTAATTTGCTCCACGAGACGGCCCACTATTTGGCCGGACGAAAAGATTTGCAGGTCATTTCCTTTAACGACCTTGCGGAAAAAAACATTTCGCTCAATTAAGAATGAAAACCAAACTCCTCGATGTTCTGCAATGTCCGCGCTGCGCGGCTGATTTGAAAGTGACGCCCTTTGAAGAAGACAAAAATGAAATTCGTCGTGGGAAGCTTACTTGCACGGGCGCGACCGAACACGCTTTCGACATTGAAGACGGCATCATTCGATTTGCCACCGGTTTTGACCACGAAGCGGTCAAACGCGAACTCGAATATGAAAATTCCACATACACGGGCAGTGATCGTTTGACCGACGCTAAACTGATTGCGCAATTTCCTGAAACGCTTCACGAACTTTGGCCGCACACGTGTTATTTCGGTCCCGATTTTAAAGTCCTCATCACCCACCTTGATTTGAAGCGAGACTCCTGGGTTTTGGATATCGGCACGGGACCTTGTTGGAGCAGCCGCCTCTTGGCTCAGACGGGCGCAAACGTGGTGGCGTTGGATGTGAATGAAGCCAACTTTTATGGATTGAAAACTTCTGACATTTTGTTCGAGGCGCACAATGTCTATTTTGACCGCATTCTGGAGAGCATGACTCATTTGCCGTTTCGCGATGCCAGCTTGGATTTCATTACTTTCAATGCGTCCTTTCATCACACCCCGAACCACGATGAAACCTTGCGCGAATGTCATCGAGTGTTAAAACCCGGCGGAAAAATTGCCATGGTGAACGAAGAATTTGCTTCCCTGCGGCACCGCCTTTTTGCCGGCGCAGAAGCCACCGATGGAGGCTCCCATCACAGTATTCCCTACTCCGATTTCGAAAAAGCCGCCAAACAATATGGTTTTGGCCTCCAATATTTTGTAGCTGACCACGTTCGACAAAAACTTCTGCCCGGCGCGGTGCAACTCCTGGAAACTTTCCCGGTATTGCTAAAACAAATGAACTCAGCCTTAATCATTTTATCCAAACCCGAGGCTGAAAAAAGTCTTCCAAAAATGGAAACGAAAACGCCAGTTCTTCAATCATGATTGCTGAAGCCATAGATTTGTTGGAGGAAAGCGCTGCGCCCGTTGGCTCCGCGTTGAGCGACCGGCCCGGGCCGATCCGCGAGACAGCCCAAGCGCCTTCGATCGCCATTCTGGGAATTCCAT
This sequence comes from Verrucomicrobiota bacterium, assembly GCA_039925885.1. Taxonomy (GTDB): domain Bacteria; phylum Verrucomicrobiota; class Verrucomicrobiia; order Limisphaerales; family CANJXF01; genus CANJXF01. The sequence goes on from JBDSYB010000120.1 coordinate 10,294, forward strand.
TTGATAACGTCACCAAAGCCCAGACGGTGGCGACTATTGAAGAAATGGTGGCCTCACGTCTCCCCCATTACCTCGCAACTGCTAATGTTGATTTTCTGCTACAAGCCCGGCGCGATCTTGAATTACGCCGGATTCTGTTGGAAGCCCATTTGGTTCTTTGCGATGGAACGCCACTGGTTTGGTCTTCGCGCTTGTTGGGCAATCCTTTGCCGGAACGGGTGGCCGGATCAGACCTGGTTCCCCTGCTCATTCGCATCGCCGAAAAAAAACAGTATCGCGTTTTTTTTCTTGGCGGCAGCCCAGAGGTCGCCCTTGCAGCAGTGACCAACCTGAATGCGCAACATCCAAAACTTATTATTGCCGGACATTTTTCGCCGCCCTTCAGTCCTTTGCACGAGATGGATCACGACCAGATCAAACAACGTATTCGCGCGGCCAAACCCGATTTATTGTTTGTTTCCTTCGGTTGTCCAAAACAGGAAAAATGGATTTCCATGCACTATCGCTCCCTCGGCGTGCCAGTTTCTGTGGGCGTGGGCGCGACAATTGATTTCCTCGCAGGAAAAGTCAAACGCGCTCCCAAATGGATGCAAAGAACCGGTTGCGAATGGGTTTTCCGCGCGGCGCAGGAACCACGACGTTTGCTGGGCCGTTATCTCAAAGGCTTGTGGTGGTTTAGTGGCGCCATTGCGCGTCAATGGTGGCGGATGCAATTGATGGATGGGAAAAAAAAGACGATGCCCCCGACCACTCCGGGACAGGGACAGCTCACTTGGAAAACGGTCCGGCTTCCGGCGCGATTGGATATTGAAACCGTGCGCCGCGATACTTTGCTTTGCGAACAGGCGCTGGCCACCAGCCGCCAATGTTTTCTTGATTTGTCTCGCGTGGAATTCATGGACAGCACCGGCATCGGCCTACTCATTCGGCTGCAAAAAAAAGCGCGCGTCACCGGCCAGCAACTAATTCTTGTTTCCCCGAGCAAGGCAGTTCTCTCCTCCTTGAACATGATGCGACTGCGAGAATTTTTCACCATCGCGCGTGATTTTTCGGAAGCGCAAAGAATTTTAAAAAACACTGCAGAAACCAATCCCGTTCTGCTTCAAAAAAATTATTTCCCATCAAAGGCCGCGCTTTTTTGGCGGGGTGAAGTGACGGCGGCCAATGCCGACCAGGTTTGGGAAATGACTCAGGCGCATATCGCTTCCCGCGCCAAAACCAAAGACCCTCTCCAGATTGATTTGTCATCTCTGGATTTTATTGACAGCACGGGCGCTGAATTGATGTTGCGCGCGCGCAAAAATGCCATCCAACACGGACTTAAACTTCATTTTGTGGGAACGCGAACCAATGTGAAAAGCGTCCTACGCCTCTCCAAACTGGAATCGCTCGTTCTCGGCACCGAACAATGAGAGTTGCCATTTCCACCTCCGTCATTCAACGGGGAAAAACGGGCATTGCCCAATATGTTCTCGCCCTCGCCAAGGCGCTCAAAAATTACGCCGCAAAGCATCAATTTACTCTTTTTGTTCTCGAAGAAGATTTGCCTTTATTCAGCTTTGCCGCGCCGGAATTGAAAATCGTTTTAGTTTCCGAGCAATTTCGTTCTCCGCTCAAAAATATTCTTTGGCACCAAATTCATCTTCCCCGCTTGGCTCGCCTTCACCATCTTGATGTCCTGCATGTTCCCAGTTATCGTCGTTTGCTAGGGAGGAAACCCTGCCCTTTGGTCGCGACTATTCATGATCTAGCTCCATTTCATATCGCGAGCAAATACGATTGGAAGCGCATGTTTTACGGGCGCGTGGTCGTCAAAAAACTCGCCCGCCGCCAGGATGAAATCATTGCCATCAGCCAAAATACGGCGGACGACATAAAGC
>JBDSYB010000121.1:0-3556 GCA_039925885.1 Verrucomicrobiota bacterium
TGCATCGACCTCGACACCATGCTCGACCTTACCGCCAAAGCCGAAGTCAACGGCGTGAAATTCGATGGCGTCGATTTGTTTCTTTACGATCCGCACATCTCCATCGACATCAACGACGACGGCATTAAAAAGCTCGCTGACAAAATTAAGAAAAAAGGTTTCGAAGTCGGCTCAGTCGTCGCGCCGGTCTGGTTCGATGGCTCGGCGATGGGCGACGAAACGAAAAAGAAAAACTGGCTGACCGCTGTGCGCAAGGCGTGCGACATCGCGCAGAAATTGCGCAAACTCGGCGTGCGACCTTACGGCGTGGTGCGAATCGATTCCGCCGCAGGCGTGAGCGATTGGGAAAAAGATCCGAAGGGCAATACGAAGAAAATCGTCGCGTCATTCAAAGAAGCCGGGAAGATCGCCAAAGATCACGGTGAAAAACTCGCGGCGGAAGGCGAAATTTGCTGGGGCGGCATGCACAGTTGGCGCGCGATGCTCGACACGCTCGAAGCCGTCGGCCAGCCGAAGGTCGTCGGATTCCAGGCCGACATGGCGCACACGCTTTTGTATTTGCTCGGATACAACGAACCGAAACACCGCATCGTGCCGAAAAATTTCAGTTGGGAACCGGGCGCATTTCACGAAGCGATGAAGAAAATGACCAAAGCCCTTCGCCCGTGGACGCTTGATTTTCACGTCGCGCAAAACGACGCCACCGTCAAAGGCTCCGGCTCCCACGACAAAACCGGGCGTCATTGTCTCGCAACCGATCCGAACGGAAAATTAAACATCGCGCGCGACGCCGGTTACTGGATGCGTGACGACGCCGGCAAAGTGACGAAGAAATTCAAACACATCTGCTGGGATGGTTGCATGTTCCCGAACGACGTGATGATGAAACAGGAAACGTGGAACAACATTTTGGCGTCGATGATTCAGGTGCGCGAGAATCACGGGTGGCGAGGTTGACAGAAATTTCGTCTCTGCGATTATCATTTTATGAAAACGGGTTGGGTTTCAATGGCTTCTTGCGCGCTGGCCTTGATTACTGTGGTCGCCGAGGGTGCGAGCGTGTCGTTGGAAGCGACAGATAACTACGCTTCTGAAGCTTCGCCTCCCGGAATCACCAACATAGGTTTGTTCACGTTCACAAGAACCGGAGAGGTGACAAACGCTTTAACAGTGCATTTCAGCGTCAGTGGCACGGCGACACCGCTGGTTGATTACAAAAATATTTCCAACTCAATCACGTTTCCTGCGGGCTTGGCTTCGGTGGATCTAACTGTCGAAGCGATTTACAGCCGCGATGTTGAGCCGACGGAAAGTGTGATCGTGACACTACTGGCGAGTGCGGAATATGAAATCAGCGCATCAAGCAATGCCACGGTGAACATCTGGAAAAATGACTACAATGATCCATCACCACCAACGGTCGTAATCTGGAGCGATGGTTCGGGAGCAGAACAGGTTTATCCGGGCGGCTTCGTAAATACGTTGGTGTTCACGTTTTATCGAGGAGGTCCGACTAATCAGCCGTTGACCGTCGCCTATAATTTGTCAGGAACAGCCGTTCCCGGAGTGGATTATACGGGCGGATCATCCAATTTGATTACGATTCCTCCCGGCTCTAATCGCGCTTATCTGGAACTAACTCCGATCGATGATTCTATTGCGGAAGGCTATGAGTCGGTCATTGTCGGGATTAGTCCTTCGCCGCTTTACGTCATTGGAAGTCGGGCGCAAGCAGTGGGCGAGATAATCGACAATGACGCTGGTCCCATCCCAACGATTAATCGCGAATGGCTGTCGAAATTGAATGGGGCGCTAACCTTCAAAGTCAATGGAACACCCGGCCAGACCTTCCTTATTTACGATTCAACGAACCTGGTGGATTGGACTCTGGTCACGGCAAACCCAATTCCCGCCGGCGGAACATTCATCGAAGCTACAAATATTGCGCCGACCGAACTTCGTTTTTTTCGCGCGGTGCTTCAATGATTCACATCGGCAAGCTGAATGGTTAGGGATTGCGCCTTGTCGCTCTCAAAATCAGCCTGAATTAAAGTTGAATCAGTTATATGAGCGACAAATCCAAAATCGAATGGACAGACGCGACGTGGAATCCCGTGCGGGGTTGCACGAAGATTAGTCCTGGTTGCGCTCATTGCTACGCTGAAACGTTCGCAGAGCGTTTTCGCGGTGTGCCTGGTCATCCCTTTGAATTCGGTTTTGATTTACGACTTGTTCCCAAGAAATTGGCGGAACCTTTTCGATGGGGAACGCCTCGCAAGATTTTCGTCAATTCGATGAGCGATTTGTTTCATCCAAACGTTCCCATTGAATACATCGTCAAAGTCGCGAAAGTAATGTGCGAAGCAAACTGGCACACCTATCAGGTTCTGACCAAACGCGCTAACCGACTCGAGAAATTGTTGAAAAGTGAACTTCAATTGACCACTAAACAAAATCATATCTGGTGGGGAGTGAGCGTCGAAAATCGCAAGCATGGATTTCCGCGAATTGATCATCTGCGCAATTCTCCTGCTCCAGTTCGCTTTCTTTCCGTCGAGCCATTACTGGAAGATTTGGGAAAAGTAAATTTGCGTGGAATTGATTGGGTAATCGTCGGTGGCGAAAGCGGTCCCGGAGCGCGGCCAATGGAGTCAGAATGGGTTCGCACCATTCGTGATCAATGCGACAAAGCTGGAGTGGCGTTTTTCTTCAAACAATGGGGAGGCGTTCGCAAAGCAAAGACAGGCCGAATTCTGGACGGCGAAACCTACGATGGGTTTCCTAAAGTTGAGAGAACGTCTGTTTCAAACTTAAAACTTCGACTCGTTTCGCTTGATCGTTGGGAAGCCGAATTGGATTTCGCCGTAGCTTAATCGTTGTTTGATCAATCTGCTGCGGCTGGTCTGCAACACAGCGGCGCTCCGTTCTTAGCCATTTCCCACAGAATAATCCGCCGTTGAGTGGCTGATTATCATGCTACGTCTGGTTGATTATCATGTCGCGATTGACCAATTGCTCACCGAAAATTTCGTCCTCGCGGAATTACAAAAACAAATTGGCTGGAGCGAAACGAAGCCGCGCATTTTTCATTGGCGCACTGCGAGCAATCAGGAAGTAGATTTCGTGCTGGAGGATGAGCGTGGGCGGCTCGTGGGAATCGAAGTCAAAGCCACCGCCAGTCTCGGCGCGAATCATCTGCTCGGAATGCGCGCGCTTGCGGAAGCGGCGGGAAAGCGCTTCGTGCGTGGCGCGGTTTTTTACACCGGCGACCAAGTCGTTCCAGTCGCGGCAAATATTCAAGCTGTGCCGGTGCGCGCGTTGTGGGAATTGAGAGCATAAAAGTATGACCAGAGCTGAAGCAAAGCTTCGTAAAAATCCGTTGTCATTCTCGTTTTGTTCGGCGATTTATGAGTCATGAAACAACTCGCTAAAATTCTTCGGTTGGATTTTCTCCCGGGCAGCGCCAGTTGCGGATTGCTCGCGCTTCGTCTTTGGGTCGGCCTGTCCATGTTGCTTCTGCACGGTCTGGGAAAAATCAACAACTTCGATTCGATGT
>JBDSYB010000122.1:0-5543 GCA_039925885.1 Verrucomicrobiota bacterium
AAACTTTTGGCACCTTTTTGCCTACGCCGCCCGTGGTGGGCGATGTCGATGGGGATGGTAAAGAAGAAATCATCATCGGCACTTACGATCCTGCGGCGACGCCATCCAGCGGCAGTCTTTATATTTATGCGCTCGACGGAACCTTGAAACAAAGCCTCCCGGTGCCCGGTGGCTTAAAACACATCCCATTTCTGGCCGACGCGAATGGCGATGGCTCACTCGACGTCATCTACCGCTCGTTAGCGGGCATGGTTTACGTGCAAAATTTCGGGGCGACTTCGGCGACCAATGTTTCCTGGGCGACGCATCGCGGCAATGCGGAGCGCGACGCCAATCGCGGGAAAGCACTTTTTCCGCTGAACACGCCACTGGTGACGAAGCATGAAGGCGGTTTTCGCAAAGCGATGTTTCAATGGAGCGCCGTTCCGAATGCGAGCGGCTTTCGCATTTATCGTTCGGAAAATTCCACCGGGCCATTTGCGGCGATTGCTAATCTTCCCTCCACCGCATTAAGTTTCAGCGATTCCGAATTGCGAGTTGGCTGGCAATATTTTTACGAAGTCGCGGCCGTCGTCGGCACAGGTGAGGTTCATTCATCGCCCTTTGCCATTCTATCGCTCTGCAACAGCAACCTCGTGAGCAATGGCGCTTTCGAGGAAAATGACAACAGCCACTGGGACAAATGGGACACAGGAAATATTCCCTGGACGAATATGATCGGCTCAACCAGCACCGTTTATCAAGGCAAGCAATCCATGGAGATCACGCTGCAAAATCAAACGACGACCGACTCGATCAATCAATACGCGCACTATGGAACGCCGCGTTCCTACATTCCCGTCGTGCCGGGAACGATGTATAGCTTCGGCGGATTTTTGAAGGGGGCCGGACTTAACCAAACCACCAAACATTGGTTTGAATGGACTTCCAGTTTGACGGGAGAAAGCACCAACGCCCGGCCGCTTTTTCCGTATCCGAATTATTTCACGCCCCAATTTTCCATTGGTTCGGCTGTCACTCCGTGGACTTATCTCAATCGCGTTTTTACTTTGCCAGCCGGATTTCCCAACGTGGAAATTCGCCATCGCATGTCGAGTCCTCTGGCCGTCAGCGGCAAGGTTTATATCGACAATGTTTTCTTCCGCGCTTTGCCCGCCCCTACCGATTCGCGTTGGACGAACATTCTTTCTTTCGGTTCAACCTGGAAATATTTGAGCGCCACTCCGCCCTCGAACTGGTATGCCACCAATTTCAATGATTCGGGTTGGGTTTCCGGCAACGCAAAATTTGGCCGGGGTGGCACGCCGACGAACGTCGTCACGCAATTGCCTGCCAATCAGCCCAGCTATTATTTCCGAAAAAACTTTGTCGTGACGCAAACCAATCTGGATGAGTTTTTATTGGCAGCGACTTGCACCGATGATTACGGCGGCGTGATTTATCCGCTTAAGATTTATCTCAATGGCACCGAGTTGATTACTTCCGGCATCGAAGCCGTCAACACCGGCAACACGTTGAAATATTTTGATCTTTTCCCGTTTGTGAATTTGTTGAAACCGGGGACGAATACCATTGCCGTAATTCTAAACAACGTTTGGCAAAGCACGTGGGATGACGTGGCGTTTGACATTGCGCTGAAAACGATTCCCGCGCCGGAGTCCGGAACAGCGCGCATCAATACCGTTCGTTATACACCTACCGGCGTAAATCTGGAAATTATCGCGTCGCTCGGAATGGCTGTGCGCGTAGAATCCTCCTCTGGCATCAGTGGCCCCTGGCAATTGGTGCAACTTCTGCCGAGTATTTCCGTCAGTCCGCTTTGGATAACCGATCTGACGCAGGTCGGCGCTGTGTTCCGATATTATCGACTGACCGCGCCTTAATCTTTCACAGGAGATTTTTTGTCGCTGGCAGGCTTGGTGTCGCTACTCGTAGTTTTAGCTGGTTTAGTTTCCGCAGGTTTAGTTTCACTCGAGTTGGTGGCGGCCTTTGGTTCGCTGCTGGCGGTATCTTTTTTGGCAGCGTCTTTGTATTTGTCACTGCGATAATCAGTAATGTAAAAACCACTTCCTTTGAAAATCAAACCCGCACCCGCGCCGATTAATTTCTTCACTTTGCCTTTCCCCCATTTTTTCTGTCCGCAAAGTTCTTTCGGGCAAACGGCCAGCGCCTCCTCCGACATGGAGTGATGTTTTTCAAACTGGTGCCCGCATTTGGAACAAAGGTATTCGTAAGTTGGCATAATTTTTTTTGAGAAATTCTTAACCGCCGATGCAACTCATGCTGCGCTCCGGTGCGACAAAATCCGGTTCGCCGATATGGTGGCGATCTTCTTTTTGCCAGACCACTGCCTGGAGTTGGCGTCGAATCGTCATATCGTCCGCGTCCGCCCGCAACAGCGCGCGAAAATCATATTCCACATTTCCAAAAAGGCAGGTCCGCATTTTACCATCGGCCATCAATCGAATCCGATTGCAATGCCCGCAGAACGGTTCACTCACCGGCGCGATCAAACCAATCTCGCCGTTGCCATCGCTAAATTTCCAGCGACGGGCGGTTTCGGATATATTTTGCGAATGGATTTGCTCCAACTCAAAACGGCCTTGCAAGCGTTGCAAAATTTCCTTTGCAGAAACGACCAGGTCTTTTTGCCAGGCGCGCCCGGAATCCAACGGCATGAACTCGATAAATCTAAAACTAAGATTCTTCTCCCGCGCAAATTCAGCCAGCGATTCGATTTCGTGATCGTTGACGCCGCGGATGATGACCGCGTTCACCTTCACCGGATTCAACCCTAATTCCCGCGCCAGTTCGATGCTGGCCAAAACTTCGCCCAACCCATCGCGCCCCGTGATTTTTTTAAAGTTGTCGCCATCAAGAGAATCCATGCTGAAACTGATTCGCTTCAACCCCGCATCGCGCAAGGCCTGCGCCTTTTTTTGAAAAAGAAATCCATTTGTCGTCATCGCCAGATCGGAAACGCCAGGGATTCGCGCTAGTTTTTCCACCAAAACTTCGATGTCACGACGCAACAATGGTTCGCCGCCCGTCAGCCGGATTTTTTCAATTCCCAAATCCACGGCGATGCGAACGAGCCGTTCGATTTCTTCAAACGTCAAAATTTTCTCTGTAGATTTCCACGAGCGCTCAATGGCAGGAGCATTGGGAAGATTAGCCCAGCGGCCGCGATAAAAATTCAGCGCCGCCTCAGTCTCGGGCAGACAATACATGCAGCGAAAATTGCAGCGGTCGGTCACGCTCACCCGCAGGTCTCGCATGACGCGGCCCTGCGAATCGATGAGCAAATTTGTCTGGATCATTTCGGCGGCGCGTTCGTGGCGGCAGGCGCGTTGGTTCCAGCCTGGATCTTTACGCCGCCGCTTTGCTTTAACTCTACATTCAAATCGGCATTCGTGCGAGGAGGTGCTGTCGGTGCTTGCGCCGGTTTGGTCAGAGCTTCCGCGCCCTTCTGGTTGAGCGTGCCGTAAAGTCCGCGGCGAATCCATTCCAGCCGCCGTGCTATGGACAATTCGTCCTTCAGTTTATTGACCTGCTCGCGCAAAACGACCAAATCATTAAACTGTTTTTCCAATTGTGCTTTCTCACTTTGCAAACGCTTGAGTTCGCGCATCAGGAATTCACGATCACCCTCCGACGTCGCCAATTTTTTTTCGGTGGCGGCAATTTGTTTTTCCAAAGTTCCGAGCGAGGTATTCAAATCCAGCATCCGTTTGGTCATCTCATCATTTTGCCCCTGCAATTCGGAAATTTTCGTGTCACGCTTGGCCACCTCGGCGGCAGCGGCCTCGGCGGCGGCTTTGGCGTCCGCTTGCGTTTTAGCGAGTGTGGCCGAAACAGTGGTGAAATTATTAGAAACATTTTCCAACTCGCGGGTGCGCCCGGACAAATTGGTTTCCAGAGCCATGTTCACGGATTCGAGTTCGTCCACCTTTCCCTGCGTCTTGACGACATCGTTTGAAAGCTTGGAAATGCGCGCCTCCGCTTGTTTCGTTTCGCGCGTCGCTCGCTGCTTCAGCACGATCAAACCAATTCCCAAACCAATGCAAATGATGACGGAGATAATTAATGCGGCTTTGCCTTTCATAGCTGTCTAAGATGCGCAACTCCCCTTCTTTGGCAAGCTTCTAACCGCATCTTGATTAACAGACTCAGCCGTTTTACATTATCTTCATGGATATTCCAAACGAGGTGGCGGTGATGACCTTGCCCAACGCCACGCTTTTTCCCCAAGCGCTCCTTCCGCTCCATATTTTCGAACCGCGTTACCGCAAAATGTTGAAGGACGCTTTGGAATCCCATCGCATGTTCATCGTGGCGATGCAGAAACCCAATTGCGTCCGCGAAACTCCCGCTGTCATCGCCGGTTTAGGTTTGATTCGCGTGGCGGTCGATAATCCAGACGGAACCACCCACTTGATTTTGCAGGGGATGACGCGCGTTGAACTCGCCGAAACCGTTCGTTACAAACCGTATCGCGTGCAGCGCATTCGCCCTTTGCAAGCGACTCCCACCGACAGCGTCATGGTGGACGCCTTGCTCGCAAAAGTGCGCGACCTCGTCACCGAGAGAATGGCGCTTGGCTTCACCTTTCCTTTTCCATTGGGCAAACAGGGCCGGAAAAAAAACGCCGCCAAAATGTCCGCCAAGGAGATCGTCAATTATCTCGATAAAATAAATGACGCCGATCAGGTCGCAGATCTGGTTTCCTGCGCGTTGCTTTCCGGCGCGTCACAACGGCAGACCATTCTCGAAACAGTCGATGTCGAACCGCGCCTCAAACATTTAATCCACTTTTTGATGGCGGAAATTAAACAGCACAGAAAAGATAATCCAAAATGAACACTGAAAATCCTGCGGAAAATCCGGCCACCGAGCTGAGCGCTGAAGATGCGATTACAAATCTGTTCGCCAACCTGGTCATTCAACAAACCAATATGGCTTTTATGTTTCTCGGCCGCGTCCCTCATCCTGAGACCGGCGAAGTCATCCAGGATTTGGAAAGCGCCCGATTTTTCATCGACCAATTGGAAATGATCGAAATGAAAACGAGGGGGAATCTCGAAAAACGTGAAGAAGGACTTTTGAAACAAAGCCTCACCGGATTGCGCATGGCTTTTGTAGAGGCGATGGACGGCAAGGGACCCGCGCCTTTGGAATCGGCTCATTCTGTTTCACCCCCCGAAGCCGCTGCGCCTATCGAAACCCCCGCACCCAGTGAAGTCCCGGCAGAATCTAAACCCGCCGCCCCCGCAGAAGAATCACGCAAGAAATTTTCCAAGAAATACTAAGCGGCTGATGGAATTCCGCTCTCACCGCCCCATGTCTTTGCTCCAACTACCCGCTCTCCACATCTAACGACCGCCACAAATACCACGCCGCCGTCGTGCGATACGGACGCCATTTTTCTCCGTGCGCGAGCAATTCTTTCGGCGTGGGCAACTCATCCAGTTTGTAAGTGAGCGCAAAACCTTTGCGCACGCCGTAATCAGTAATGGGTAAAACATCTTCACGTCCAAGGCGAA
>JBDSYB010000123.1:0-3821 GCA_039925885.1 Verrucomicrobiota bacterium
CCTTCTTCAATCAAACCGAGGACAATGATCAACCCGACGAGCGCCCGACCATGCCGCTGCCCACTCAGGAACAGCGCGACAAAATCAAGGAGTTGAACAATGAAATTGCCGCTCTGGAAAACAAAGTGGCCTCCCCGGAACTTCTCACAGAATTTGCTGACTGGGAAAAAATTCATAACCAGCCGAACGCATGGACGGTTCTCGATCCGCTTGAATATAAGTCCAGCGGTGGCCAGACGCTAAAAAAGCTGGCGGACAATTCTCTCCTCGCTACCAACATTGCACCCGAGAGCGACACTTACACCGTGACAGTTCGTTCAACTTTAAAAAATTTGTCCGCGCTACGTCTGGAAGTTTTGCCGGATGAAAGTCTTCCGGCCAACGGGCCGGGCCGTTCTCCGACGGGAAGTTTTTTTCTCAACGAATTTCAAGCGACGTTTCAACCCGATACAATTCCGAAAGCGCAATTCGTCCGTATCGAATTGCCGGGCGAAAAAAGAATTCTTTCGCTGGCCGAAGTTCAAATTTTTAGCGGCAAAACCAATCTCGCGCTCAAAGCCAAAGCGACGCAATCGAGCGTCGATTTTGCGGGGCCGGCACCACTGGCGATTGACGGAAACAAGAATGGAATTTTTGAAGTCAAATCTACGACGCATACTCAGTCCGAGGATAATCCGTGGTGGGAAGTGGATCTCGGTTCGGAACAACCGCTCGATGCAATCGTGGTTTGGAATCGAACGGACGCAGAGGTGGGGGTTCGCCTCGCGAATTTTCACGTCGTCGCTCTGAATTCCAAACGCGAAAAAATTTGGGAGACACAAGTTGCAAAAGCGCCCATGCCAAGCGCGCGTCTCGCCATCGGTGGCGAACGGCCAGTGATATTTAAAAGAGCGACGGCGAGTTTTCCGCAAACGAATAATGGCATCGCAAAAGTTATTGACGGAAAACTGCCAACGACTACCGGCTGGTCAATCGAAGGGAGCAAGCAGAAATCTCATGACGCCATTTTCGAAATGGAAAACAAATTTCCGCCTGGAACTTTCGCGATCAAGTTGATTCAAAATTTTGGCGGCCAACAAACCATTGGGCGGTTCAGAATTTCCGGCACAGAACTCCCCTCGCCGATCATCGCCACGCCGGAAAATTTAATTCGAGTTTTGGCGATTACCTCTGAAAATCGTTCTGCGGAGCAGCAGCAGGAAATTGCCAAATGGTTTGCTCAATTCGCCGCTACGACCAAAAAGCGAGAAGAAGAGATTGCTGCCTTAAAAAAGAATATTGACGCGATCAAACCGGTGATGGTTCCCGTCATGCGCGAACTCGCTTCCGACAAACGCCGCGTCACCCGCCTGCTGCACAAAGGAAATTATCTCGAACCCATGGACGAGATTTCGCCCGGTGTTCCCGCTGCCTTTAATCCCTGGCCCGCAAAGGCGCCCACGAATCGGTTGGGGGTGGCTCGTTGGTTGATGAGCGCGGAAAATCCTTTGACCGCTCGCGTCACCGCAAACCGTTTTTGGTCGCAGATTTTCGGAACGGGTATTGTCGAAACCGAAGAAGATTTCGGAACCCAAGGAACTTTGCCAAATCATCCGGAATTGCTCGACTGGCTCGCCGTCGAACTTCGCGACAACGGTTGGAACGTAAAACAATTTTTGAAAACAATTGTGATGAGCGCTAGCTATCAACAAAGCTCGCGGCTCACTCCAGAGTTGCTGGAAAAAGATCCGATCAATCGTTTGTTCGCCCGCGCGCCACGGCGGCGTTTGGACGCCGAGACGGTGCGTGACCAAGCGCTCGCGCTCAGCGAATTGTTGAGTCACAAAATCGGCGGGCCGAGCGTTTATCCGCCGCAACCGGATAATCTTTGGCGCGCAGCTTTTAACGGCGAACGCACTTACGCCACGAGCACAGGTGAAGATCGCTATCGTCGCGGACTCTACACGATCTGGCGTCGCACGGTTCCGTATCCGAGCATGACGACGTTTGACGCGCCAAGCCGCGAGAGTTGCACCTTCCGTCGTTTGCCCACGAACACGCCGCTGCAAGCTTACGTGACTTTGAATGATCCAGTTTATGTTGAAGCGGCGCAGGCATTGGGACGGAGGCTCGTGCAGGAAGGCGGGGCGACGGTTGAAGAACGAATTCAATTTGGATTGCGCCTGGCGCTTTCGCGTGAGCCGACGAAATCTGAAATTGCTGCGTTGGTTGATTTGTATAAAACCGAACTCGCGCGTTACAGCGCAAACGAAAAAGATGCCGTGAAACTTACAACTGAACCACTGGGAAAATTGCCCAAAGGTTTTAATTCCGCCGAAGCTGCAGCGTGGACAATTGTCGCAAATGTCTTGTTGAATTTGGATGGGGTTTTGATGAAAGGATGATATGGAACCGTTAAATTTTCATTTCGCAAATGCGCGCGCGTTGACGCGGAGACAATTTTTGCAACGCGCGGGATTGAGCGTGGGCAGTGTTGCGCTCGGCGGATTGCTGGCGCGTGATGGATTGGCCAAAACGCTTTCCACCTCGCCGATGGTGGTGAAATCGCCACCACTGCCTGGCCGGGCAAAATCAATTATTTATCTCCACATGTCGGGTGCGCCACCATCGCTGGATTTGTTCGATTGGAAACCCAAGCTGGTCGAATTAAATATGCAGCCCTGCCCCGACGAATTGATCAAAGGACAAAAATTTGCGTTCATCAAGGGCGTTCCGAAAATGCTCGGCACTCCGCACAAATTCAAACAGCACGGAAAAAGTGGCGCGTGGTTCAGCGACATCATTCCACACATGGCCGGACTAGCCGACGAAGCCTGTGTGATCAACTCGATGTGGACCGATCAGTTTAATCATTCGCCGGCGGAACTTTTTCTTTTCACGGGGACGCAACGCGCCGGTGCGGCCTCAATGGGTTCTTGGGTCACCTATGGACTTGGAAGTGAAAATCAGGATTTACCCGGCTTCGTTGTTTTGTTGAGCGGCGGAACGGATCCGACGGGTGGGAAAAGTCTTTGGGGCAGCGGATTTTTGCCGAGCGTTTATCAAGGCGTGCAATGCCGCACTTCGGGCGCGCCGATTTTGTATTCGGAAAATCCGCCGGGCATGAGTCGAGAAAGTCGCCGCAGCAGTCTTGATGCGTTGCGGGAGTTGAATGAAGCCGAAGCAAAATTATACGGCGACCCGGAAACTTTGACGCGCATCGAGCAATACGAACTGGCCTATCGAATGCAGGTCACGGTGCCAGAAGTTTTCGATATTTCCAGAGAACCGGAAACCATCCGCGAAATGTATGGCGCGAAACCGGGCGAAGGTTCCTTCGCTAATAATTGTTTGCAGGCGCGGCGGCTCGTGGAGAAAGGCGTGCGCTTCGTGCAATTGTTCGATTGGGGTTGGGACATGCATGGAACGAGCGCGACAGATGACCTTGTCAGTGGCTTGCCGAAAAAATGTATGGATGTGGATAAAGCCAGCGCCGCGCTGGTGATGGATTTGAAACAGCGGGGTATGTTAGACGAAACTCTGGTAATCTGGGGAGGAGAGTTTGGACGCACTCCCATGAACGAAGCGCGCAATGGCTCGAAATTTCTTGGACGCGATCATCATCCAAATTGCTTCTCCATTTGGATGGCAGGTGGCGGCATCAAGCCCGGGCTTGTCTATGGCGCCACCGATGAATTTGGCTACAACATCGCGGAAAACAAAGTGACGGTTCGCGACTTACAAGCGACCCTTTTGCATCAAATGGGCTTTGATCCACACCGGCTGAGTTTTCCATATCTTGGGTTAAACCAGCGTCTCATCGGCCCGACGGATGAAGCGCG
>JBDSYB010000124.1:0-18171 GCA_039925885.1 Verrucomicrobiota bacterium
CATTTAAGTCTACACTAATTTCCAGATGTATTCAAGACATAACACTTAAAGATACAATTAAGCCAATCATAACATGTCCGAAAGACATCATCGTCAATTCAGATGAAAATTGTCTTGCAATCGTAGAATGGGATGATCCGATCAGTTCGGACAACTGTAGTCCAATTCGTTTTGTAAGTAGTCATGAAAGTGGTGCTGAATTTGCAATCGGTACTAGAACCATATATTATTCTGTTTTTGATGCTTGTGGAAATCAATCTGGATGTAATTTTCAGGTTACTGTGCTGGACAATTGTTGCAACGAAGCACCGATTATTGAATGTCCGGTGGATTTCAGCTCTTGCCCACAAGATATTGATCCTTCTGTAACTGGACACGCGAGTATTCGTCCAGGCCGTAATTGTGGAACTCCAATTTTGTATTATATAGACGATACGATCTTTCATTCACTGTGTTCTTTGAATGTGAATAGAATTTGGATTGGCATTGATTCTGCTCACCATGAATTGAGAGATAGTTGTATACAAAGAATAAATTTGAAAGATGAAGAAAGTCCAACGTTAACCTGTCCTCATGATATAACAGTTATGTCAGATGCGGAGTGTAAAGCAATCGTCAGTTGGAATACTCCAGTTGCGACTGATCATTGTTCACAAGTAAAGATTGTGTCTACACATAAAAGTGGATCAAAATTCGAAGTTGGAACAACTACAGTGGTCGTTACAGCTAGTGATGAATGTGGAAACGCAATGACTTGTAGTTTTAAAATTACGGTAGAGGCGAATTGTTGTAACAAACCACCTGTCGTGATTTGCCCTGCAAATTTCGTTGGATGTCCCCAAGGTATAGAACCAGCAATTACTGGAAAAGCCAGTGCCTTGAAAGCGAATAAATTCTGTACGCCACCTACACTAATTTTTCACGATGATACATTATTTTCTAAACTTTGTTCTTTGAACGTAAATACTTACGAACCCCGCCAGGGCAGGAATGCAGCAACGGTAGTTTGCTCCGCGTCCGCCGTGGTCACCCTGGCTTGTTCGATTTTAATTTACGATTTCGGATTTGCGATTGAACACCGCTCGTAAATCGTAAATCGTGAATCTCAAATCAAATGTCGTATCAGGTCATCGCCAGAAAATATCGCCCGCAACGGTTCGCGGATGTCGTCGGGCAGGAACACGTCACGCAAACGCTCTCCAACGCCATTACGCAAAATCGCATCGCTCACGCCTACCTTTTCGTCGGGCCACGCGGCACCGGTAAAACGACAATTGCCCGCATTTTTGCCAAAGCATTGAACGCCACCGGCGGGCCGAACGCCGATTTTGCAGAAAACGATCCGAAGGTTCAGGAAATTGCCGAAGGCCGCGCGCTCGACGTTTTGGAAATCGATGGCGCGAGCAATAACGGCGTCGAACAAGTCCGTGAACTGCGCGAGACCTGCAAATACGCGCCCGCTTCGAGTAAATTCAAAATCTATATTATTGACGAAGTTCACATGCTCTCGACGGCCGCCTTCAACGCGCTGCTCAAAACGTTGGAAGAGCCGCCCGCTCATGTGAAATTCATGTTCGCCACCACCGAGGCTGAGAAAATTCTTCCCACCATTCTTTCTCGCTGCCAGCGTTTCGATTTACGCCGCATTCCTGCAAAATTGATTGTCGAACACCTCGGCTACATTGCGAAAAAGGAAAACGTAAAAATTGATGACCCGGCCCTTCACGCTATCGCGCGCGGTTCCGATGGCGGGATGCGCGATGCCGAATCGACTCTCGATCAACTGATCAGTTTTTGCGGCAACGAAATCGCGGAGGGCGATGTTTTATCCATGTTCGGATTAACGGCGCAAAGTCAGATTTATTCGCTCGCAAAAGCAATTCTCGCTGGAGAAATCGAACCCGCATTGCGCGAATTGAATGACCTCGCCAAACAAGGAAAAGATTTGGCGCGATTGCTTTCCGAGTTGCTCAATCATTTTCGTAACCTCCTTATTTTTCAGGTCTCGAAAGGTGACATGCGTATCCTGGAAGTGTCGGAAACCGAAGGCGCAGTTTTGCAGGAACAATCTGCCGAGCTTACTTCAGACGACTTGACTCGCATCATGGAAGTTTTCACCGATTGCGAAGGAAAATTGCGCGACGCTGCCTCGAAGAAAATCCTTATCGAAGTCGCCCTGCTTAAAGCCATCGAAGCGCGTAACGCCGTGAGCATCGACAGCGTTTTGAAACAACTGCAGCGAATGCAATCGGGGAATAACGCCGTTCCAGTCAACGCGCCACCCGCGCAATCTCGACCGGCTGAAAGAGCGCTCGCTCCGAAAGTGGTGGAAAAACACGTTGAACAGCCGTTGGCAGCGGGGGCGTTGCCGGCGGGAATTTCCGTTGCGGGCACTTCGGATTTGGAACAGCTCTGGGCGCAACTCGTCGAATCCATCGGTCGGGCCAGTCCGTTTGTTCGCGCTTATTTTATTGAGGCCCATCCGGTTTCGTTTGGGAAAAATCTTCTGACAATTGGCTTCGATCCAGAATTTGCCGATCATTTGCCGCTCGTGGACAACGCCCGCAATCACGCGCTTGTTCAAAACAAGTTGTCGGAACTTGGGCATCCGAATTGCCAAATAAAATTTATCAAAGCCGAAGCGCCCGCGCATCGGACCCGCGTGGTTGAATTTGCACCCGCACCATTTTCCGCCCCGACGAAAACCGAAACCGTTTCACCTTCGCGTCCTTCGCCCCCTTCGTCGGCTTCGCGAGAAATCCCCGCGCCCGCGAAAATCAAAACCGAATCCGTCCCATTCAATAAAGACGATTTTAAGAATGATCCGCTGATTCAAAAAGCGTTGGAAATTTTCAAAGGTCAAATCGTTGATGTCCGCTCGTAAATCGAAAAACCTAAATTAAAAATATGTCCAGCATTGGAAAACTAATGAAACAGGCTGCGCAAATGCAGCAGAAGATGGAAGCCATTCAGGCGCAACTGGCCGCTCGCACGGTTGAAAGCACCAGTGGCGGCGGCGCGGTGAAAGTCGTCGCCAAATGCGATGGCACATTGGCTTCGATTAAAATAGATCCGCAAGCGCTCAATCCCTCAGACGCGCAATTGTTGGAAGATATGATTCTGGGCGCGACGAACCAGGCACTGAATCAAGCCAAGGAAATTTCGACTGCGGAAATGGGGAAAGCGACGGCGGGATTTAATTTGCCGGGAATGATGTAGAGATTTACGAATCACGATTTACGATTTACGATTTTACAGTTCAACCGCGCGTAAATCGTAAATCTAAAATCGTAAATTCCCAATGCGTTCTCTTCCTGAACCGATTGTCCAACTCACCGAAGCGCTTGGGAAATTGCCCGGCATCGGCCCGCGTTCGGCGGAGCGACTGGCGTTGTATTTGGTGCAAAGCGAACTCGGGCAAGTCAAACAACTTGCGCACGCGCTTGTGACTGCGCGCGAGAAAATCCAGATCTGCAAAATCTGCGGCGCGTTGACCGAAAAAGATACCTGCGCCATCTGCGATGACCCGCGGCGGGACGCCGGTTTGATTTGTCTGGTAGAACGGCCAGTGGACATCATCAGCGTAGAAAAAGGCGGAACGTTTCGCGGAAAATTTCATGTGCTTGGCGGAAAAATTTCCCCGCTGAACGGAGTCGAGCCAGAAGATTTGCGAATCGCGGAATTGGAAACGCGCGTCACAAAAGAGCCGATCAAGGAAATCGTGATTGCGTTGAGCACCGATGTGGAAGGCGACGCCACCAGTTATTATCTGGCGAAACGTCTTACGGGAAAAGGTGTGAAAATTTCCCGCATCGCCCACGGTTTACCCGCCGGAAGCGGTCTGGAGTTCGCCGACGAAATTACCCTAAGCCGCGCCCTCGAAGGTCGTCGCGAGTTTGAGTGATTGTATTTAAATGAAAATTCCCGAAGTCGTCGTTTTTGATCTAGGCAAAGTCCTCGTGGATTTCGATTACAATATCGCGTCGAGAAAAATCGCGAATCGTGGGAAAATGTCTGCGGGCGAAGTGCAGCGGTTCATTGATCATTCCCCACTGCTCTTTCGCTATGAAACCGGATTGATGACCAAGGAAAATTTCTTTTCTGAAATTTGTGCAGCAACCGGTTTCTGCGGAGAGTTTGACGAGTTCGCCAGTCATTTCGCCGATATTTTTTCTCCGATTGAACCGATGATTGCATGGCATCGCTCGCTTCAGGAAAAAGGAATTCCCACATATATTTTTTCCAATACGAACGAACTTGCCATCGCCCATATCCGCGAGCGCTTTCCGTTCTTCGCCAATTTCACGAATTATATTTTTTCCTATGAACATGGCGCGATGAAGCCGGACGCGAAACTTTACGAGGTCGTCGAACGCATCTCTGGAAAAAGTGGCGCCGCGATTCTTTATCTCGATGACCGCGTGGAAAATGTTGCTACGGGCGCGGTGCGCGGCTGGCAAACTATTTTGCAGGAATCTCCGGAAAAAACTCTCAAGCTCGTTCAGCAGTTTGGATTCTGACTTA
The DNA here is from genome assembly GCA_039925885.1 of Verrucomicrobiota bacterium. Taxonomy (GTDB): domain Bacteria; phylum Verrucomicrobiota; class Verrucomicrobiia; order Limisphaerales; family CANJXF01; genus CANJXF01. Next base: position 4,525 of record JBDSYB010000124.1, read on the forward strand.
ATTCAAATTTTCGCTTTGCCGCAAAAGCGTGTGGACAAACCGGTCATTGTCGCCGAGTGAAAAAATGCGTTCTGCCAGATCGTTCAAAGCCAGGCGAGCAGGTTCGAAGTTTTCCGAAAGCGTGTAAAAAATCGGCGCGAGTTCATAGCGTTGCGCGAGGCGATGATCGCTGGCGACGCGAAAATTCGTCCGACCCAATTCCTGATAATATTTGAAATCTGGAAAACCTTTTTGCTCGGCGCGAAAACGGATCCGCTCTGGAAAAACGCCGGAGAGAAACAGCGAATGATTGCCGATGTGCGCGCGTAGGAGAAAGGCGGTGCGATCGTCGGCATTCCGCAAGGCTGAAAGCATTTCAAAAAAATAATCCAACGGCGAAGTCTGGCCCGGAACGATGCAGCGACTTTGTTCGGCGTGGGAATATTCCGTCAACATTTCGGCGACGTAATCTGCAACTGTTCGATCTTCCAGTCCGGCGCGGCGCAAAACGTTTCGGACCAGAATATAAAAATAAAAATGATTTGAAACGCGCAGGCAGCCGGTTTGCTCCAGCAACGCGCGAAACAACGCTTCGTCATCTAGAATCGAATCGCGCGTGTCTGGGTCGGTCAGCAGTTTGACGAGGCAATCGGTGCGTTCCATTTTCGCGCCGAGCACGCTGGCAATGAAGTCCACATCCTCCGCGGTGAATTGAATCCGGCAATTTGGTTGGATCATTTTCATAACAGTTTGGTATGCGAGTTGTGTGCCGTGTTGGGGGAAGTATTGGGCGATGGAAGTCCCGCAGAAGTTTGGCGCGGCCATTGTCTATGTTGTAAAAAGACATAGTCTGGTATCACTGCCGGACAAACAAAATATAACCGATGGCGCGCGCCAAGACAATTGCCGACAACATGGAACCATTGCTCAGGGAAATTCCCGCTCGCACCAAACGGCAGGTGATGGATTGGAGTCTGGTGCTCGCGAGCCAGGAAATTGAAACCACTATTTCGCGTGAGGAAAGCTGGGGGCTGCTGGTTGCCGGGGTGGATTATGAGCGCGCGGTTGCGGCCATCGCGCAGTATCAAAAAGAAAATCGCGGCTGGAATTGGCGTCAAAAAGTTCCCGGCACAACTCTCATTTTTCATTGGGGCGGCCTCGCGCCCTGTTTGTTGTTCGTTGTGTTTTTTGTTTTGCAGCAGACGCGTATTCCTGCTTTGAAATCCCTTGGAATGGTTGATGCGCAAAAGGTCGCGGCAGGAGAATGGTGGCGACTTTTCACGGCCATCAGTTTGCACGGCGATGCCGCACATTTAATCGCCAACGTCACCACTGGTTTTCTTCTTTTTGGAATGGCGATGGCTCGCTATGGCGGAGGCGTGGCGTTGCTTGCCAGTTTTCTTGCCGGCGCGGGTGGAAATCTTGCGGGAATATTTTTTTATCACCAACCGCATCGTAGCCTCGGCGCTTCCGGGATGATCATGGGAGCGCTGGGTTTGCTCGCGGTGGAAGGGATGGCGGCCTGGCGAACAAGCGGCGCAATTCATTTGCTGCGGCGTGGGGCGGCGGCGGCAATTTTGGTATTGGTGTTGATGGGATTTTCGGAAGGAACGGACATCGTTGCTCATGTTGGCGGGTTTATTTTCGGAGCCATTTTCGGGAGCGTTTTGCATTTCACCCCGAAAAAAATTCGCGGGAAGTTGGCGAATTCGTTCTGTGTAATTCTGCTTGCGGGCGCGACAATTTTTACGTGGTGGCTGGCGCTGAAGTCTTAATTCGTATCGCGTAGAGAAGCCTCGGTAAACATCTGATTCTTATAGCGAACGTTGGATAAAAATGAGATGCCTCGCCGGGCGTTCTCTACGTTTGCTCGAAGTTAATCCTAGTTCCAAGAGAGGTCATCCGGGCTTTGCGAAGTTAACCGGAATTGCCACCCTTTTTTGTCCAAAATAGTTTTCCAAAGATCGGCCGGTTCCGTTTTGAAAATTAAATCAAGCGACGCTGGATGGGTGACCCACGCGTTGCGTTTCATTTCGCCTTCCAGTTGTCCCGCGCTCCAGCCTGCATAGCCCGCGAAAATTTTCAGCTTTTGCGTGCTGGAAAAAGATTCCGCGAGGTCAACCAACGCTTCCAACGAATGCTGAACGCTTAAGTTCGGAAAGACATTGGCGTCCGGAATAAACGCATCATGATGCAGAAAACTGAGCGCCGCGGCTTGCACCGGCCCACCCAGAAAAAGCGCTTTTTCCTTCACCGCGTCCGGCAAATCCGCCACGATCATTTCGCCGACTTTATTTTCGCTGGGCCGATTCAAGACTAATCCCATCGCGCCGTCGGAGTTGTGTTCGCAGACCAGCAAAACCGTCCGATGAAAAAACGACCCCGCGAGCTTCCCGCCGTCCAGAAGCAATTGTCCTTTGAGATAACTGGTTGTATCTGCCATGCGCTTTTATTGAGATTCAATCTGCAACAAGCGTGACACTCTGACAAATGAGAATCCACTTCCTTCAATGCTATTATTAAGTTGATTTTTTACGAGATTCGATAAAGATCGGCTTGACCCATTTTGGGACGAAGGGCGCATTTATGAATAATCGTTGGTTTCGGTCCACCCGCTGTTTTCTTCTCTGCTTTATATTTGGAATGTTTGCTACCTATTCGCATTGGGCGCGTGGCCAAGCCGCCCCATCCATTACGACGCAACCGCAGAGCACATCAGCCATCGTTGGCACGAACGTCGCGTTCACGGTGACGGCGACGGGGCAGGCGACGTTGGTGTATCAATGGTTTTTCAATGGTGTTGCCATCACGAATTCGTCCCGCATCAGTGGCGTTGCCAGCAACACGCTGGTTCTCAATGGGGTGGTGACAAACGATGCTGGAAATTATTTCATGATCGTTTCTAATCGACACGCTGTGGTCACAAGTTCGACCGCAACGCTCACAGTTACGCCACCACCGCCGGGTGTTCCGTCGATCAGCAGTTTCAGTCCGATTTCCGGAGTCGTCGGTACCACCATTACCCTCATTGGCGAAAATTTTCATAAAATCCCCGCGAGTAACACGGTCTGGTTTGGTGCAGTGCGAGCCGACGTCCTTTCGGCGGAGACCAATATTTTGGAAGTAACCGTTCCGTCGGGTGCTACGTATGCCCCCATTACGGTGACGGCGAATGGATTGAGCGCCTACTCGCAAACGGCGTTTGAACCCACGTTCTTCGGTAGCGGTCAACCCGTCAGCGCCACTACATTCGCACCGCGCCAAGATCTGGCAATTGGAATGAGGTGCATTGCCACCGCAATTGTGGACATGGATGGCGATGGCAAACCCGATTTGGTCATGGACGATATAGAAGGTGGAGGCCTAATTTGTTTGCTCCGAAACATTGGGACCAATGGTTCACTCTCAACAGGTTCCTTCGCGCCAAGGGTAACATTCCCTTCGTTTCGCGCTCCCTCGCCCAACGCCTACGGCATGATTGCGGCGGATGTGGATGGCGATGGGAAACCCGATGTCATCTATGTTGATTCGGGGAACAATCGGATTGGGGTTTATCGCAACGTGTCCGTGGCTGGAAGCCTTACCACAAATTCCTTGGCGGCTCCGGTGTTTTTTTCTGTTGGCGCTTCACCTCCCTACGTGCGCGCCCGAGACATCGACGGCGACGGAAGAATTGATCTCGTGTCGTGCAACCGCGATGGAACGATTTCGATTCTGAGAAATATCGGAAACGCTGGCAGCATTTCATTCGCGCCAAAGGTCAATTTTTTCTCCGGCACAGATGCGTTTGATGTGGTGATTCAAGACTTTGATGGCGATGGGAAGCCCGACCTTGCGGTCGCACATCTTGAAACAACATTTATTTCGGTGTTTCGAAACACGAGCGTACCCGGAGACATCACTACGAATTCCCTGGCACCGAAAGTGGAGTTGCCCTCGCTCGGGGGACTTTTCACAATCTTCGCAGGGGATGTCGATGGCGACGGCAAGGCTGAATTGCTCGCAGGAGGTAAAAGTTCGACCCTTTCCGTTTACCGCAATCTCGCCAGCACTGGTTCGCTCACCACCAATTCATTCGCCGCGCCGGTAAACTTTGGCAATCCGGGCTGGCTGCAAAACATCGCTTTGAGCGATATAAATGGCGACGGCAAGGCGGACATTATCACCGAAGGACAATTAAATAGTTACCTCGCGATTTATCAAAATCAGAGTACGCCCGGCAGCTTCACCAACACCTTTTTGGCCGGTCGCGTTGATTATAGTGCTGGCTACAATGCGGTTGGGCTTTCCGTCGGCGACCTTGATGGCGACGGTCGCGCGGATGTTGTTTTTTACAATCATTACGACAACACGCTCTCGATCTACCAAAACATTACTCCGTTCGCCAGCCCTCCGGTCATAACGTCGCAACCGACCAACGTGACCACAACCACCGGAAATAACGTGGTCATTTCAGCAAGCGCCACTGGAACTTCCCTCACGTATCAATGGTTCTTCAACGATGTTCCCCTTACTGATGGTGGAGGGATTACCGGCGCAAAAAGTAATTCGCTGAATTTGACCCCAGTGGAAACAAATCATTCCGGTAATTACTTTGTTGTCGTGACAAACAGCGTGGCTGCAGTCACGAGTTCCATCGCCACCTTGACCGTCACCGTGCGCCCTCCCGTTCCGTTCATCACCAGTTTCAACCCCATCGCTGGAGTGGTCGGCACGACCGTTACCATTTCCGGTGGAAATTTTAGCGCAAATATTTCGAGCAACATTGTTTGGTTTGGAGCGGTGGCCGCGCCAGTCATAGCTGCGACCGGGAACGAATTAACCGTCCTTGTCCCCACGAACGCGACGCAAACGCCCATTTCCATTTTCGTGAATGGATTGGTTTGCGCAGCCGCTTCTCCCTTTGTCGTGACCTACGTTGGCGCGGGAAATTTTTCCGCATCGTCTTTGGCACCTTCAACCAGTTTTCCTGCTGGCAACACCCCCATCGGCGTCAAAATTGTCGATCTGGATGGAGACGGCAAATCCGATTTGGTGGTGGCGAATAACACGGAGAATACAATTTCGGTTTATCGAAACATCGGCACGAATGGCTCGTTAACGTTGGGATCATTTGCGCCCAGAATTAATTTCGCGGTTGGCGCATCCCCACGGCACGTGACCATCGGCGACATCGACGGTGATGGAAAAAGAGACATCGTCGTGGCGAATAATGGCGGATCAACCGTTTCCGTTTTTAGAAACATCAGTACGCCCGGCGATTTCACGGTAAATTCTCTAGCCCCGAAAGTTGATTTTTCCACTGGAACAAACCCGAACCAGCTTGCGCTTGTGGATTTGAATGGCGATGGCAAACTGGATCTGGCCACGGCGAATTCCGGCACGAGTACGTTATCTATTTTCCGCAACACCGCGAGTGTGGGGAACATTACGGCCAGTTCGTTCGCTGCCAGAGTTGATTTTCCGGCGAGCACCCAATCAGGCGGGTTGGCTGCCGCAGACATCGACGGTGATGGCAAGCCCGATCTGGCCTTGTCCAACCTGGGCGGCAACAGCATTTCGCTTTTTCGGAATACCACGCCTGTCGGAAACGCGGCCATAACCTTGGCGACGAAAGTGGATTTCGCCACGCCAGGTAATCCTTTTGGCGGCATGTCGATTGGCGATCTTGATGGCGATGGAAAGCTGGATATTGCGGTAGCGACTTACAATGGCGGCACGGTTTCTGTCTTTCGGAACATCAGCACTACGGGCGTGATTACCACTAATTCACTTGCCGCAAGGTTTGATTTGGCCACCGGCGGATCGACTCATGGAGTGGTGACTGTGGACATCGATGGTGACGGAAAATCTGATCTGGTCGCCGTCAGTGAATACGCCAATGCGGTGGCGGTATTTCGAAACCTGAGCACCAACGGAACTTTGGTCGCGGGTTCATTTGCGCCACGGATTGACTTCGCGACGGCATCGAATCCCGGCGGCGTCGCGGTGGGTGATTTGGACGGTGACGGTCGGCCCGATGTCGTCGCCGCTGCCAGCTATGGCAACGTCCTTTCAATTTTCAAAAATCAAAATATTCCCGTGCCGCCAGCGCCGCCGGGAATTACTTCGCAGCCGACCAATCAAACTGTCGCCGTTGGAGCGACTGTTTTATTGCAAGTCGTCGCGACCGGCACGCAACCGTTCACTTACCAATGGTTTTTTGAAAATTCTCCATTGTCGAATGGCGGACGCATCAGCGGCGCGACCAGCGACGCGCTCGCCATCGCCACCGTCCAGACGAACGATATTGGGAATTATTTCGTCGTGATTTCTAATAGCGTTGGTTCAGTCACGAGTGCGGTGGCGGTTTTAAACATCGGTGTGCCTCCAACCATTTCGTCTTCACCCGTCAGTCAAACCAATCTCGTAAGTTCAAACGTGACCTTCGCAGTCATCGCGGATGGAACTGCGCCGCTCAATTATCAATGGCGTTTCAATGGCGCGAATCTTTCGGACAGTGCGCGCGTCAGCGGTTCGACGAATTCCACTCTGACCATTTCAAATCTTGCGAATGCGGATGCCGGAAATTACGACGTGATCGTGATGAATCCCGTTGGCTCCGTGACGAGCGTGGTTGCGGTTCTTACCGTCCTGCAACCTCCTACGTTCACCGTGCAACCGGTGGGCCGTTCGATTGTGTTGGGTTTGCCCACCACCTTCAGCGCCAGCGTCATTGGAACCGCGCCGTTGAGTTACCAGTGGCAATTCAATGGAGTGGATATTCTCGACGCGACGAACACGATTTATTCAATCAGTTCAGTTGCCGCAACCAATCTTGGAATTTACCGATTGGTCGCCAGCAATGTGGTGGACGTGAGCACGAGCACGGAGGCTCCGTTGACGTTCGGAAAAATTGTAGCATGGGGCAGAAATGATTTCGGGCAAACGGTGGTTCCGCCAAACCTGACCAATGTGATGATGCTGGCGGCGGGCGGAATCGGATTCAATCCCGGACACAGTTTGGCTCTGCGAACAGATGGCTCGGTCATTGCGTGGGGGAACAATTCCTTTGGTCAGACAAATGTTCCGGCTGGCTTGACGAATGTGGTGGCGATTGCGGCGGGCGGAACCCACAGCATGGCATTGCGCTCGGACGGGAAAGTTTTCGCTTGGGGAAATAATGGCAATGGACAAACCACCGTTCCGAGTCTGAGTAATATCGTGGCGATTGCCGCGGGCGCACTTCACAGCATGGCATTGCGCTCGGACGGGAAAATTTTCGCGTGGGGATTTAATTCTTACGGCCAAACCACCGTTGCTTCATTCCCCGCGAATTTTACGTCAATTGCTTGCGGACAATATCACAGTCTGGCGATCCGCAGTGACGGCGCTTTGGTGACTTGGGGATACAGTTCCTACGGCCTGACTAATCCACCCGCAGGCGTCAGCGACTTGGTCGGCATCGCAGGCGGAAACTTACACAGTCTGGCTCTTCGCTCCAACGGAACGACACTGTCCTGGGGATACTACGCCGCGACGAATGTGCCCGCGAATTTGACCAACGCATCGATGGTCACGGCTGGGGACGATTACAGCGCCGCGCTCCGTTCCAACGGAACGGTCGCTGTTTGGGGCGTAAATAGTTACGGCCTGACCAATGTGCCGGCAGCGGTGAGCAATCTCGTCAGCATTTCTGGCGGCTCGAAGCATCTTCTCGGTTTGATTGGCGATGATGCGCCGCTCATTATTCAACAACCGATTGGCGGCGTGAATTTTCTCGGGCGCGACGCCATTCTGAAAGGCAAAGCCATTGGCGCGTCACCTTTGAGTTACCAGTGGCGGTTTAATGGCGTCGATATTCCCGATGCGACAAATGCGACGCTCAACTTTACCAATCTGGCCGCGAGTAACGCTGGTGATTATCAACTCGTTGTCAGCAATGCCTTTGGCGTGGCGACCAGCGTCCCGGCACCACTGACCATTTTGGATAATTTTGCGCTGACGATTCTGGCCCAACCGCCCGGCATTCAAACCAATTATCAAGGAAGCAAAGTGACGTTGAATTTTTCCGTCGCTGGCAACGGGCCGCTCAAATATCAATGGCGGTTCAACGGCACAAATATTTCCGGAGCGACCAATCAGGATTTTGTTTTTGATCCGATTTTATTCGCGAAAGCGGGGAGTTATTCCGCAATCATCAGCAATCAGTTTGCCAGCGTGACCAGCAGCACTTTGACGCAGCGGGTTCAAACAATTAGGACCTGGGGCTACAACGGGGATTATTATTATTATTCAGTGAATCCTCCGCTTGTTACCAATGCAGTTTCGGTCGCGGCCGGGTCACTTCATTTCCTCGCGCTTCGTTCGGATGGAAAAATTGAAGGTTGGGGCACGAGCCAATTCGGCGAAACAACGGCACCTGCAGCTCTTTCAAATGCCACTGTGATTGCGATTGCGGCGGGTTACAACACGAGCCTGGCCTTGCGCTCCGACGGAACGCCCTTTGCGTGGGGCTATAATTATTACGGTCAGACAAATGTTCCGGCTTCTGCAATCAACGTGACTGCGATTGCATCGGGTCCATATCATTCGTTGGCCTTGCGCGCGGATGGAACCCCGGTTGCTTGGGGCCAAAACACTTACGGCCAGACCAACGTGCCGATCACCGCGACAAACTTAATCGCTATTGCGGCGGGTCAATACGTCAGTCTGGGTTTGCGGGCCAACGGAACGATGACCAGTTGGGGTTACAGCGCATACGGCTTGACGACCATTCCACAGAATGCGACTAACATTATTGCCATTGCGGCGGGCGCAACGCACAACCTTGCTTTGCGCACGAATGGTACGATCATCGCTTGGGGAGATAATTCGCGAGGGCAGACGAATATCCCCGCAGGCTTGAGCAACGTCGTAGCTATCTCTGCATCGGGAGGGCACAGCACCGCTTTGCGTTCGGACGGAACAGTAGTTTATTGGGGTTCGTATTCGGGCCAAACCAGCAGTTCGGCTACTGCGCCGAGTGACTTGGCCAATTTTATTCAAATCGCCGACGGCGGTGACCGCAGCGTCGGCCTCCTCGGAACGCGCGCTCCGGCGATCACGATCCAACCCTTCGGCCGCTACGTATTCAAAGGTTCAAATACTGTGTTCGTCGCCAAAGCGGTCGGCGCACAACCCGTAAGTTACCAGTGGCTTTTCAATGGCGCGGTTATTCCGGGTGCGACGAACGACGCCCTCACTTTGACTAATTTGCAATTTGGGGAATCGGGCGCGTATCAACTTTCCGTGAGCAATAGTTACGGAATCATCGCGAGCAAACCCGCCAAATTGGTTGTGTTTTTGCCGATTGGTGAATCGTTAGATACGATAAGTTTAACATGGACTTCGACCGGCGCCGCGCAGTGGTTTGGGCAACCCGACGTGACTCACGATGGTGTGGATGCCGCACGCAGCGGTTCTGTCGGCAACAGCCAGGAGTCCGTATTACAAACCCTTCTCAGCGGCCCTGCGCAAATTTCGTTTTGGTGGAAAGTTTCTTCCGAAGCCGTTTTTGACGTTTTGGAATTCCGTGTAGACGGCGTGGTGCAAGCGACTATTTCTGGCGAAACAGATTGGCAGCAACAAACCTTTTCTCTCCCTTTCACTCCGAATGCTCACGTTCTTCAATGGCGTTACGTGAAAGATTCCAGTTCGAGTGTCGGACAAGATGCGGGCTTCATGGATCAATTTGTTTACACCCCAAACCCGCCCGTCATCACCGTGCAACCCATCGATAAAACCGTGAATATGGGTTCCAACGTGCAGTTCAATGTGAGTATAAGCGGAGTTGGTCCCTTTACTTATCAATGGCGCAAAGATGTCACGAACGCAGTGGGCATCAATAGTTCCATCCTCACGCTCAACAACGTGGGTCGTGCACAACGTGGTGTTTATTCTGTCATTGTCACCAACGCGGGCGGCAGCGTGACGAGCAGCAACGCCTTGTTAAATGTCCTGGTGCCGCAGTTTTTGGGAACTCCTTCCATCCAGTTCGACGGCAGCTTGCTTTTTGTCTCTCGCGATGCGGATGGCAATCCGTTGTCAGCGGCGGATCTGGCGAATATGCAAATTCAGGCGAGCACCAACCTGACGGAATGGAGCACACTTCCCGGCGGATTAACGCTGACTAATGGCAATCTTCAATTTCAAGATGTGGATGCGACAAATCTTCCGACGCGTTTCTATCGGATTGTCGAGACGCCTTAGTCTGTCCTCAGCGGGGAGAGTAATTTTTTCCGACGGGAGGAGAATTTAAGAAAAGGTCTTGTGCAGTCGGCGCGGGCAGCGTAGGAAATCTTCATGCCTAAAAAGAATTCTCGAACGGAAGTTTCACTCGCCATTAATCGTCGCCGTTTCATTTATTATTCCAGCATCGCCGCTGCTGCCGCCACCATCTCAGGTTGTGCCACACACACCACGCGGCGTCACTTCGGCGCAAATGATAAATTAAACATTGCCAGCATCGGCGTTGGTGGCAAAGGCGCGAGCGACCTCGAAGGCGCAGCAGATGGAAACAATGTGGTGGCGCTTTGCGACGCGGACGAAAACACGTTGAAAGGTGCGGCCAAAAAATTTCCCAACGCGAAATTGTATCGCGATTACCGCAAGATGTTCGATGAACAAAAGGACATCGACGCGGTGACAGTGAGCACGCCGGACCACAACCATTTCCACGCGTCGATGATGGCGATTCAACGTGGCAAACATGTCTATTGCCAAAAGCCCTTGACGCACTCGATCTGGGAAGCGCGCCAACTCACCGAGGCGGCCAGGAAACACAAAGTCGCCACGCAAATGGGCAATCAGGGTCATTCCCACGAGGGCAACCGACAGTTATGCGAGATGATCTGGAGCGGAGTCATCGGCGACATCACGGAAGTGCATTCCTGGACGAACCGTCCGATCTGGCCGCAAGGAATGGATCGACCCGCCGGCGAAGACGCCATGCCCGCTAACCTGGATTGGGATTTGTGGATTGGCCCGGCGGCAATGCGACCGTTTAAAGGTAGTTGGCCGGAAAGCGACCGACCGGAATTTAAACGAAACGGGAAGCCGGTGTATCATCCGTTCTCATGGCGGGGTTGGTGGGATTTCGGCTGCGGCGCATTGGGCGACATGGGCTGCCATGTGTTGGACGGACCGAATTGGGCGTTGAAATTAAATAATCCAACTTCAGTGGAAATTGTGGAATCGTCACAGTTGTTCAAGGAAAGCGCACCGGCTTGGGCGATTCTGCGTTACCAATTTCCCGCGCGTGGCACGATGCCGCCGGTAAAGTTGACGTGGTATGACGGCGGGAAATTGCCTGAGAAACCGAGTGAAATGGAAGCAAAGAGCTTGCCCGAGAGCGGCTCAATTTTCATCGGCACCAAAGGGAAAATCTTGAGCGACACCTATGGAATGCACCTGACATTATTGCCGGAAGCGAAGATGAAAGACTACACGAAGCCGCCGCAAACCATCCCGCGCATTCCAGACAACAATCCATATTTCGATTGGATTCGCGCTATCAAAGGCGGGCCGCAAGCGTCCTCCCGCTTCGAAGTGTCAGGCCCGTTCACGGAAATGGTTCTGCTGGGCAACCTGACCCTACGCGCCGGTAAAAAAATTGATTGGGACGCCAGAAATATGCAGGCGAAAGGCGCGCCGGAAACGCAGGAATTTATTCGCCCCAATTATCGGAAAGGTTGGGAAGTTTAGAATTGGTGAACAAAAAACAGGGTGCACAGGATGTTCAAAATCCTGTGTCTCCTGTTGATCCCTGTGAAGTTTTGGAAACCTGCAGCCCCGTCCATTCGTCTGCGATAGAAATTTGCTTATGAAATTCCAAAATTTTTTCCTGCTTGTTGTTTCGTTTTTCGTGGCTTCTTTGCCCATCCTTGCTGTTGAAAAGCCCGACATTGTTTTCATCCTCGCGGACGACCTCGGCTCGTATGACGTCAGCTGGCGCGGCAGCGAAATCAAGACGCCCAACCTTGACAAGCTCGCGATGGCGGGCGCGCGGCTGGAAAATTTTTATGTGCAACCAGTTTGCTCGCCGACGCGCGCCTCGCTCATGACGGGGCGTTATCCCATGCGCTACGGATTGCAAGTGGGCGTGATTCGTCCGTGGGCAAAATATGGATTACCGTTGGAAGAGCGGATGTTGCCGCAGGCGTTGCGCGAAGTTGGTTACACCACGGCGATGTGCGGCAAGTGGCACCTCGGCGGTTTTGAAAAATCCTATTGGCCGAACGCACGCGGCTTTGATCATTGGTATGGGCATCTTCAAGGCGCACTCGATTACTTTACGCACATTCGCGACGGCAAGCTGGATTGGTATCGCGACGGGAAACTGAATAACGACGAAGGCTACTCCACATTTCTTGTCGGCAACGAAGCGGCAAAAATTGTGCGTGATCAGCCCAGGGACAAACCGCTTTTTCTCTACGTGCCGTTCAACGCGGTTCATTCTCCGTTGGAGGTTCCTGAAAAATACAAGGAGCCTTACCCAAAATTAAAAGGTCAACGTCAGACCTACGCTGCAATGGTCGCTGCCATGGACGAAATGGTCGGCAAAATTGTCGCGGCAGTGGACGAAACGGGGCGTCGCAAAAACACTTTATTTATTTTCGCCAGCGACAATGGCGGGCCAGCTCCGGGACGCGTGACGAGCAACGGGCCGTTGCGGGCGGGGAAGGGGACGGTTTATGAAGGCGGGGTTCACACCTGCGCCTTTGCGACGTGGGACGGCCACATCAAACCCGGCAAAATCAACGCGCTTTCGCACATGGTGGATTGGTATCCGACTTTGTTGGAACTGACTGGCGCAACGTTGAAACAAAAATTACCGCTGGATGGAAAAAACATCTGGCCGTGTCTCACGGAAAGCAAACCCTCGCCGCACGAGGAAATTTTGTGCAATGCCTCGCCCAATAACGGCGCGATCCGCGTCGGTGATTGGAAATTAGTGGTGAATGGAAATAATCGGGATTCGGACGAGGAATCACCGGCGGGTGAAACGAAAGGAAAGAAAAAGAAAAAACGCCAGGCCGCTTCCGAAAACAATTTGGAATTGTTTAATCTGGCGGAGGATCCTTCTGAAAAGAAAAACCTGGCCTCCGAAAAACCGGAAAAGTTGAAAGAGCTTCGCGCTCGTTATGACGCATTTGCCAAAGCGGCGGTCACACCGAAAAACGAAGGCCAGAAGGCGCAGTAGAATTCCCAGCAGAAAAATGAGCCGTTTACACCGTTTGATTTGTCTCTTCGCGGTCTGCCTGTTTGTCATCGCCCCGGTTGCTCCAGCCGTTGAAACCTGGGCCGACAAAAGGCTTGCTGTCACAAACGCTGAAGACAAAGCCACGCCGCTTTGGAACAAAGAAACTCTGCGCGCGCCACTCGTCACCATCGGCGCACGAGTGGATGAGTGACCAAACTTTTGTTCAGCACTGTGAAATGTTCCGAAACCAATTTAGCAAGAAGTTCGTTCTGAATGGTTCTGTGATGATGAAGTTAATACAGAATTTTAAACCGCGTTACGCCATCATTGCCTGGGCGCTGCTGATGGTTGGAAGCGGATTTTCTGTTGGCGCCAAGAACGTCAAACCCAATCTTGTTCTTTTTGTTGCGGACGATCACACGGCGACGGACTGCGGTGCCTACGGT
>JBDSYB010000125.1:0-14846 GCA_039925885.1 Verrucomicrobiota bacterium
GTGGCTTTAGCCCGGTGAAAATTGCCTGCACAAGTAGATGCAGCCGTTTCAACGGCTTCTGCGCGTGTTTCGACAAGCCGTTGAAACGGCTGACCTCTTGTCGCGTGCCAAAGCACCGGGCTAAAGCCACGGTGTTAATGGGAACAATGCGCCAACCTGGAAAAGTTGCTCCCATCGAGCGCAGTTGTCTTTGGATTCCGCAAGTGACAAAGTGCAATTGATTTATGCGGCTCTGGACAGTGCATCCCAAATATCTCGACGCGCAAGGTCTCGTGGCGGCGTGGAGAGAAGCGTTGCTCGCGCAAAAAGTTTTGGCGGGCCAGACGAAAGGTTATCGCGCACATCCTCAGCTTGTGCGGTTTCAGTCGCACCGCAAACCGAGCGTGGTCATCGCCGCTTTCTTGTTTGGTTTGGTGGAAGAGGGCAGAACGCCGCGATTACCGTTTTGATCGAAGCAAAATTTTGGAGAAAAAATCTTCAATGAAAATTCAGGAGACGGATGGCCAGTTAATCTACGAATGGAGCCATTTGAAACGAAAATTACAAATGCGCGCACCGAAACTTTATCGCGAAGTTTGTAAAATTCGTTTGCCCGAACCGCATTCACTTTTTCAAATTGTCGCCGGCGAAATTAAGGATTGGGAAAAAAGATAAACGCTCAGAAAATATGATGCTCGACATGATTCACGGAACGATTGACCGGCGCGTACTCCTTAATTATCGCCTCGATCCCGAAATCCTTCGACGCGCACTGCCTCGTCCCTTTCGGCCCAAGCTTTATCGAGGTCATGCGATTGGCGGCGTTTGCATGATTCGTTTCAAAGGTTTGCGTCCTCGGTTCGCGCCGGAATTTTTTGGACTCGGATCCGAAAACGCGGCGCATCGTTTCGCCGTCGAATGGGAGCAGGACGGAAAGCAATGCGAAGGCGTTTTCATTCCGCGCCGAGACACAAATTCGTGGTTCAACAAAACATTGGGCGGACGCGTGTTTCCGGGAATTTTCGAGCGAAGCCAATTCGACGTTCGCGAGACGGACTCCTCTGTTTCCATTCAAATTGTTCGAGCGGATGGCGGAAAGGAGATTTCTTTTTCCGGCCACATCAGCATTCGACTGCCAGACTCCAGCATTTTTCCTTCGCTCGAAGAAGCGGCGGGATTTTTTTCGTTGGGAGCGACAGGCTACTCAGCAACCTGGTCTGAAAATCATTTTCATGGAATGGAACTGAGTTCGCTCGACTGGACAATTCAACCGCTGGCAATCGACCAAGCGCATTCGTGTTTTTTTAATGATGAAAGTCGGTTTCCCAGCGGAACGGCGGATTTGGATTGTGCATTGTTAATGCGAGGCATCGAACATCAGTGGCAAAGTCGTCCCGATCTTTACGTTTCTTCGACTGGTGATTCCCTAACAACTCGCAAATAATTTTTGTGATGTTAAAAAGTTTTCGTTGGCAAAGATATTTTTCCAATTAAAGTTCTCTCGCTCTTTGAAACTCAAAGGATGGTTCGCCATCCGGTTCACAGCTAAACTAGGGAACCCGGTGAAAATCCGGGACGGTTGCGCCACTGTTACGGGCTACAAACTTCCAATGCCACTGATCGCGAGATTGGGAAGGCGGGAGAGAGGTTCGAAGCCCGAAGTCAGGATACCAATTTGGCTGTGCTCGTCACGGTGGGGAAAAGTTGAGGGATAAAGAGTTGAGGGTTGAGAGCCGGTTCTCTCAACCCTCAACTCCCAAACTCTCAACCTGCTCCACCAACTTCTCCGACAAAGAGAAGGATGAGGCCAGACCTGCTGAACTGTTTTCAGCGGGATTCGTAGAATGCCTTCGTTCCCCGTTTTGTCGGAGTTTGAAGGTTTTTGTTTTTAGATGTTCGGAGTTCCGCCTTTAGGCGGTTTTCCCGCGCGTCGAACCGCCTAAAGGCGGAACTCCAAACATCTTCAAGCTCCGCACTGGTCTCTCAATCAGAAAATCGTTTTGCGAAAATGTTTTTCGCGAAACAAAATTGAAAGATCCGTTCACATGCAAAAAAAACTCCTATTCGTGCTGGCTGCTGCCAGCGTCCTCCTCGTCTCCAATGCTCGCGCCGCGACCTTCGCGGATGCCGTCGTCAGTTACAATCCCGGCACGGGTTACTCGGCCCAGTTCACCAACACCGCCACCGTTTTAGGCGCGCCTTCACAAGTGAATCCTTACGGCGAACCGACCGATCCGTTCGATCCGCCGTATGGCACCGATCAAATTCTGTCCATCGGCGCGGGTGGTTCTGTGACGGTAAAATTCCATACGCCGATTTTGAATCATCCGAAAAATGCCTTTGGAATCGACTTCATAATTTTTGGAAATTCCGGGTTCATCATCACCAACGATTTTGATTTGAACACGTTCGATTGGGTCGGCACACCGGCGACAGACTCCTCGTTGTTCGGCGCAAATTCCGGCAGCACCCGGGTTTCGGTAAGTCGTGATGGCGTGAATTTTTTCGCGCTCAACCCCGCGCTCGCGCCGACGGTGGACACGCTGTTTCCGACCGATGGCAGCGGAAATTTCCAAACGCCGCTCGACCCGACATTGACGCAATCCGATTTTGCAGGCGCGACGTTGGATGACATGACGGTTCTTTACAACGGCTCGGCTGGCGGCGCAGGTTACGACATTTCCTGGGCGCAAGATGCCAATGGCAACAGTGTTTCGCTGCCAGTAATAAATTTCGTTCGCGTGGAAGTCATCAGCGGCAAATCGGATATTGACGGATTCGCAGCGACTTCGCGGCATTAGAAATTCTTGCGAAAATTGAATTGTAGAGACGGTTGGAAACAGCCGTCTCTACCGCTTTCAAAATCATGAACCGCCTTCGAGCATTTGCGCTCTTTCTGCTTTTGGCTGGCGCGTTGTCCTGCAACGCAGTGACTGTCAGCGAAAATTTTTCCACTGATCCGACGGCTCGTGGCTGGCGCGACTTCAATAACACCAATTTATTTCGCTGGAATTCCACGAACCAGAACATTGACGCGACCTGGGATTCATCCAAAACCAATACCTATTTCTATTTTCCAACAGGAACAATTTTGAATCGCTACGACGATTTCAGTTTCGAACTGGATTTGCGCCTCAACGACTTTGCGGGTGGCGTGACTGCCGGTAAAACCAACGCTTTCGAGTTGACGTTTGGTTTTCAAAATTTGACCAATGCGACGAAAACAAATTTCTTTCGCGGCACCGGTCGCAACTCGCCAAACCTCGTCGAGTTCGCCTTTTTTCCTGACAACGGATACGGCCAAACCGTTTGGCCCACCGTCTGGTCCACGAACAGCGTGCTGAATTACAACGGAGATTCTGATTTCACTCTTTTGAATCTTCCGGTCGGCGTCACGATGCACATTTCGCTGGCTTACACTTCCAGCAACAAAACCGTTAAAACCAGCATCACCACCAACGGCGTTTCGATTGGCGCGGTCAACAATGTCGTCCTCAGCAGCGCGTTCACCGATTTTCGCGTCGATACTTTTGCGCTCGAAAGCTACAGCGATTTTGGAACAACCGATTCCATTCTCGCACACGGTTCCATTGACAACATCACCCTCACCATGCCGCCGCCGCCCGTGCAAAATTTTCTCGGCGCATTTACCAACGGACAATGGCAGGTGGAATTTCTCAGCCGGACAAATTGGAAGTATGTCCTCGAACGCACGCAAACATTTCAAGCGTGGACAGAAACTTCGCCGCATACCAACGGCACTGGCGCGAAAATATTTTTGTTCGACACCAATGCCATTCTTCCCGCGACTCAATTTTATCGCATCCGCGCCGATCATCTTTGAATGAAAACGAACCGGTCAATCGACGGTTTCAAAATCGGTTTCAAAATCGGTTTCACTTTGATTGAACTTCTAGTTGTCATTGCGATCATTTCGATTCTCGCCGCGCTGCTCCTGCCGTCGCTCAGTCGCAGCAAGGAATCCGCGCAACGAATTCGCTGCGTCAGCAACCTGCATCAACTAGGGTTGGCCGCCCAAATGTATTGGGATGACAACGGCGGAAATACGTTTCGTTATTCCGGCGGCGCGACGAATGGCGGAAAACTTTATTGGTTCGGTTGGTTCGAAGATGGCAGCGAAGAATCCCGTGAATTCGACGCGGCGCAAGGCGTGTTGTTTCCATATCTGCAAGGACGCGGCGTAGAAATTTGTCCGTCGCTCAATTACGCGTCCGGCCATTTTAAGGCGAAGGCCAAAGGCGCAGCTTATGGTTATGGATATAATTTGAAGCTGTCCGTTCCCTTAAACAAACCCCCGATGGACGTGAACAAAATTCGTTCCCTCGCGAGCCTTGTGTTGCTGGCCGACGCCGCACAGGTCAATGATTTCCAGGCGCCCGCGTCGCCGGAAAATCCAATGATTGAGGAATGGTATTACGTGGACGACAACGCGAGCTATCCCAATGGTCATTTTCGGCATCAGAAAAAAGCGAACGTGGCTTTTTGCGACGGCCATGTTGATCGGGAAAAGCCAGTGACAAATTCTATTGATCCGCGTATGCCGATGGAATTCGTTGGACGCCTTCGGGCGGAAATTTTGATTCTACCATAGCCCTCGACGTTCTGAGGAATGACTTTTAGGAACCAGGTTACCTTTCTGCGCTTGGGCTTTCGCAGGAGCGTGCAAACAACGATTCATCCGAACGAAGTTGGAATGCATCCAATTCTCCTCTTCACCCGTATTGCTAATGAAGGTTGGAAATCGAATGAGAATTGGCCTGATACAACGTTTCGAAAATCTGCAATCGGTGAAAAATCATCGATGGTTAGGGCAATTTATTGAAGACTCCCCCAAACGCAAACTTGATATCGAATGGAAGGCGTCGGATGGTTTCTCCATCCCGCTGCGACGCGTGGCGACTAAATAATGACTGAGAATGTTTTACAGGAGGCGGCCTTGATTCAACGGGTTGCGCAAAAGGACCAGGCGGCATTGGGCGAACTCTATGACCGAATGTCCGGCGTGCTTTTTTCTGTAGCCGTGCGGATCGTGCGCAACCAATGGGAGGCGCAAGAAGTTTTGCAAGATGTATTTGTCCAAATCTGGCAACGGGCGTCTTCTTATAATTCGGCAGCGGGACGTCCAATTACTTGGGCGATTGTCATCACTCGCAACAAAGCCATCGATTTGTTGCGGCAGCAAAAACGGCATACGGAATTTTTGGAAAAATTGCACGAAACGGAGTCGGTTCTGGCGCGGCATGAGACGGGAAACGCGACAGATGGAGCGGTCTCCGGAGAAATGAAAGATGCGACAGTCAAAGCATTGCGTGAAATAGGCGAGGAACAACGCTGCGCCATTGAACTGGCATTTTTCGGTGGGCTGACGCAAGCGGAGATTGCGTCGAAACTCGGACAACCGCTTGGAACGATTAAAGCGCGAATCCGCCGCGGGATGGTGCAGTTAAGAAACCTGTTGGAGGAAGAAAAATTAAACGTCCAATCATTTAAACGTTGAAAATATGAACGCAGATCGAATTGAAGAATTTGCCGCCTTGCATGCCGCTGGAGCGCTGGAAGGCGTAGAACTGGCACAGTTGGAACAGCTGCTAAGCGCATCCGATCCTGTCGCCGTGCGGGAGTCCGCGCGTTTTCAAGATGTGGCGGCGCTCGCTGCGGTTTGCCTTTCCGCACCATTCAATCCGCCTGCCGATCTTAAAAATAAAATCATGGGACGGATTTCTAATGCGCAATCCAATGATACCGCGATGAAACCCCCGCTTGCGAATATTTTCGAGATGCCAGGGTTCAAATATATTTTTAGTGACGACAAGGGTGATTGGATTCCGTTGAAGGTTCCGGGCGCATCTGTGAAGCTACTTTCGTTGGATGCCGCGAATGGTTACGCAGTCGTGCTCGGCAAATTAGAGGCAGGCGCGAGTTATCCTCCGCACACCCACATCAACACGGAGCAGGTGTTCATGCTTTCGGGCGATTTACATATTGGCGCGCAACGCCTGGGACCCGGAGATTTTCATCAGGCAGACGGGGGAACGAGGCATGAGGTCAATTATTCTGAAACGGGCTGCACGATTCTCGCGATCATTTCGAAGGCCGATCTTGAAGCGCAAATGGCTTAAAGTTTTTCCGCCCGTCTCGTTTTTTCAAAATCTTCCCGCTGGGCCGCGCTCAAAGCTTCTTCGCGATAAAATTTATCGTAAAATTCTCCGTCCAAGTGTGCCGCTTGAAAACTGACGACCGTGCGAAACGGCGCAACATGGACCGGAAACCGACCGTAACGCGCCCAAAGATATTCGCAATAAGCGACCGCCGCCTCGAAAGCCGCCTCGCTGATTTTTGGGACTTTTCCGCTGATTTTCGCGGGATCTTTCCAAGATGCGATGCCAGTCTTCCCATCGAACGCGCCGCCTGAACCAAATTTAAGATTCACGACCGCTTCCACCGCAGCGCGCATCGTCGGGAAATACGGCGGACAAAATGGCTTGAGCAGCGGGTGGCCATTTTTTTCCAAAGCCAGCGGAATAGAGATCGACAAATCTTTTTGTAAAATTTTGAAGGCGACGCGAGCGAACCGGTTGACTCCAAAATATTGGGAAACCGGCATCGTTTGCATGCGAAAACCCAGCGCCTCAAACCAGCCCGTTTCGTGATTAGCAAAGTAGGGAAACCCGCCCAGTCCAAGCGCCTCAGTCATCAGCGCCAGATTTTGCAACATCATTCCCTGCTCAATGCTGACAAATTCCGCCACCATCAGTTCCACGTGTTTAGTCGTCACCACTCGCCCGCGCTTGGGGTCATCTTCGAGATGTCCGCCTTTGCTACGCGCAAAACGTCCCAACCCTGCTGGCCGAAATCCAGCCCGTTCATCAAGGATAAATGCGCCGTTGCTTTCGTCCAAAACGTTCAGCAATCCGTTGATGTAAAGCAGCGACAAATCATTAATCGGAACAAAATTCGTCGTTCCAGCAGCCTGCGCTGACCATTGATTGGTGCTGATGTTGACCAACGGCGTCACGGGCGGAGCGGCGCGTTGCGGTTTCAATAAAACACGGCTGCGCTGATAAATTTCTGTGAACTCATTACTGCGGGATTTCTGGATTAATTCCTGCAATTCGACTGGCGAAAAATCTCGGGGCCGTTTCAAAAGCCAGGTCGATTCATCATTCGTCACTGCCAAAGCAACACTGTGGATAGCGTCGCCAGACCCGATGGTTCTGCCGACCAGTCCCGCCATAATATTGCCCCCCGCTCCAGGCGCGTAGCACAAATCCGCGAGCGCGTAACCGGTGATTCCGCAGGCCGCAAAAACCAGCGCAGCTTCCTCTTTTTCGGAAAGTGGTTTTGGCGCAAACCGACTTTTGTGCGCGAGTGCTCCGCCTTCATTTTTCATCCCCAAACCAAAGCGCCGCGAGCGCCGGTCACGCAGGGCATCGAACAAGGAATAGTTTTCCCCAGAAACCGATTCTTGGCTTTGATTCATATTTTATCAGCCATTGCTGGAATATTTGACGCATCCAAATTTTATTTTGCAACGTTTGTAATGAACTTCGTCGGCCGTCCAGCGGCAGGCGAACTTTATGATCTGGGCATTTCAAGGGAAGCCGCAGCAATACCGGCTTCCCTTTTTCTTTCCCTTAAACTGAAATTATTTTTTCGGTGAGTCGCAAAATGTTTCATGTTATTTTGCTCAGGTGGAAGGAGCAGCAATCTCAATCAAAGGCCGGGGCGCGTCGAGCAATCCTGCTAATCGCTTCGAGCAGATTCATTTGGAGCGCGACGCGGAGTGGAACCAGGAAGAGGGCTTCGCTCCTCGGACAATTTTTTTGCGCGATTCCTCGCAGACAGCAATTACGCGCAACGACAGTCCTGACATCGGCTTTGAAACGAGCATTAACCCGTATCGCGGCTGCGAACACGGCTGCATTTATTGCTTCGCCAGACCGACCCACGAGTATCTCGGCTTTTCGTCCGGTCTCGATTTTGAAACAAAAATTATGGTGAAGGAAAATTTGCCGGAGCTTTTGCGCAAAGAACTTTCTTCTCCGAATTGGAAGCCGCAGACGATTGTGATGAGCGGTGTCACCGATTGCTACCAGCCAATTGAACGCAAGTTGAAATTAACGCGCCGTTGCATGGAAGTTTTGGCGGAGTTCAAAAATCCCGTGGCCATCATCACGAAAAATTTTCTCGTGACGCGCGATGTGGATTTATACGCGGAATTGGCCAAGGACCATGCAACGCAAATCAACATTTCCATCACCACGCTCGATGATACGCTCACTCCTAAACTGGAACCGCGCGCGTCGTTACCCAAACATCGTCTTGCGGCCGTGAAAATCTTGAGTGATGCGGGGGTTCCCGTAAACGTGATGGTCGCGCCGTGCATCCCCGGTCTGACGGATTACGAGATGCCCAAGATCGTTCAAGCCGCGCGCGATGCAGGCGCGAAGTCGGTCGCGTATGTTCCGCTGCGATTGCCCTGGGCGGTGAAATCATTATTCGAAGATTGGCTCGAAACACATTTCCCTGATCGCAAAGAAAAAATCTTAAATCGCATTCGTTCAATGCGTGGCGGCAAATTGAATGACGCTAACTTTGGTTCGCGAATGCGCGGAGAAGGAATTTTCGCTGAGCAAATGGCGCAGATGTTTGCTGTGGCAAAACGCCGGGCCGGTTTCGATAAAATCGAAATGCCTGACCTTTCCGCTGCTGCGTTTCGAGTCCCAGACGGACCCCAATTATCTCTCTTTTGACATGAATCGGCGCTTTGGCTATTGCATTTATCTTCATGCGGGGCAATTTGACCGCGCAGCATGAACGAACAATCTGGAGAGTTCCAACAAGGGCCCGCCCCATCTCGTCCCAATCCAAGACAGGGATCGCGGCGGCGCGGCGGTCAGCGTGGGCGCAGAGATAATCGTGAACCCAGCGGGCCGATGGCAGTCCCAGTTCCGCCTGTGAACGCCCCTTTGGCGGATGCTTCTTCCGCCGAACCTGCACAGCGCGAACCGTTGCCCCGCGTTCCCGCTCCCTTGCAATCAAGGCCACAGCCGCGACCCCAACCACGACCGCCGTCCCCATCGATTTCTTCCATTGGGGAAGCCACCGCGCAAGTCGAGGAAGTTATTCGCACGTTGAAAGATTCACTTCGCGAACTGGAAGATGTGTTGGAAATTCTCGACGAGGCGCAACGCCAGCAAACGGGCGACGAGAAAGAAATTGAAACATTGCGCAGGTCTCTTTCTGTTTTGCAGCGCGAGCGACAGGCCGCCACCGGACGAGAAACATTCCGCAGCCGGAATGACGAGCGCGCACGCCCCGAACCGCGCGCCCGTTCCGAGGAGCGTCCAGCACCTTCTCCTGCGCCTCCTGTCCCTTGACGGTTTTTGAAATGGATTCCTCGGTCGCCCCAGTCCGGATTGATAAATGGCTTTGGGCAGTCCGTCTTTATAAATCCCGCTGCCTCGCTACAAACGCATGCGCGACGGATAAAATAAAAATCAATAACAACATCGCGAAACCCTCGCGCTCAATTAAACCTGGCGATTTAATTACCGGAAAAATCGGGGAAATCCAGCGGACTATTCGCGTTCTGGCATTACTTGAGAAACGGGTAGGAGCGAAATTGGTGGGCAGCTTTATGGAAGATCTTACTCCGCCGGAGGAATTTTCCAAGGCGCGGGAAAAAAGTTTTAACGCATTTGTGTTTCGCCGCGAGAAAAAGCGCGGACGAGACTAAACGCTTTCAGACGGATTGAGATCTTTCAAAACGGCGCATAACTTTTCCAAACGTGGCGTCTTTACTCTCATTCGTTGCGCCTGTCGCAACGGCTCCAAAAAAATCGCCTCCAGCTCCAACGGTTCTCCCCGCTCGAAATCAACAACCGTGGAAGCTTTGTAAACGCCCATTTCCTGAGTCCGCGCGATCTGCTGATCCGCCGCGCTGTTTTTCACTTTCAAACCTAAAGCCTGGGCCGTAGTGATAACTTCTTCCATCAACTCACGCACCAAATTTTTCCAGCGCTCCTCTCCCAGCAAAATATTCGTTGTCAGACCCGCTGAAATTTTTTTGCCGGACAATTTTCCTTCGATGACGGCGTCGTAACCCGCTGCGCCCGCCACGCCCAATCCGTTGAATGGAATATTCCAAACCAGTTTTTCCCAGTGTGCTTGTTCAAGGTTTTCTGTGACCCTGCATGGAATTCCCGCGTGACGAAACATTGTGGCGATGTCGTGAGTGCGAGGTTCCGGCCAGCCGCGAAATTCGCCCATCACAATTTTGCCGTGCGCCGTATGCTGAACGATGCCCGGTTCGATGCGGTTCAAGCAAACGAAGCACCGCCCGCCCAGAATTTTTTCCGCGCCAAAAAGTTCAGCCAGTTGCGCTTCATTGCCCAAGCCATTTTGTAAAGTGAGAATGGCGGTTTTTTCGCCCACGAGTGGCGAGATCAATTTCGCGAATTGATGATTGGCTGTGGTTTTCAGCCCGACCAACACAAGATCGCATCCGCCAATTTCTTCCGGAGTTCGCGCGCACCTGGGTTGTGTGTGAAAGTTCCCTTCGTCGCTGATAATGCGAAGCCCCTTGCGCCGGACTACTTCATAATCAGAGCGCAACAAAAGCTGAACTTCCTGGCCATCGCGATGAAGTTTCGCTCCGTAATAACTGCCCAACGCTCCCGCGCCGACAACGCCAATTTTCATTTTAAAAACGTGGTCAAAATTTTGTTTGCGCGCCGGAATGTTGCCGCCAACGCAGCAGAGACTTGACTTGAGAAACCTTTTCCACAACATCGTTTTTCGATGGCCGCCTTGTTCACCATTCAAAATGAATTCCGCTACGAAATCACCCGAAAGATTTTCGAGGGCGGGATGGGAATTGTTTATGAAGCTGAACAACTCGGCGCGCGCAATTTCGTCAAAAGAGTCGCGCTCAAAGTCATTCGCCAAAACTACGCCAATCAAAAATCGTTTATCGAAAATTTTGTGGGCGAGGCAAAACTGGTCGCTGATTTGATTCACACCAACATCGTTCAGACCTATCAATTGGGCGAAGCGCGCGGAATTTATTTCATCGCCATGGAATTAATTCGCGGCGTGAACCTGGAACAATTCACCCAGCAGTTGGCTGACAAAAAACAGCAGCTTCCCGTTGAGTTGGCTGTTTTCATTGCCAGCCGGATTGCTCGCGGCCTCGCCTACGCTCACGCTAAATGCGACAAGGACGGCAATTTGCTCGGACTGGTGCATCGCGACGTGAGTTACAAAAATATCATGATCGCTTTTGAAGGCGACGTGAAGCTGACGGATTTCGGGATCGCCAAGGCGCGCGGTTTTTTGGAAGACGAGGAAGGTGAAGTTGTCGCGGGCAAAGCGGACTACATGAGTCCTGAGCAAGCTGATTTTAAAATCACCGATAAACGCTCGGATATTTTTTCCGTGGGCGTGGTGCTGGCAAATCTCGCTCTGGGGAAAAATGTTTTCAAAGGCGAAACACCCGAGGATTCGCGGGAGAAAATTTTGAAAATGCCGATACCGGATTTTCGGACGCTGGATAATCGCGTCGATGACCGGCTGAATGAAATTCTGCAACGCGTATTGGTGCATGATGTGAACCAGCGTTATCCGGACGCCGGAAAACTGCTTTATGATTTGGAGCATTACATTTATCACAAAGGCTACGGGCCGACGAACGAAACGCTCGGTCGCTATATCCGCGAACTTTTCGGGCAGGATTTGCCGCAAAACGCATCGCGTAAAGGCCAGACGGTTGCGTCAAAAGCAACGGCCACAGCGCGCGCCCGCAAAGCCACAACATGAAATCATCAGTCGTAAAATTAGGTTTGTTGCAGTCAGCCTGTTCTGCAAACCCAGCAGCGAATCTTAAAAAAACGTTGGCGCTGGCCGAAAAAGCGGCCCGGCAAGGTGCGCAAATTATTTGCACCCAGGAATTGTTTCGCTCCCAATATTTTTGTCAGAGCGAAGACCACGATAATTTTAAATTAGCGGAACCGATTCCGGGACCGAGCACGGCGGCGTTTCAAAAAATCGCCAAAAAATATAAGGTGGTCATCATCGCGTCGCTTTTTGAAAAACGCGCATCGGGGGTTTACCATAATACGGCGGCAGTCATCGACGCTGATGGATCGCTCCTCGGAATTTATCGCAAGATGCACATTCCTGACGACCCGTTGTTCTACGAAAAATTTTATTTCACTCCTGGCGATCTCGGGTTCAAAGCCTGGCAAACGCGCTTTGGAAAAATCGGGGTGTGCGTCTGCTGGGACCAATGGTATCCCGAAGCGGCGCGTCTTACCGCCATGCAGGGCGCGGAAATTTTATTTTATCCGACCGCCATCGGCTGGCATCCCGGCGAGAAAAACGAATACGGCGAAAACCAGCATGGCGCGTGGGAATTAATCCAACGCAGCCACGCAGTGGCCAACGGATGTTTCGTCGCAGTGGCAAATCGAATCGGACTGGAAAAACCTATTGGCGGAGAGGGTTTGGAATTTTGGGGACAAAGTTTTGTCGCGGGAACGTCGGGTCAAATTTTGGAAAAGGCCAGTGTGGACAAAGAGGAAATTTTGATCGTTCCCGTGGATCTCGCCAAAGTCGACATGACTCGCACGCACTGGCCATTTTTGCGCGATCGCCGCATCGACGCTTACGGAGATTTGACCAAGCGGCTAATTGATTAAGCGTATGGTCGGCGTCCAACCTGCTCCACTTCGCCGACAAAATTATGGACTCGACTGGCTACCCTCTTTATTCTCCGCCCACATTTTACGGAAAGATTTATCATGGAAAATTTGAAAACAGAGATTGTTGTAGTTGGCGCGGGGCCGGGCGGTTACGCGGCTGCTTTTTACGCGGCTGACCTCGGTAAAAAAGTCATTCTCATCGAACAGGAAAAACGTCTCGGCGGCGTTTGCTTGAATCGCGGATGTATTCCGTCGAAAGCTTTATTGCACGCGACGGAAATGATTCCTGCAGCCCGCGAATCCTCTCACTTCGGGCTCGCCTTTGAAGCGCCCAAAATTGATTTGGATAAAATGCGGGCGTGGAAAGATTCCATTCTTCAGAAACTTGCGGGCGGCATTTCGCAACTCGCCAAAGCGCGCGGCGTCC
The DNA here is from genome assembly GCA_039925885.1 of Verrucomicrobiota bacterium. Lineage (GTDB taxonomy): Bacteria > Verrucomicrobiota > Verrucomicrobiia > Limisphaerales > CANJXF01 > CANJXF01. Next base: position 13,132 of record JBDSYB010000125.1, read on the forward strand.
AGGTGGTGGCCGGTCGCGCCTATTTCGAAGGTTCGCAAAGGTTGCGCGTCGAGACGGAGAACGGCCAACAATTCGTCGAATACGACAAGGCGATCGTCGCGGTCGGCTCGAAACCGGCCATGCCGAAAGTTTTCGATCTAGGAAATCCGCGTGTGATGACTTCGACAGAGGCGCTGCAAGTTGAAGAGATTCCTGAGGACTTTTTAATCATCGGCGGCGGCTACATCGGCATGGAACTTGGAACGGCCTACGCGAACCTCGGCAGCAAAGTTGTCGTGATCGAAGCGCTCGAAACTATTTTGGCGGGAGCCGATCCGGATTTGATTCGGCCCGTCGTCAAACTCGCGGAGAAAAATTTCAAAGAGATTCGTTACAAAACCAAAGTCACGAAGATGGCTACCAAGGGAAAAAAGATTTCTGTCACGAGCGAGAAAGACGGCAAAACTGTGGAAGAACTTTTTGACCGCGTTTTAGTTTCCGTCGGGCGCGTGCCTAATGCGGAGAATCTTGGCTTGGAAAATACGAAGGTCGAAAAGGACGAAAAAGGGTTCATCAAGGTCAACGAGAAACAGGAAACGTCCGACCCAAATATTTACGCCATCGGCGACATCGCGGGCGGAATCATGCTCGCGCACAAAGCGTCGAAGGAAGCGCGCATTGCCGTGGAAAATATCGTCGGTGAAGAAGCAGTGAACCAGAACATCATTATTCCCGCCGTCGTCTTCACCGACCCGGAAGTCGCGTGGTGCGGTTTGACGGAAACCGAGGCAAAGGCAAAGGGCATCGCAGTGAACGTCGCGAAATTTCCCTGGGCCGCTTCCGGTCGCGCGTTAACTTACGATCGCACCGATGGCCTCACGAAATTAATTTTGGAACCGGACACCGACCGCGTTCTCGGCGTCGGAATTGTCGGACACGGCGCAGGCGAATTGATTGCCGAAGGAGTGATCGCAGTCGAAATGGGAGCGAACGCGAAAGATCTGGCCGCGTGCGTCCATCCGCATCCGACTCTTTCCGAAACGATGATGGAAGCTGCGGAAGCATTTTACGGCCACGCGACGCATGTGTTCACGCGCAAGGTGGCGAAGGAATAATTGTACCGTGGCTGGGCTAAAATTATTTTTCGCGTCACGAATCACCACCTTCGCCGACAAGCGAATCACGTTTCGATTATTTCAGCAACGCCCGAAAACCGGCCTGCTCGAAATGATGATCGCCGGTCAGCGCCTCGCTTAATTTCATCTCGCTCATCACGGCAAACGATATGCAATCGGTCAACGACCATTCCTTATCGAGTCGTTGCGCAAATAATCCAATGCCTTGTTCAAAAAGTGGATCGTTCGGAGGAACAATCGTCACGTCCGGTGATTCGCGCAGCAGGGAAAGCAACTGTAGAAATGCCTCACGCTCTTGCACTGTTGTGCATCCATCGGCAACCTCCGTCAAAATCCAAGCCGTCGTCACGAAAGGCCGGGTATCGTCTTCACTAAACGCCTGCGCCTGTTCGTGCGCCGCGTCTTTTTCATTCAATAAAGCGACAAAGAAAAAAGTGTCCGCAAAAACCGCTTTCATTTCTTGCCACGTTTGGGAGTGCCATGAAGATAATGATCGTGGTTCTCCGCGAAATCAGCCGGCCAGCCTTTTACCTTGCCGCTCAACGCCAAAAGCTTTTTTCCAATCGGCATATCCGACGTGGCTGGCGACGGGCTGAGAAC
>JBDSYB010000126.1:0-9915 GCA_039925885.1 Verrucomicrobiota bacterium
GCACGGCGGGCTTGGCGCGATCGCGGGTGAGCGGGAACAATCGCAAGCCCTGTCCGCCGCCCATGATTACGGAAAGGACTTTGCTCGTGTTGGGCGACATTCGTGTTGTGTTTTCTGCCATAAAAACCTTCTTCTGAAAAAAGTGTGCTGACCGTTTCTATCTGTTACCCGAGGGCGAGAGCAAGCTACTTTAGAAACTTATGAAAAGAGAGGCTCATTTTCCAAAACGCAAAAACCATTGTAATGCCAATTGCGGATTACCGCGCAACACACGCTGCGCTACGCGGTGGGGAATTTTGAAGCATTGAAATCAGTCAGGCGGGTGAGTCAACAGGCACGCTCAGGGAAGCCGAAGGATTCGATAAAAGTTCAAGGCGGAATTTGTGGCTTGAGTGTCGAGAAATTGAAAACGGTTCGAGCTACTCACGTTGGTGCTGATGGAAACCCAATTTAAAAATGTGTCGCTGGTTTGGATAATGTTCGTTTTGCTCGCGGCCACATTGGTCGCCAGGAGTTGCACGCCATTTGCCACCGGTTGAATCGAGGAAAACTCCACGTCGCGTTTTACGATGGTGAACTGGTCGTCAATTGCGCCTGTTTCCCTAAGAAATTTCGCCTCCAGCCGATCGCCATTCACGTCGAGCACAAGTGAGCCGAGTTGGCTGAGCGAAATAAACATGGCGGGATGATTCAATGCGCCGCCGGTCGCTTGCCCTGAACTTCCCGCCACCACATAAACGGCGCCTTGATGAGATTGCGATCCGCTGGCCCACTTGGTGTAAGGCCCGGCAGCGTTTGTCTCGCGCCCACTGTTTGCGTTAAAAATCATGTTGCTGGTGAGCGTGGTGGACAAACCGTAGTGGCCGTTGAGGAAAAAAGATCTTTCGTAACAATGACTGTGGCCGGACAAAACTAAATCGACTCCCGCATCTTCGAGAATGGGCAAAAAGTTTTCACGCATTTCCTTGAGTTCAATTTCAGTGTCGGAATCGTGCGAACCTTTCGTGTAAGGCGGATGATGCCAGAAAGCGATCGTCCAAAAATTTGTGGTCGATGCTAAATCAGTGCGGAGCCAATTGGCCATCGCGCCGTTGGTGGCGCGGTTGGCGGTCATCGAATCCAGACAGATAAAATGAATGTTAGCGTGGTCGAAGGAATAATAATGTTCCGTGCCGGACGCGATTCCACCTGCTTCGCCACTGGTCGGGAAAGTGAACAGTTGGAAATAAGGATAGGTATTAGTGTAAGCGGTCGATTGAGCGGTCTCGTGATTGCCCAGCGTTGACCAGAGTACCGATTGCCGCAACAACGCTTTATACATCGTGAAGACGGCCGTTTGATATTCGGCGTCGGTCCCGGTGTTGTAGGCGTTGTCCCCGAGCATCAGCCAAAGATCGGTAGGGCGTGAGCCGGCAAAATTATAGTAAGCATCTCGCACCGCGGTTTGGCTGGCACCGCCGGTACCCGCGTCGCCTATAACCCAAAGACGTGTAGGTTTGGGAGTGCCAGGAATGGGCGACGTGACGAACCAATGATTGGTGTCGCCGCCCGCCAAAGCATTGATCGAATTGCCGACTGAATAAAAATATTTTGTATCTGGAATTAAATTACGAAGGGTAATTTCGTGCTCGGTCATAACAGCGACGTCCGTGGTCGAAAAATTCAAGTTGGAAGAACTGGTGCCGAAACGGACCACAGAATCCATCGGGACGTCGCTGCGCCAGCGGACGGTGATGTTGGTGGAACTTCCCATTTGCAAATAAGGGCCGCGAATTATTGAACCTGCGGCGACACTCAAACTGGAACCAAAAACAATGTCGGAACTGCTCGCGGAAACCTGGTGAACTTCGACGGCGATTACATTGTCTCCCGAAATAGCATTGGTTGCCGGAATGGAAAAAACATCCCAATCAGTGGCATCGCCGCTGCTGGGTGCCGCAGTGGCAAAATTTGTGTAGGTAATGGAAGCGGGGGCAGCGGACATCCGCAGACGCTGGACTTCCGCGCCATTTAAAAAAAACACCGCGCCGTCATCCACTTTGTTGGAGAACGTTAAAAAAAGATCGTTGCCCATGTTCGTAAAAGTAAAATGAGTGCGAAAATAATAAGTCGTGCGACCCAGAGTGAGAGGAGTATTTCGCGGGGCGACGAGGGCGTTGGTTTCTGAATAAAGGAGTGCCGCACCAGAAGGCCATGTCGAGTCATCGAACGCCGGATTTTTCCAAGCGACTGCATCGAGATTTTCCGTTTGATTGAAACGCCAAACGTTGGTGATGCCAAAAAGCGTGACAGGTTGCGCGTGGGTGACGAATGGAAAACAGACAAGGAAAAGCCCCTGAAAAAATCGGGCGACTTTTTTCCTGGAAGTGGAAGTAAATTTCATGAAATGGAAAAATTATCTGGTTTCCAGCCGTCGGTTTGCGGCCGCAAGTTGGGTTTCGATTCTCTTCGTTGACTCACTTTGTTTGAAGCGCAGCGGCAATTGCACGAACGCCTCAGCAGCTTTCGCGTAGGCCATCTTTGCTTCGGACAAGCGCCCGGCCATTTCTAAAATTTCGCCGCGTCGAAACAACCATTGTTCTTTTCGTTGCGATTGCGCGGCCAGCAAATCAACCCGAGCCAAAGCCTTGTCGTAGCCGCGCATATCAAGTTCCAATTCGATCGCTGGAATTTCGAGAGAAGCGATTGGCCCTAACTTCTTAATGCCTTCATCGAGACTTAGCAGAGCGGTTTCGAACTTTCCAACCGCGCGCCAGACATCGGCTTGTTCCACGAAAAAATCAGGTTTAACTACTTTTGCGAAACGAATTGCTGCCGAGTAATCAGCCGCACCGTTTTCAAAATCTCCCAGCTGCACGAGGACTCGCGCGCGAGCGAGATGTGCCTCCGAATTTTCTTTTTGCACCGCCAAAAATTTATCCATAGCAGACCGCGCCTCCTCGTAGAGATGTGCGTCGCTGAATATTTTTCCGCGAACGAAGTGGGTGAAAACAAAATCAGGTTTGGCTTGCTGCGCGATTTGGCAATCGGCCAGCGCCAGGCCGAATGCTCCGTGCAATCGATAAAGATCGGCGCGTTTCAGCAGAAGTGAAACATCATCAACCTGCACGGCAAGCTGCTGGGTGATTGTGTCAATTTCGCCACGCAAGTCGCCGTGAGCAAACGTGGTGACCGGCGTAAAAAGCCATGCCAGAACAATTGCCGCCAAAAGAGAATGAGGGAGAAATGGCACATGGCTTTTTATCACAAAAACTACATTAAGTCGCTCTCATTCTTGGGAAATTTCTTCGCTGATGATGTTGCCCCTAACGCGACCGTAACAGGATTGTAACGGTTCGGTTGTTGCCTTCACTTCCACGCTGGATAAACATTTCTTGAAATAAATCCGGCTCCCTCGCGCTTTTTTGCACAGCCGAAACCGACATTCTTTCATGAAGCCAACTATTCTCGTAGTCGATGACGAGGCTTTTGGCTTGTTTCACATTGAAGCTCGCCTAAGGTTTCGACGAAACAGGAAACCAATTCGCATTTTATGTTCTCACTCCAAAAATTGCTCGGAAAGGAAGACAAGTTTTTCGATCTGTTGGAAGCCAGCGCGGAAGAGGGCAGGGCGAGTGTGCGCGCGCTCCATAATCTCGTGAGGAGCGCCGCGGAGGCCCGCTCGCTGGAGGATTTCGTGGCCGCGCGGCGAAAAGAAAAAAGAATCGCCGCAGAAATCAGCGAAGCTGTCGCCACGACGTTTATTACAGCGCTGGAGCGGGAGGACATCGAGGCGCTCTCTTTCGCTTTATATCGCATACCAAAAACGGCGGAGAAAGTGGCGGAACGTATTTTAATGGTGCCCCGCTTTTTGGGTGGGGTGGATATTTCACGGCAACTGGCGATGATGGAAAAAGCCACCGATACATTGCTGTTGATGATCAAGGAACTTCGTGGAGGTGTGAACCCGGAAAAAATTCGGCACCATAATGATCATCTGCAAGCGATCGAAGGCGAGGCCGACGCCTTGGTGCTGGAATTGATGCGCGACCTTTATTCAGGCCGACACGAACCCTTAAAAGTAGTTTTTCTCAAGGAGCTTTTTGATTTGCTGGAAAAAGTCACGGACCGCTGCCGCGACGCCGGAAATGTCATCAACCACATCGTGCTGAAGAACTCCTGACCGGCATGATGTTAATTTTGTTCGTGGTTTTTGTCGCGCTGGCTTTTGAATACATCAACGGCTTTCACGACACCGCCAATTCCATCGCGACGGTCGTTTCCACCAAAGTTCTGAAACCGCGTCAGGCGATTGGCTTGGCCGCTATCACAAATCTCATCGGTGCGATGTGGGGCACTGCGGTGGCAAAAACAATTTCGTCCGGGTTGATCGATACGAAGATTTTCACCCTCACAAGCGAGGCTTTGATTTGCGCTTTATTGGGTGCCATCGTTTGGAACCTGATCACCTGGTATGTCGGGCTTCCTTCCAGTTCCAGTCACGCGCTCATCGGCGGTTTGTGCGGGGCCGCACTGGCAGCGGCGAAGAATAACTGGCACGTTATTATCTGGTCGCAGCCGGATGCGCACACTTGGTACAAAGGTAAAGGGCTTTTGTGGAAGGTAATCCTGCCGATGATTACCTCGCCCTTCCTTGGTTTTGTTCTCGGGTTCATTCTTATGGCGCTGCTTTATCTTTGCCTACAAAAACTTCGTCCGCACACGATCAATCGCGTTTTTGGCAAGGCGCAAATTTTCAGCGCGGCAGGGATGGGTTTCATGCACGGCACCAACGACGCGCAAAAAACCATGGGCATCATTGCGCTGGCCTTGTTGACCGGCACCAAGAGCGGCGCGTTCGATCACCTCCCCCAATGGCTCTCGTTTTTGCACACGCCCGAGCCGGCGAAAGGGCATGACCTGGACATTGCGCTCTGGATCAAGATGACCTGCGCGGTGGTGATGTGTGCTGGCACGGCGGCGGGAGGTTGGCGCATTATTCGAACGCTTGGCCACAAAATGGTGAAGCTGCAACCGATCAATGGTTTCGCAGCGGAAACCAGTTCTGCTGCGGTTATTTTTTTGGCAACGCATCTGGGAATTCCAGTTTCCACCACGCATAATATTTCCGCATCCATCATGGGCGTGGGCGCGGCCAAACGTTTTGGCGCGCTGAATTTATCGGTGATTGAAAAAATGATTTGGGCGTGGGTGTTGACCATTCCAATTTGCGGTGGGATTTCCTACGGCTTGGTGCGGTTGTTGGAAGCGCTGAATTTAATGAAATAGAAATGGCCGAAACACCTCTCAAAATTCTCGCGGTCATTGGAAGCCTGCATCGCGATTCCGTCACACGAATCGTTCTCTGGCAAATTGCTGACAAGTTAAAAGCGGCTGGTGGCGTGGTGGATGTCCTCGATTTTGAACGCGAACCGTTGCCGCTCTACAATCCAGACACGGCTTACGACGCGCCAGCTTTTCCGTCGTTGATCAAACGGGTGGATGACGCGGACGTTTTGCTTTTAGGCACCCCCGATTATCACGGCTCGATGAGTGGCGCAATGAAAAGTTTTCTCGACCATTTCTGGCGCGAGTTTGCCGGAAAACTTTTTGCCACCGTGGTGGCCTCGCATGAAAAAGGCCTGACCGTCACCGACCAATTGCGTACCGTCGCACGGCAATGTTACGCCTGGACTTTGCCGTATGGCGTTTCCTTTTCTGAAAATTTCGATTTGAAAGACGGGAAAATCGCGAGTGAGAATTTAGAAAAACGAATCGAGATGCTGGTGCGGGACGTGATGGTTTACGGAAAAATTATCGCGCAACAACGCCTTGCAGATCTTGGCGGAACGGACGCGGGGTTTTTGGCGCGACATCGAAAATAGCGAGGTCGAGTCTTGACAATTTTTTCGCGGCGATGGAGAGGCTGCTATTTTCGCAAGCGAAAAAATTGCGCAGAGTTGGATGGTGAAAACAGGGCTTGATTTTCATTTCCCTGCACCGTGTAGGAGACATTGCTCCAGACTTGGGAGGAAAGACTGCCGCTCGCCCGCAAAGTATAGCCTGTCTTCGACGAAGGCCAAAAAATCGTGAGGCCGGTTCCCGTTTGACGAACCCCCAGCGTTATCGCTGCTGGAAAATCCAGTTGCTCTGCGCTCAAGGCTTGGTTGTCAAAACTGACTCGATCCAGAAATCCAGTGAACGGATTCGCGCCCACCGCCGAGGAACCAATTGTCACCGTCGAACTGGTGCGCGAACCGACGCCGTTGACGTAGGCGACCGTCGCCGCAACTGCGCCGTCAATGTAAAACTTCATGTTCACGCCATCCGTGTGGACAACCGCGACGTAATGCCATTGCCCATCGTTGGGAAGCGTTGCCGTCGAAACAATGTCGCTCTTGTTGAAAGTCGTCGTTTGCAAAGCGCGATTGGTGGTGATGGAAAAAGAAAAACCGGGCGTGCGTTCGTATTGGAAAAGAATCATCCGCACGGGCGGCACAGAATCCAGCGGCAATTTCACCCAGGCTTGCAGCGTGTAATTTCCATTCGTCCCGTTGCCGCAAATCAATTGGTTTGGGTCCAGCGCCGTGACGCGTTTCGTGCCGTCGAAATAAAGCGCGCGATCATTGGTCTGCCCGGTGGGCGTGTCGTTGGTGCGCGTGGGAAAATTGGCGTCCAACGTTCCGATCAAACCATTGATGGAATCGAGCAGATTGGAACCGTTTCCTTCGTCGCAGGGAAAATAAAAATTGCCGGATCCGAAGTTGGTCAACGTCACCGTTGTCACTATCGGGAAATGGTCTGACGCGATGGAAAATGGAACTGTCGCGCTCACCGCATGGAGTGGCGCGCCTTGATTGACCCAAATAAAATCGATGCGACGATTGGGGGTGGGAACGGGAATGGTGTAGCCGTTTCCCGAACCGGCTTGAGTCCAAAAGTCATTCCATTTCTGCGTCATCAAATTGTAAGTGGCGCTGCTTGGATTCGCATTGAAGTCGCCGCAAAAAATGACCGGAGCCGTTTCGTTGGTCACCCAATTATTAAAATTCGTCACGCACATCAAGCGCTCCGTGTCGTCGGTGACGCTGGCTAAATGCGTAGTCCAAAAAGAAAGGTCTTTTCCGTTCACCGTGACGATGGCCTTGAGCCAGCCCCGTTGTTCGTTGGAACCGACTTTGGGGAGCAGGCGATGATCGCGGAACTTAATCGGAAACCGGGAAAGTATCGCGTTGCCATATTGCCCGCCTTGAAAAGATAAGTTGTTGCTGAACACAAAACTCATGCCGGTTTGTTGGGCGAGTTCGGCGATCAAATCGCGACCACTGACGCGAGTCGTGCCGCGATCCACTTCCTGCAAGCCGACGATGTCGGCATTTTCCTGAAGAATTAAATCAGCGATGCGTTGCGTGTCGATTTGGGCGTCGAGACCTTCGGCGTGATGAATGTTGAAAGTCATCACGCGCACCGTGGCATTGGTTTGCGCGGGGGCGGTTGCGGCAAAAATAAAAATTGCGGCAGCAAAAACTGCTGCCGCAATTACGAAATGAATTTTTCGGGGCACTATTTTCTCAAGCGATAAAATTGATTGCCGGATGCGGGTTGGACCGTTGCTTGGTTTTCATTTCCTACCACAGAGTAAGAAACCGGGTTCCAGGTCGGAGAGGTTAGCGAACTCGTTCCTTCCAAGATGTAACCCGTCACTGAAGACGGCCAAAACAGAATAATGCCACCGCTGCCATTGGTGCGAATGCCTAGAGTGGGGGCCGCTATATTAATGGTAATCGTGTAGGCTGTGATGCCGTTATTGGGGATGAGCGCTAAAAGTCGATTGGTATTGCCAAACCAAACGTTGCCGTAATTTAAAGTGTGAGCCGTGGCCGTGCTGAACGTTGCCGTGTCGAGCAAGACCGGATCCTGATTCAAGTTGGCAAAATCCCACAACTGAACGGAGTACGGTGTGGCCGTGTAGTTGATTCCCGCCATCAAACTGCGGTTGGTGTTGAAACTTAAGTTGGCGAATGAATCACCCGGTTGATTGATGTAGGTCCGGGTTGTCGGCGCGATTCCAGTGGTGGTGTTCAAAGTCCACTGATAGAGTGGCTCCGCGAATTGTTTCCCCCAAAACGTATCGCCCTCGCCCCAGATCATGCCCGTGAATCCATAATCAAAACCATCTTCCAGCATCAGCGTGGGAGTGAAGTCAACCCCGTTGGCGGTAGTGAAAAGCGTGATGATTGAGGTGCGCGAGTCGAAAAGAATTTGGGTGTTTGTGCCTGAGCCGCGCACAATCATATTTTTCCCATACTGCTGGTTGCTCGTGATTCCCGAAGGCGGATTGCCCATGTACGCCACCGTCGGTTCGGCAGTTTCATTCGCCCAACGATAAATTTTGAGAGGATTGGTGTCGCTGATGGTGCCAAAGTTGCAGACGTAAATCGCACCGTCATCCGCCACGGCGATTCTGGTCATGACAATCGTTCCTCCCACGACAGTGCTTGGGACGCTGTTTAACTCACCGATGTAGGAGCCGTCCGCCGCGTTGATAATAAAGATTCCTTTAGCGAGAGGGCTACTTACACGCGAGGCCACCAAGAGATGGTCGGTCACCGGGTTGTAGGCCATACCGCGTTCCAAGTCGCTCGCAGCGGTGACAATGACGACGCCGGACGGGTTGGTTGCGCCAGGAGCGATTCTCCAAAGCTGCGTCAGCGTGCCGGGTGCTGTCCGCGCGGTCAGCCGAGCGCCGTAAGATTCTGAAACTCCAACGGCGTTGCTGATAGTCAAAGCATAGAAGCCCTGGCTCGCGAGGCTAACATTACTAACCACCAAAGTTGTATTGGTGGCGTTTGCGATAGGGGACCGTGTCAGGTCCGCGAGATTCGCGCGATAGGTCCATTGAAAAGTCGTACCCGATGTCACGGTTGCACTAAATGTGGCGTTCGAGCCTACGTTGGCGATGGCGTCAGCAGGCTGCGCCGTGATGCGAGGTTGTCCTGCCACTGCGGGAAAATCCAAAGTTGAATTGGTGACCGCGTTGTTGCTGATACGGATCCGATCGATCAATCCGTGGAAATACCGAGCCTCACTTTCCTTGCCGATCAATAATCGCTCAGTGCTCGTGCTGGAAGTGAATGCAACAGATGCGTTGCGAGCTACATTTTGGCGGACAATGCCATCCAGATAAAAAACCACGCGCGAAAAATTTGTCATGACGATGGCCACATGATGCCACTTTCCATCATTGGGCAGATGCACAGTGGTGGTGTAATCCGTGTTTCCGAGGAGCGACGTGTGCAAAGTTCGGTCGCTGTTGATCGAGAGTGAGACGCGCGGCGCAGGGCCATCCGTGCGGAGAATTACCTCGCGTTCAAAAATCATCCGGCCCGTCGGCATTTTTATCCAGGCTTCGAGAGAATAGTTCGTATTGTTCGCGGTCAAATCGGTGTTGGTGACGCCAAAAACCGTGACGACTTGCCGAATGGGAAGGGTTTCGGAAAGAAAGGAAAGGGCAAAATCACCCGGCAAACCGGTGGGCGTATCGCTCGTCCAGACCGGACTACTTAGCAATGGAAGCGTCGGAGCCGAAGCGAGCGTCGGGCGCGCCGGAGAAACGGCGCTGTTCGCGGGAAACGACGTTTCATTAAAATTGTAAGCTACCTTGGTGCTGGCGTAAGTCGTCGCTGGAGTCGCAGCAACGCTGTCGATCAAATCACCGGGAAGGGCATTGGTCAGGAGGGCATTGTGAATGCGCACGCGGTCCAAGGAACCAGAAAAAGAATTCCCGAATCCATCGGCAGCGAGGCTGAGGTAATTATGATCGGCAGTTTTGACAATGGTGTTGGTGTTAGGCTCGAACGTTTCGACACCATCCACATAAAAATGCACACCGACACCCGGCTCCCATGCCGCAGCTAAATGTGTCCAGGTCAGGGT
>JBDSYB010000127.1:0-10911 GCA_039925885.1 Verrucomicrobiota bacterium
AAATTCCCTGTCGTTCATTGCTTCCGAGCTTGGGCAGTTCTTCAATAATTTCAGCGGCGCTCATGGTGAAAATCTAGCTGGATATTCGCATCATCGCAAGCGGTTGGTTCGTGCCTATTTCCCGCGCTGCATTAAACGTTCTTGGCGAATTTTTTCGGGCCTCTGTTCCCGTTCCGCCGTGAAATCAATCGGCGTTGGCAGCGATGCGCCTGTCTTTGTCACAAGGGCCTCAGTGCCTGCGGCGAGGTCGTCCACTTTGTAAATCGCGCCGGTTGGTGCGCCGACGCGATTGGTTGTGTAAGGATCGGCGAAATGGCGGAAGAAGGTTTGCATCTCGTCGTAGTTGAACGGACGCGAGCCGCGACGACCAAACACGACGGTTTGATTTCCAGTTTCATCGGCCACGCGGTCACGGTCGAGTCCGCGTGACACGGCGACGGCGGATCCGTGCGTTTTGTAACTGGCGATGAGTTTCGGATTCGGGCGCGGGCTGAATCCCATGTGGCCGGGAACATTCTCGGGCGAAATCAGTTGGAGCACGCGCAAACCATTCTTGCCATCGGCCACGAGCGCGAACATCGAGGCGTTGACCGCGCCAATCTGCACAGCGCGAGTGTCGTTGAGCGCGCCGCCGGCGTTGAACATCTGGTCGAGCTTCGGCTTCTCTGGATTTTCAATGTCAATGATGGCGAGACCTTCAGGGCCGTTCGCGACGTAAGCGTAAGTGCGGGCGATGTAAAAACGGCCAGCGTTTTTCAATGGAACAATTGCGCCGGAAATGAGGCGAGGTTTCGTCGGCTCGGAAATATCGATGACTTTCAAACCGTCGTCGTCAGTGACGAACGCGTAGCGGAACTGAACGGAAATGGCGCGCGGATTTTTTAAACCAAGCTCACCCTCACCCCGGCCCTCTCCCCCGAGGAGAGGAAGAATAGATTTGGCGCTGCTCGATAATTCTAATGCGCTCGTTTCATTCCCAGTTTTTAAGATAGGCGCGGTCTTAGCCGGATGCGATTTCGATTTACCAGACGATGTCGCCTTTTGCTCCCTCTCCTGGGGGAGAGGGCTGGGGTGAGGGCGGTCAACCTCTGACTGAGCAGCCAATAATTCCCCAACCAACTTCGGCGCGACGAGTTCGGTGTTGCTCAAACCAAGCACGAACAAACCATTTTTTCCGACGACGTAAAGATTCGTTCCCGCCATGTAGGAATGCATTGCGCCGGTGAGTTTGCCGTCGGGGTTGAAGCGAATAATTTTTTCTTTATCGAGAAAATTATTCGCCGGATTTCCATCAACCAGTATGCCGACCGAAACCATCACCAAACCTTCTTCGCGGTCGGTGACGAAAACCCAGGCGTAAATCAAGCTGATTGGTTGCTCCTCATTTTCCGGCAAGCGCGTGCGCAACGGATCGATGCCGAGCGTGCTGGGCAGCGTGACGGACGTGGCGAATTTGGTGCGAACATAAGTGCGTTGGCCGAGCGGTGAAACCGGCGCGCTGACGATGCGTTCGGAAAATCCCTTTTGATCAATGTTTGCAACATCGAAAACTTCAAAACCGCCGGGGCCATTCGCCGTGTAAAGATATTCGCCGCGCAACGTGAGATCTAAAATATCTTCGCCGTGATGATGATAGGCGGTTTCAAGTTCTTGTTTTGCATCGAGATGTTTTTGAAAATTATCGGGATACGCGAGCTTGTGCAGGTGACTTCCGATGGCAGCTTGCGGTTCCTCTTGTTCTGTCCAGACGACCGCATCGAGTCCGCTTTTTCCTTCGCCGACGTAAGCGTAACGACCGAAAAAATTCACGCTGCCATTTCCGAAACCGAGTAGTTGCGTCATGATGGCGTTGTTGTCGTTTTGCGCGGAGAGATGGCAATCGGTGCAATTTTTCGTCGTGCCGACGCCGCTCGTCGTGTGCGCGAAATGCGGATTGAACGCCTGCCCGGAATAACCTTCCGCCGAAACCGTTTGTTGCTGCGAATAACTCCATTCGCGATTCGGATTTTGCGAACTTACCACGACCGCGCTCGACGAACGTAGCACCGCGAGCCGATTGCTTTTCACCGTGCTGTCTTTGCCCAGCATGAACACATCGTCGCGCACTACCTGCGGATTGTAGGAAGTGTAATTTCGCGAAGTGACGCCTTCAAATTTGTTGAGTTGCACGCGCTGGTTCGCTTTCATCGGCAAGTGACATCCGAAACAACTCGTCGCCCACGATGTGTGACAAACCTGACACCCGACAGAACTATTTCCGTGCGCCAAATCGGAATCGCGTTCGCAAATATCGCCCCATTTTTTCCCATCGCGCTGAATGGTTTTCGCGTAACGCGATTTCGCATTGTAGTGCGATGACGTCGGGTCAATCGTGTCGCGCGTTTGCGGAACTTCCCATTCCATTTCTGGACTCATCATCGAATGCTGAATTAATTTTTTACCAGCGCGCCACTCGAAGCGCGCGCCCCACGGAGTCGAGCCTTTCGACAAATCAATTTTTCCCGCGTTGCCCGTCGTGACGAGCGTCGGACGTTTATCAATTGTGCCGTGGCAATCAATGCACTCGATGGTGGTGGCGGCGCGCGGTTCGCCGTAAAGTTTTCGGTTGCCGTGAACGTCCGTTTCAAAATGGCAATCGACGCACTGCATCCCGCGCGAGAGATGAATATCTTTCAAGTGAACCGCTTTGGAAAATTTGTGATCGTCGTCGTGCGGAATCGTTTTGTCGTCGAGATCGAGCAGATTTCCTTTGCGATCTTTTTTGAAAACCGCGCGAAAAATCCAACCGTGACCGTGATAATCCGCGAATTGCGTTTCCTTCAACTTCGGATTCAGTTCCGCCACTTTTTCCAGAAAATCTAAATCGCCCCACAGCCCGCGCGCCGCTGCCGCTTCCGGATTTTTCTGCAACGACGCGACGAGTTCCGCGTCCGTCGGATTTTTCTGTTTCTTCGGATACATGAATTCGCCCTCGCTCTCTTGGTCCCACCACATATAACCGAGATACGGATTCACAAATAAATTTCCCTGATGCATGTGGCAGTTCATGCATTGGCTGCTCGGAATCGAACGCGTGAATTCATGTTTGATCGGATGTCCGCGTTCCTTTTTTGAAATCATTGGGTCGTCGCTGAAACTCAAACCTTGATTGCCATATTTACTCCAGCGACCGGAATTTGATGGCGAACGATCATTCGCATAAACCACATGACACGCCGTGCAACCGCTCGAACGATAATCGCCCGGATGATCATTCGAACCTATGAAGCCGAGCAACGGATCGTGCAATCGCGTTTTTTGCAAACCGAGAAAAACCGGGTCAGTGCGATTCAATGTCCCAAGTCCGCGTTCTGATAAACGACGGCCCGGTTTTCCCGGCGCTTCGAACGCGTTTGGAATTCCAAGCTGCGATTGCTTTTCGCCACCGCGCTCGAAGATGCGCAAAATATTTCCCGGCTGGCTGAGATTGTAACGGGGCAGGGGTTCGATGAACGGCAACACGCCGGTCGTGCGGGTTTCCTCGGCGGTGGGAACGTAAGGATTTTTCAATCGCAATGGTTCGCCATGCAAACCATAGGCTTGTCCAAAACGATAATTTTTGTGCGGCACCGCGCCGTTGTTGTAGAGCGCCGCGCCCCACAACATCGCGCCATGATTCATCATGCTGTTCTGAACGTGCTCAATCGATTCCGCATGACACGAACCGCAGGATTCTTTTGCAACGCGCAAATCGCCGGGATTCACGAAACGAATAAATTCCGCGGATTCGTGGTTGAGCAAAACAGTTGAGTCGCTGGGGTTCGCGGAACTTTCCCAGAAAACTGGATTCTCCGTCGGGACGTGCGCTTTGCGTTGCGTGAGACCGGGTGTGGAATTTCCACCGTGACAATCGGTGCAACCAAGCACGACGTTCGGCGAGTTGTGCATGTCCGTGGAATTTTTGTGACATTCCAAACAGCCGCGACTTTTCGCGAACGCTTCGTCGTGAGTTTGATCAATTAAATTTCGCGGCTTTGGCGAACCAGTTTTCTGCAAATCGTGCGAAACGGAAATCGCCGGACCAAAACCTTTTTCTGCTGCGAATCCGAAGATGGGAAAAAAAGCGATTGAGAAAAACATCCACGCCGATTTTAAACCGCAGAGACGCAGAGACGCAGAGAGTGAAAATTTTTTTTCCGAACTCTGCGTCTTTGCGTCTCTGCGGTTCATTTCAAATGCAGTCTTCAGATTAATAAGTAAGTGTCACGGCGATGATTCCGCTGTAAAGAAAATCATCCGCCTGCCCCCGTCTGTTTCGCGAATTGTAACCGGGAATCGGATCCGTACTGCGCCGGTAAATATCGCGAAAACCACGTCCGGGAATCAGCGTCCCAAATCCCGCCGAGACAATCACATTATCCGTGAGCAATGGTCGATATTGAAAACCAATGCTCAAATCCAAACCGATTTCCGCATCAACTTTGTCCGTGAGCAGAGCTGTCTTTACCGGATCTGTTTCCGCGAAACGGATGTAATTTGCATTCACAAAACTGCGCAGCCTCGGGGTGACTTCGATTTCCATTCCCACGCCATAGAGGAACAGACCTGGGTTGACAAAATTCGCCTGGCCTTCCGTTTTGCTGGTGCGCAAATTCGGCACGAGACTTCCGCGCGTCTTAAATCCCACCCCTGTTCCACCAAGATTAAATCCCTGCCGCACAAAATAACTGAACGGCCCGCCCGTGAAATTGGGATTGTCAACAATCGTATCGAACCCGTTCGCCTCGCCGTCCTCCGCATGACCATCGCCGGATGCGTAAAAAAAAGACGCTTTGTAGCGCACCCAATCGCGATCATAAGAAATTTCCAGCGCGCCCATTTGCGCATTGATGTCCACGGGACGACCGGCGAGTCCGTTGAAATCATCATGACCGAACACTTGATAAAAGGCGTGGTTCACATTCAGTTTCCCGATATGTCCGTCGCCTGCCCAACCGAGGTAGTAGCCATTGACATCGTGGGGCCGCACAGTTCCAAAAGGCTCCGGGCGAACCAGATTTCCGTTGCGATCGTAATGCGTGCGGCCTTCGTCGAGGTTCGCGTGAAAACTCAATTGCGCGGTGTAACCCTTCTTCAAAAAATCCTGCCGATAAATATTCGCGATGAAAACACGCTGGTCCCGTTGGTCGAATAGGTTCAGTTCGGAATTGCTCTCCTTCTCGCGCATGTCGAACGCCGCCACATTGTATTGATAACGATTGTTGTCGATGTTGCCAAAAAGTCGTCCGCCAAAATTTATGTCGTTAAAAATGAACCCGCGAAAATCGCTGTTGAAAACCTGGTTGCCCGCCCGGACCGCAAAAAAATCGTAAGTGTCCGACAAATCTCCGAGATGCAATTCGGCAAATCCTTCCTGCAACGCCCACCACGAACGCAAACGCGTTTCTCCGCGAGCGGGATTCGGGTTGACCACACCGGTCTCCGGCGCATCCACATAATTCACATTGAAAACCGGCCGCAGCTTGATTGCCCAGTGCACCGGTTGAAAAGCGGTTTCGCCCTGGAACAATTCCATCGCAAAAGAAAAATTATTTTGGAAAAACAACGATTCGCTTTCGCCGAAAAACTCGCTGCTGTTGGGCCGCAATGAACTGACACCGCTGGGAGTGGGCAATCGGCGGGCTTCAAAAAGCGTCTCCGATTCTGCGGTGAGGTTTAGAAAAATGTCCTGTCCGATAATGGGTGAATCGCCTTTTAACAAACTTTGGCGATAGGGATGCCAGAGCGCCGGTGGTGCGCCATAGGGCAATTCTGTGCTGCCACTGGTGTAACGTCGCCACGGCGTAAACCCAATCCGCCAGCGATCTGTCACCCGCTCCGCATCTGCTGGATAATGGGGCGCTGCGTTATCGAGAGGATAATCCCGGGCATGAAATTTATGCGCAGGCTTTTCGGTGGCGCGAGTTTCATAGCGCGGCAATTTCAAATTTTCCGGCAGCGGATCGAGTCCGTAACTGTTCGTTGTGATTTTCTCAAGCGGAACAATTTCCCGGCGTTCCAACACCGGCGGCGGCAAAATTTTCTCACGCGCCACTTCTGGGGGCTGGCCATAATTTGTTTCAAAAAAATTCCTGGGTTGCGGCGGCCGCAAATTTTGCACCGCTCCCGGGTCAGGATTGAAAAGATAATTGGTTGTGGTGTTGACCGTATTCGTTGGCCGCGATTGGAGGATAATTTCATTGGTCGGCGGCAAGGTTTTGGATGGAGCAATCCCCGCGTCAGGATTAAAGACGGAAGGGGCAAGAGGCGGTTCGCCGCGAGAAACTTTTTGATGTGGTTTCTCAAAATCTTGATTCAAATTGGTCTGCGCAAAAGATTTTTGACCCGCCGCCCATAGCATTGCGCCAAGCAGCATGGCCGAGATTCCTCCCCAAATGGTGGCGTCAAACTTCATTTGATTTCCCGCGACATTTTCCTACCGAGATTTTTCGAGTTTGGCGCACAGGTTTGTTTGTGCTACGGAATTAACAAATCTGATTCGTTTATTCCAGAGTGAAAAATATTTTCATTTGCCTCGTTGCAGTGTTTCTCCTTTTTGGGCAACGCGTAGTTGCCCAAATGTCATCGGCTGAGGTCGAGCAAATCATTGCGCAATCTGCGACGCGGGCCAGCGAAATTTCCACCAATGCGGTGATCGCCGTGGTGGATCGCGAAGGCTTCATTTTGGGCGTTTGGACATTGCATACGAACGCGCCGACAAATTCGCTGGAATTTCTTCTTGATGTTGAGGACGCCATTACGAAAGCAGGCACCGCCAGTTTTTTGAGCAGTGATCAACATGCCTTCACGTCACGAACTGCCGGATTTATTGTGCAACAAAATTTTCCGCCCGGCGTGAAAAATAAACCCACCGGCCCGCTCGTCGGTGTGAATTTTTCCAATCAATCTTTCAGCGATGTGAATCGTTTCAAAAATCCGAGCAGCTTTTCGGCGAGTGCTTATGGAGGAAGTGGAACCAACGGCGGTGCGATTGGGCCAGTTGTTGCGTTGAGCGGATTGGCAGGAACGCCGGGCGGTGTGCCGCTTTTCAGAAATAAAAAATTGATCGGCGGCGTCGGTGTGGCAGGCACTTCACGAAAGATTCGCACCGGAATTCCCGCTCTCGATGACATTCAAGTGACGCAAGGTCGCGACCTCGACGAAGACGTCGCCTTGGCTGGAGGAGCGGGGTTCAAGCCAATATCGAGCATTTTAGGAACGCATGTTTTCATTGATGGAATTCGTGTCCCTTATGCCAATAGCCGAACTCGTTTAAGAACCAGCGCCCTTTTCGGAACCATTGGCGCGGAGGTGGCGGGTTTTCCCGTTACAAATTCTCCTCTCGTAAATTATCCGACGGCCAACCTGGGAGGAGTTGTGGGCGAAGTGCGTGCGTCGATCATTGATGATCCGCTCTCAGGGCAGATCAATGGACGGACGCGATTATCTGCGGTTGAAGTCGCTTCGATCATAAGTCTTTCTGCCGCGCGATCAAAAATCACACGCGCCGGAATTCGTTTGCCGAGAGGTCAATCGGCGCAGGTATTTATTTCTGTCGTAAATAATCCAGATGCCGATGGAGTTGCGCCAACGGTCCTCGGAACTTTTCGCACTCCGGCGGCGACGATTTTCAGTTGGGACGTTTCAGTGCAGAAAGCGCGGACGGCGCTCTATTTTTCAGAGCCAAGCCGAAATTTATTTCCGATAAATCCAATCGCGATGTCGTCGCGCACGGTTGGGTTTCTTGCGCAAAGTCATTACCCCCCGGGCATCACGAAAAATCCGCCCGGCCCATTTCTCGGTTTGCAGGAAAGGTTTTCCCAGTTCGCGCCAGTCCCTCTGACGAATATTTTGAACGGAGTCGTTGCCACAAATCTACCTCCGATTGATCCCAATCTTCCGAACGGAATCACCATTTTTCCAGGAGGATTTCCGCTGTATCGCAATGGCGTTTTGATCGGGGCAATCGGCGTAAGCGGCGACGGAATTGATCAGGACGACATCATTGCCGCGTCGGGGACAGTGAATTTTCTCCCGCAAGAAAACATCCGTGCCGATCGATTTTATTTTCGCGGCGCGCGTTTGCCCTACGCCAAATTTCCCCGTAACCCATCGCTGTAGCGCAGCCGGTTTTTCAAAGGCGTTCATTGCAAACGCCGGGAAAGATCGCGCCTTGCAAGTTCTTCGCCCTCTCTCATCTTTGAGGAGTGAAACAGTTTGAATATGACTTGGCTGTAATTGGCGGCGGCAGCGGCGGTTATGCAGCAGCGCGAACGGCGGCGAGCGCCGGATTGAAAACGGTTGTTATCGAAGGCGGCCGGGAAGTTGGCGGGCTTTGCATTTTACGCGGGTGCATGCCGACGAAAGCCTTGCTCTACGCGTCAGATATTTTGCACCTGGCGCGCGTCTCCGAAGTTTGGGGGCTGAAGATTCCCAAAACTGGTTTTGATTTCGCGAAAGTCATGGCGCGAAAGGATGCGCTGATCAAAGAGTTCGCCGATTATCGCCACGATCAACTCAAGGGAGGAAAATTTGATTTCCTTCGCGCGAAAGCGACTTTCAAAAATCCTCACACGGTCGCGCTCAACAACGGCAAGATTCTCACTGCCAAATATTTTATTCTCAGCACGGGTTCGACGATTGCGCCATCACCGCTGCCACACTTGAACGAAGTCGGTTGCCTGACGAGTGATGATGCGCTTTCGCTGAAAAAATTACCAAAGTCGTTGATCGTTCTGGGTGGTGGCGCGGTTGCGGTGGAGTTCGCGCAGTTTTTCCATCGCTTCGATGTCCAGGTCACGCTCGTCCAACGCAGCGAACATCTGGTGCGCGATTTCGACGCTGATGCGGGCGATGAATTGGCGAAAGTTTTTCGGCGCGAAGGAATGACCGTTTACAGTTGCACCCGTCTCATCGACGCAGCGAAGAACGGTAATTTGAAATGCGTTTCATTCGAGCACGAGGGAAAAACTAAACTAGTTAGCGCGGAGGAAATTTTTTTTGCGCTGGGGCGAATTCCCAAAACAGCGAGTCTTGGTTTGGAAGCAGCCGAAGTCACAACTGAATACGGACGGATCGTTACGAATCCGCAAATGCAAACCACCGCGCCCCACATTTACGCCGCAGGCGATTGCACCGGGCCGTATGAAATTGTCCACATTGCGATTCAGCAGGGCGAAATTGCTGCGCACAACATCGCCCATCCGCGCCAGAAAAAGTCGATTGATTATCGTTTGCTCACAAACATCATTTTCACTGACCCGCAAATCGCCAGCGTTGGTCTCACCGAGAAGGCAGCGCAGTCAAAGAGCATTCCTTATCTCGTCGCAAGCTACTCATTCGCCGACCACGGCAAGTCCATAATCATGGACGCGAAAGACGGCTTCGTGAAATTGCTCGCGAATCCGAAGAGCGGCGAAATCATCGGCGGCAATTGCGTCGGTCCGATGGCGAGCGAATTAATCCATGAAATTATCGCTGCCATGCACAAGCGCATGACGGTTCACGAACTCGCCGCGATGCCGCATTATCATCCGACGCTCGCGGAAATCTGGACTTATCCCACAGAAGAATTAGCGGAGAAAATTTCAGGATAAAATCGTAGCAGCCGACGTGAGGAGACTCAAATTTCTCTGGCAGAACACGCACCTCGATCACAAAGGCCAACAGGCTCGCGAACATGGGGTAGCGATGATTTTTCAAGCGAGCGGAGTGTTGCCAAAAGATTTTCCGCAAATTCTCTCCGGCGACATGAATGCCGGCCCGAATAATCCTGCGATTAAAAATTACAAAGATGCCGGATGGGTGGAAACGGATTTCGCGCTGGCTTCGTTTCCGGGTTTGGCGCAAATTTTTATATGGAACTAAAAGCAAGCGTCTCCAGCCAGATGGCCGAAATCCTCACGCCCGAAGCATTCGCGTTCGTGGAAAAACTCGTTCGCAAATTTGAGCCGACGCGTAAAAAACTTCTCGCGCGCCGCGTCGAACGGCAGAAGGAAATTGACGGTGGTTGGCTGCCCGATTTTCCCGCCGCGACCCAATCCATCCGCGACGACAAGTCGTGGCGCGTGGCTTCGATTCCAGCCGATTTGCAGGATCGCCGCACGGAAATCACCGGACCTGTGGACCGCAAGATGGTTATCAATGCGCTCAATTCCGGCGCGAAAGTTTTCATGGCCGACTTTGAGGACGCGACTTCCCCGACTTGGAAAAATCTCATCGAAGGCCAGCTCAATCTGCGCGACGCCGTGCGCCGGACGATTTCGTTCAGCAATCCCGACGGCAAACAATACAAGCTCAACGACAAGACCGCCACGCTCATGGTGCGTCCGCGCGGCTGGCATTTGCCGGAGAAGCACGTCCTCGTGGACGGCAAGCCGATTTCCGGCAGCCTGTTCGATTTTGGTTTGTATTTTTTTCACAACGCCGCTGAGTTGTTGCAGCGTGGCAGCGGGCCGTATTTCTATCTGCCGAAGCTGGAGAGCCATCTCGAAGCACGGTTGTGGAACGACGTTTTTAATTTTGCGCAGGACGCGTTGAAAATTCCGCGCGGTTCGATTCGCGCGACGGTTTTGATCGAGACGATTCTCGCCACGTTCGAGGCCGAGGAGATTCTTTACGAACTGCGCGAACATTCGGCGGGGCTGAATTGCGGCCGCTGGGATTACATTTTCAGCGCCATCAAAAAATTTCGCAACCGCCCCGGTTTCACGTTCCCCGACCGCACGCAAGTCACGATGACCGCGCCGATGATGCGCGCGTATTGTCTGCACGTCATCAAGACGTGTCATCGTCGCGGCGCGCACGCGATGGGCGGCATGGCGGCGCAGATTCCCATCAAGAACGATCCGGCGGCGAACGAAGCCGCGCTCGCCCGCGTCCTCGCCGACAAGG
>JBDSYB010000128.1:0-7306 GCA_039925885.1 Verrucomicrobiota bacterium
GCAATCAAAGCAATCCCGGTCAATCCGCCACACTGCCGTTCGGTGCGCTTCACCCGAGTTTTGGAATCGGGCGGGGGATAACTCTCCGCGTAAATCAAATCGTCCACCGCGACAACGCCGAGTCCGAGAACATCAAATTTTGGTTTGATCAAATTTTTTTGGAACACAAAATACATAGGAGCGCAGGCGTCTCGCCTGCGTGGCTGTGTTTCATTCGCTTTTAAAGACGCGACTCAATTTTTTCGCCATTTCCCTCGTAACTCGCAGGCGAGACGCCTGCGCTCCGATAATTGCGCCCCCATGATTTTCACAAGTTCGCCAGCCACTTTCGCATCTCCGTCGGATTTTCTTTGAACATGAGCGAGCCGGGCACGATGTAATCCGAGCCCGCCGCCTTCAGCAACGGCACGGTTTCGCGACGAATTCCACCATCGGCTTCGACTTCAGTTTTGAGTCCGCGCTGGGCAATAATTTCTTTTGCGCGCCGGATTTTTCCGGGCGTGGAATCGTCCATCGACGCGCCTTTGATTCCCATCGCCGTGCCGACGACCGTCAAAATGTCCAGTTCGCCCCAATACGGTTCGAGTAATTCGAGCGGTTCGTCGAGAAGCAATGAGACACCGACTTTTTTCCCCAGCGATTTCACAGCTTTGAAAACTTCGCCGGGATTTTTTGTGGAATCGAAACAGAAAATAATGCTGTCCGCGCCCGCTTCGACAAACGGTTCCACCCAGCCGAGCGGATCGGTGACCATCAAATGCACTTCAAACGGAACTTTCGTGTGCGGACGCAATTGCTTCACCAAATCGGGGAAGAACAACATGGTTTTTGTGTAATGACCGTCCGCGACATCAAGGTGAAATCGCTCGGAGAACAGCTCGACGCGTTTCATATCCGCCGTGAGATTTCCCAGATCGGCAGACCAGAGTGAGGTGGAACATTTCAGCATATATTTTATTTTCTATTTTAACTGCTAAACACATTCACAAACGATGGGAGCGCAAGGCGTCTCGCCTGCGAGTGGTTAAATTTTCCGATTTTTTTGGCACGCTCATTTAGAAACTCGCAGGCGAGACGCCTTCGCTCCTATAATTTTTCTCCAAAAAATCTTCGATAAATCGCTGAGTATCCTCTCCATAGCGTTTCACGCTCACAGATTTCGGCGTCAGTTCATGAAACTCAGCGTTTGGAATTTCCTGCGCCAGAATTTCTCCAAACTCGAATGGATGAATCGGATCCTGCCGATTGGCGAGAACGAGAGTGGGAACTTTTATTTTAGTGAAATCCGCGCGATTGAGGGTTGGCGCGTCCTGTGGAATGCATTCCAGGTTAATTGCCATTTCTTTTGCGCGCGGATTTGCGAACTGCAAAATCAGCGACTGGGCGCAGTCTGGCGACTCAGTAAAAATTTGCGCGTAAAGTTCGGAACGACAAAAAATTTCCTCGCCTTCGTTCGCACCATGTTCGCGAATTAATTTGGCCACGAGGCTGAAAATTTCCGTGTTGCGCCGATTGGGTTCGGCCAGCCATGCCGGACGTTGCAGAACCAAACCAATTACACGTTTGGGAAATCGCAAAGAAAAATTCAGCGCAATGGCTGCTCCCATGGAAATCCCACCGACGATGGCCTTTTCGATTTTTAAAAAATCCATCAACGCCAGCAAATCATCTGCGAACGAACTGAGACTGATTTTTTTTGAGTTGCCAATAGGAGTTTCGCCATGTCCGCGACAATCGAACGCGATTAATTGGAAACCCGCCGGAGGTTTGAACAAAGCAAAAGGCTGGTTGACATCCGCGCCCAAACCGTGCTGATAAAAAAACGGGATGCCCTCGCCGCTGTCGCGGAAATGGAAACGGATGCCGTCTCGCTCGAAAAACGGCATCAGCGCACTCCTTTTTGGATCGGAGCGCAGGCGTCTCGTCTGCGAGTTTCTTCTTGCGACACGCAGGCGGGACGCCCGCGCTCCAATCTTTCTTTCAAAAATGTCGTGCTATCCTTCACTTCATTTTCCTCAAGCCCGTGCAAAATCAGCGGGCCGGAAAATTTCGCCTCGCGCAATTTCGACAAGTAATAGTCGTAATCCAAATCACCTTTTCCGGCGGCGACGTGATGCATCGTCCCGTTGACTTCGCGCACATCCTTGGCGTGAGCGGAAACGATTTCGTTTCCAAGTAAATCAAACGCCTCGTCTAAAATTTCTCGTTGGCGCGGCAATTCGCCGGGATGAAAAAGATTTGCGGCATCGAAAATAATTTTTAGATGCGGCGATTTTATTTCATCCAACAGTTGGCGCGCTTTTCGGGCTGAACAAATCACGTTGCCTGTTTCCGGTTCGATGCCGAGCGTGAGATGAAATTTTTCAGAAATTTCCAAAGCGGAAGCCACGGTTGCCAGCAAATCTAGCCACGCTACGGGAGAATCATTTTCGGGATGATGTCGCCACATATTTTCGGCGTCGCGTGTGCCGGTGCAAAGTGTAACCACGGATGTGCCGAGGTGCGAACAACTCGCGACCATTTCAGTCAGTCGACGAAGTCCGTCGCGTCGCGTTTCCAAGTCGGGATGAATCATGTTAAACGTCCCGGAAACTGCAGCCATCGTCAGGTTGCGCTTTTTCATTTCATTCTGAATTCCAGCGGCCAACTCGGGAGAAATAATTTCCGGCATACTGGGAAGTCCCGCGCAGGCAAAGTTGTATTGAATGCAATTGAAGCCGTGGGCGACGACCGCATCCAGCGTTTCCGCGAGCGTTGGGCGGGAAAAAGTTTTGGCGAAAATTCCGAGGCGCATTTTATAGGAGCGCAGGCGTCCCGCCTGCGTGTCGGTGTTTAGGTTGGAGAATCCTTTTGAGGGTTGCGGTTTATTTCGAGACTCGCAGGCGGGACGCCTGCGCTCCTATTTGGTCGCTGACTTGCACTGCTCCATCGCCCTTCCTCCGGGCTATTAACCAAGTGCGCCTTGACCGGATTCCATTCAATATAATGAACCGCTTTGCGGAAATGTTCTTCATCGCGAATGTAGCGATCAAAATATTCCACCTGCCAGAATGCGCCAGTGCGATTGAGCATTCGATTGGCCTCTTTCGCCGTGAACGATTTCCAGCTATGGATGATTTCGGCCAAAGAAATTTCCCCGAGTTCGATGAGCACATGAACATGGTTGGGCATCACGACCCAGGCCAGCAACCGGTAGCGTTGGTCGTCGAAAAACAGAAAACCATTTTGAACCATATCGGCAACTTGCGGGTTGCGGAGATGACATTCGCCGAAACCTTTGTCCAGATAGGCTTCGATTTGAATCTGCCGTTCGCGTTCATCCTCCAATTCGAGCAGCGATTCCCATTCGCGGCGGCGTGAGGCGGGCAGGCCGTCTTCGAGCCGATACGTGAGGAACTGCCGGACGCCGGGAGCATCGAAATGCGGGAGATAACCGCGCGAACGCCAGCCGCTGAAACCTTTCGCCTGATCTTTCTCGTTTAAGGGCGGCGAGTGCCATTCGCGTTTATCGCGGATGGTTTGGCGGACGTTGTTATTCTTTGAGTTCATAGGAGCGCAGGCATCTCGCCTGCGAGTTTCCAGTTTAACATTTTATTTTTTCAAACTCACAATTCTATTTTAGAAACACGCAGGCGGGACGCCTGCGCTCCTATCTCAAACGGCTCCGGTCATCTCCGACAATTTTATTTTCTCGCCGGTTTCGACCGAGCGGGCAATGGCGGTCATGGCGCGCATCGCGGCGACGCCGTCATCAATGCTCGCGCCATGTTGTGGAGCATTGTTTAAAATCGCGTCAGCGAAATTTTCGATTTGAAGTTTGTAGGTGTAGGCGTCTTCGCCGAGCGGGCGATGATACTGGCGATCCTTGGCGGAGAAACATTCGACGACGCTCGACTTGTGAAACCACGGAAGAAAAACTTTTCCATTCACACTGCCGTTTTCGCCGTGAATTTGAAAACCCTCCTCCATGTCGCCGCGCACAGGAATCGAAAGATCAAGATGTCCGAGCGCACCGCTGGCGAATTCGGTTTCGACGAACCAGCAAAACGCGTTACATTTTTCGATGAGCCGCGCGCGAACCGAGACTATTTCTCCGCCGAGAAAACGTGCGGTGTCCACGAGATGACTTCCGTGCGTCAAAATAAAATAGCGGCGCTTGTCGGCCTTTGGATTTCCTTCCGGCTTGCGGGCATTCGCGCTCGTTCGCGGAATCGGTTGTAAATTATCGGTCATCGTGTAGCGAAAAGTGGAATCGTAATACCACGCCTTAAACGCGAGCATCTGGCCCATTTCTTCCTTGATGAAACGCGCGGCGAACGCAATGCCCGGATCGAAGCGGCGATTGTTTCCAATTTGGAAAACGAGTTTTGATTTTTTCAAATCAGCACGGAGCGCTTCGCATTCTTCGATGTTCACGCCAAGCGGTTTTTCAACGAGCACCGGTTTTCCGGCGGCAATGGCTTTGCGCGCGAGCGGCACGTGAAACTGGTCGGCAACACCGATGATCACTGCTTCGACTTTCGGATCGGCGAGCATGTCGTCAAAATTTTTGTAAGTAACTTTTGGATCGTGAATGGCTGCCATCTTTTCGCGCAAGTCGTCGGCTAGATCGCAAATCGCGTAAAGCTCGGCATTGCGCGCTTTTCGGCAGGCGTCAAAGTGGGCGAGTTGCGAGATGGGGCCGCAGCCGAGAACGCCAATGCGCAGAAGTCGGGATTCTTTTTTCATACGAGCGATAGGAGCGGCGATAGGAGTGCAGGCGTCCCGCCTGCGAGTTGTAAGATGAAGATCATATTTTGAAATTTATTTGCCGGTTCTTTATGCGAATCATTTTTTAGAAACACGCAGGCGGGACGCCTGCGCTCCTATTATTTCGCATCTTTCGGGTAACGCTGCCGCAACGCTTCGCGCAATGGCTTTAAATTTTTGCGTTCCGCCAGAGCGACGATTTCTCCCAAATGTTTTTCCATCGGCACGTCGCGCAATTCGCCGGAGCGATAAACTTCCAGCGCCTGCGTCATCGCTTCCGCGCCGAGTTTCGGATCGGCTTTGCCTTTTTCATTTTTGATGGAGTTGATCGCTGAACCGGCGAGGAACAAAACTTTTTCGGTGATGCCGCGTTTGTCTGTGTCGGCGAGATTGAGGCCGATGTTGCCCTGATCGAGCGCGCCGGCGCGGACAATCATCGTGGGATTTATTCCGGGAATTTCGCGCGACAAAATTTCCTCCGACGCTTTCCATTCTTGTCCATACGGAAGGAGGAACGGCAATCCCGGTTTCACTGGCGCAGTCTGGCGAAAATCAATTCCGTCCAGTCGCGCAAGCAGATCAATGACTTCGCGGAAAATAGAACCGACCTTTACGCCGATGCCCGCGTTGTGCCCGTAAATGGCTGGCGGATTGGACAAATTTTTGGTGGCTTCGCGAACCATGCGAACCGTTCCCGTGGAAAAAGTTTCGCTGAACATAACGCCAGTCGCGCCGACTTCGAGAACGGCATTGACCGATTCGAGAATTTCATGGGGCGCTCCGCTGATGTGCGGCGCGAAAATGAGTCCGAGGTTCCCGCGTTTATCTTTTGCTTTTTCAATCGCAGCAACAGCGAGACGAGCGCGCTCCTTGACCGGCGAGTAATCCAGTTTCGGATAAAGATTCTCGTCCTCTTTCACAAAAAGAAAAAGCGGACAGGCGGCGACTTCTTCGACGAGCGAACCGACTTGCTCGGGTGTAATTCCAGCGGTCGGTTTTAAAATCGTTCCAAAAGCGGGTTGTGAGGCAGCGAAGTTGGTTCGTTTGCGGACGCCGAGCGGGCCGTAAGCCGGGCCGGGAAAAGTGCGCATGACTTTTTCGGGAATTTGCAAAGCAACGAGGCGCGCGTCCTGATTTTCATAAACGTCAAAAATAATTGCGCCAGCAATCGTGTGGAGAATGTCGCACGACGTAAGATGGCCGTCGGGTTGCAGCATCATTTTCAGAGGGAATGCAATGTGTAGGAGACCGATGCGCCCGGTCGCATCAAAGGCATCCACGCCGACGGGTTTGGAAGCGCATTTTTCAAGCAGTGAACCGGGCGGCGGATTCTTAATTCCAATCGTCGCGTGATAACTGATTTCCTCGACCGCGTGTTCCAGCGTCTGCGTGCGGAACGCGAAGAAATAAGTCGCGACGATGAAGTCATCGAGCTTCGGCGGCGGTTTCGCGGCGAGGCGTTCGGTGATGATTTCGCGCAGACGAACTTCGCGCGGTTCGGAATCGTGCCAGAGCAGTTCCAATGTTTTGGAAGTGAGTGATGTCATGGTTAAAATTTTTCGAACGCCATAGGAGCGCAGGCGTCCCGCCTGCGTGTTTCTAACTTATTGGGAATTTTATTTATTCTTTTCATCGAACGACATTTTATCAACTCGCAGGCGGGACGCCTGCGCTCCTATGCAGCAACGCGCCGCTCGCATCGTGCATCAGCGGGCCTTTGGCGGTAATTTTTTCGCGCGCTTCTTCGACGGGCGTGTGGCGCGGAACGCCAACGGGTGAACCTTGCGGACGCGCCCAGCGGATGGCGTTGTAAATCACGCGTTGAATCTGCGGATGATGATAAATCGGATACAGCTCGTGGCCGGGACTGAAATAAAAGATGCGTCCACTGCCGCGTTTCCAGCAGCAACCGCCACGCAAAACTTCGCCGCCTTCAAACCAGGAAACGAAAACGCTTTCGTCCGGCTCGGGGATGTCGAACGGCTCGCCATACATTTCGGAATTTTCTAATTCGATACACCGGTCGATGCCCGCGGCAATTGGGTGGCCGGGATTGACGACCCAAACGCGTTCGCGTTCGCCGGCTTCGCGCCAGCAAAGACCGCAGCCCGTGCCCATGAGCCGTTTGAAAATTTTCGAGTAATGGCCGGAGTGAAGAACGATCAAGCCCATTCCTTCGTGAACGCGCTTTTGCACGCGCGTGACAATTTCGTCAGCGACGCCCTCGTGATTGGCGTGACCCCACCACAACATTACGTCGGTGTCGCGACAGATTTCTTCGGTGAGTCCGTGTTCAGGTTGCGCGAAAGTCGCGGTGCGGATTACGAGTTCAGAATTTTTTCCCAACGCTTCGGCGAGCGCGTGGTGAATACCATGCGGATAATTTTTTGCCGCGTGCGGATTTTCCTGCTCGTGGATGAACTCGTTCCAAATAGTGACGCGGATTTTATTCATGATAGGAGCGCAGGCGTCCCGCCTGCGAGTTTCGAGAAATAATTTTGATGATGCGCCAAAGCGTTTTCATATTCGCCGACTAGAGACTCGCAGGCGGGACGCC
>JBDSYB010000129.1:0-49035 GCA_039925885.1 Verrucomicrobiota bacterium
AGCGCGTCCGCGTCGGCCCAACTTTTTATCAGCACCGCGAGAACGAAGGGATTGGCGGTTTCATCCATGCCGTTGCGAATGGCGAACCATCTCTCGGATAAAAAGTCGTTGCAGGAATGGAAAAAAAAGACGCAAACGGCGCTGAGATTTAACTCGGCGGTCATTGCCGCCATTGACCTGCCACTTCAGGCAAAATCTAAATCAATGGAAAAATATTCCGAACAACTGCTGGCCGTTGCGGGATCGATTCTTGATTCAGAATCCATCGGACAGATTTTTATTGAAGGTGGAGCCACCGCTTCTTCGCTCGTGCGGCAAATGGGGTGGAGCAGCCTGAGCGTCGTGCACGAGTGGGCGCCGGGAGTTGCTACGATGCGGGTCGAGAATGATGGCGGGCAATTTATCACCATCAAACCGGGCAGCTACCAATGGCCGCCGGAAATCGTCAGGCTCGCCGCCACCGAGCGCATTCCTTTTCCTGTGGCGTAACTTGATGATGACTCAATCCATCAACTTGCTCTCATTGCAGATGCGAAGGTGTTTCTCGGTCGTGATTATTTTTTTGGCGATGACTCCAGGCCGTGCCGCAGAGTTTCCGAAAATTTACAACAGCGAAAAGGACAAATCCGCCGCGCCTCCTTCCGCCGGGGATTCGTTGGCCGCGCTGCAACTCCCGCCCGGCTTCAAAGCGACGGTGTTCGCAGCAGAGCCGGATGTGCAAAATCCCATTGCCATGACATGGGATTCGCGTGGCCGGTTATGGATTGCAGAAAATTACACCTACGCCGAACCGGGAATCAATTTTGACCGGCGATTGCGGGATCGCATCCTGATTTTCGAGAACAGCAATGGCGACGGCCATTTTGATTCGCGAAAAGTTTTTACGGACGAAGTGCAAATGCTGACCAGCATCGAAGTCGGTCATGGCGGTGTGTGGGCAATGTGCCCGCCGCAATTATTTTTTATCCCCGACAAAAATGGAGATGGAATTCCCGACGGCGCGGCGGAAGTTGTTCTCGATGGTTTTAAGATTCCCTCCGCCAGTTATCATAATTTCGCCAACGGTTTGCGCTGGGGTCCCGACGGCTGGCTCTATGGTCGTTGCGGGGCATCGGCACCGGGGGAAATCGGAATTCCCGGGACTGCACCGAAAGACCGATTGCCGCTGCGTGGAGGAATCTGGCGTTATCATCCAGAGCGAAAAATTGTGGAAGTATTAACGTCAGGAACGGTCAATCCGTGGGGTCACGATTGGGACGAACATGGCGAAGCTTTTTTCGTGAACACCGTTTCAGGTCATCTCTGGCACCTGATTCCCGGCGCGCACTTTGTCGCCGCCCACGCCGTGGATCCCAATGCGCGGGCTTACGAATTGATCAACACGCACGCCGACCATTGGCATTTCGACACCGGAAAACCGTGGCAGGAATCGCGGGATGGCGCGGCGAATTCTTACGGAGGCGGACACGCGCACGCCGGGGCGATGATTTATCAAGGCGACAACTGGCCGGAAAATTATCGCAATCACCTTTTCACTTTGAACATGCACGGTCGCCGCGCGAACCAGGAAATTTTGGAGCGCACCGGCTCCGGTTACGTGGCGCGACATGGAACCGACTGCTTTTTTTTCGGAGATAATTGGTTTCGCGGATTGGAGATCGGCTCTGGTCCTGATGGCGGCGTGTTCGTTCTGGATTGGAGCGACACCGGCGAATGTCACGGGAGCACCGGCGTTCATCGAACGTCCGGCCGTATTTTTAAAATAACTTATGGCGACCCAAAATTTAGTAGAGTGGATCTCGCGAGTTTGTCGGTAACGGAATTGGTCAAACTCCATTCGCACACCAATGATTGGTTTGTTCGACAGTCGCGGCTCCAACTTTCAGAAAGAGCGCTCAGGGGTGGCGACTTCAAGTCCGCGAAAACACAACTGGAAAATTTATTCCAGCAAGAAACCAATGTGGTCGTTCAACTCCGCGCCCTGTGGTCTCTCTACGCGATTGGCGGAACCGATGAAAAATTTTTACGCGCGGCACTCAGTCACCCCAACGAGCATGTTCGCACCTGGGCCGTCCGTTTGCTCAGTGATCAATGGCCTCTCGATACCGCGGTTTCTCTCCGGCCCGCGAATCGGATCGAAGGTTCTCCCTCGCCTGCCATTGCGAAAAAATTTATTGAACTCGCGAAAAGCGATTCATCCGCACTTGTTCGTCTGGCTTTGGCGAGCGCCTTGCAGCGTCTGCCTTTTTCCGAGCGCGCTGAACTTGCCGCGCCTCTGCTCTCTCACGCCGAAGATGCTGGCGACCACAACCTGCCGTTCATGATCTGGTATGGCCTCATCCCACTCGGAGACAGTTCGCCGGAATCCCTCGTGTCGCTCGCGGCGGATTGCCGGATTCCATTGGTGAGAAAATTTATCGCGCGCCGTCTCGCTGAAAATATTGATAAAAATTCAGTTGCTTTGAATGCCTTGCTAAAATTTACCACGACTCAATCCGAATCATTCCAAGACGATGTTCTCGCGGGAATGTCAGAGGCGCTGCGCGGCTGGAGCAAAGCAAAAAAACCGCAAAGTTGGGTCGAGTTGCAAACGAAGTTGGCCACCTCGGAAAGTCCCACGCTGCGCAATCGCGTGCGAGACCTCAGCGTCCTTTTCGGCGACGGGCGCGCCCTTGATGAAGTCAAACGGATTGCTCTCGATGACAAAAGCGCTTTGGCGTTTCGGCGATCTGCTTTGCAGACGTTGATTGAAAATCGGCCCCCCGACCTACGGCAAATCTGCGAACAACTCTTGCCCATTCGTTTTCTCAACACGACGGCTGTTCGAGGACTTGCTCTATTCGACGATGCGGCGATTGGAGAAAAACTCGCAAAAAATTATGAAAAATTTCATCACGCAGAACGAAGCGCGGTCATTGAAACGTTGGCTTCACGTCCAAGCTTTGCCAGGCCATTGCTTGAAGAAATTTTCTCCGGGCGAATTCCGCGCGCGGCTCTCACACCATTTCACGCCCGGCAAATCCGCAGCTTCAATGACCCGACGCTGACCAAAAGATTGACTGAAGTCTGGGGTGAATTGCGCGACAGCCCGGAAGATAAAAAAAGATTGATCGCAAAATTAAAAGCCAACCTCACACCAGAAACAATCGCCGGTGCGAACAAAATTCAGGGGCGCGTGATCTTTGAAAAAACCTGCGCCACTTGTCACACGCTCTATGGAAACGGCGGGCGCATTGGGCCAGACCTGACCGGTTCTGGACGCGATAATTTGGATTACCTGCTGGAAAATATTATTGATCCCAGCGGAGTGGTGAGCGTCGATTTTCACATGTCCATTGTCGATCTGAAAGATGGCCGCACATTGAACGGATTGATCAGCGCAAAAACAGATCGCACCGTCACTTTAAAAACGATCAACGAAACTTTGACGATGGAACGCAGCAGCATTGAAAGCATTCGCGAATCCGATCTATCACTCATGCCAGAAGGATTGCTGGACAACTTAAGCGAAACAGAGGTGCGCGATTTGATCGCTTACTTGATGTCTCCATCCCAGGTTCTATGAAAAATCTCAACCGCCATATCCCACGAATCTCACCGCCCAATCACGAGCGCATGATGAAACATTGGCGCGTGCTCTGCGAAGAAATTGGCGAGCGCCGCGCCGGCAGCAAAAATGAAACGATGGCTGCGGATTATTTGCTAAAGCAGTTTCGCGAACTTGGATTGTCGTCGGTCGCCGCTGAAGAATTTCCCTGCATCACTCTGGAAAAATCGGAAGTGCTTTTGAAAGTGAATACGCCAAAAGGGTTTCGCAAAATTCCCGGTCGCGCTCTGGTGGGCGCGCCTTCGACAGCGGGCAACAAGGAGATTTCCGCCGAAATGGTTTGGGTCGAGATGCCGGAACAAGCATCACGACTTTTCCAAAAAAATTTGCGCGGCAAGATTGTCGTCCTCTTCGGGCCGCTGCCGAACGATGTCGGTTTGCATCGCAAGCTCGTCAGCCTCGCGCCAGCGGCAGTGATTCACGTGGATGATCGTCTTCCTTTCGACTGGCAAAAAGACGACGGCGTTTATCCAGAGTGGGTTCGCCGCTACGGAATGCCGCCGATGATTTCCATTCCATATCGCGTGGCGTGGGATTTGAAAAAGTTGGGATGCAACGAAGCGAAAATTCGTGTTTGTGTTCAGCAGCGGGAAGGAATTTCCCAAAATGTCGTCGCGGAAATTCCTGGATCGAATCCGAAACTTCCGCTCATTCAAGTCAGCGCACACCATGACACGCAATGCAACACCATCGGCGCAGACGACAATGCGTCGGGAGTGATTGGTTTGT
Organism: Verrucomicrobiota bacterium; assembly: GCA_039925885.1. Taxonomy (GTDB): domain Bacteria; phylum Verrucomicrobiota; class Verrucomicrobiia; order Limisphaerales; family CANJXF01; genus CANJXF01. The sequence goes on from JBDSYB010000129.1 coordinate 4,337, forward strand.
TGGAACTCGCCGCCTTGCTGAAAAACAGCCGGCCACTTCGCACGATCCGTTTCATTTCATTTGGAACGGAAGAACAACTTTCGGTGGGCGCGGCGCACTATGTGAAAACACATCGCAAAGGTCTCTCCAGAATTGGCGCGGTGCTCAACCTCGACGGGATTTCTTCTGTGCTGGGTCACAATTATCTTTTTCGCGCGGGCCAACCGGAATTTGGATCGACACTTGTTCGACTTCTGGCGGAAAAAGGACTGGACGTAAAAGAGACGAACATTCTTTCACCTTACGGAGACCATTTTCCTTTTTCAGTTTATGGAATTCCGTCGATGACGCTTTCGCGACCGAACCTGCATTTCTTCATGAGCTGGAAACACCACAGCCTTCACGACACGTTGGACCAAGTTTCCGTCGAAGCGACGGCAAAAATTATTCGCGCGCTGGCTGGAGTTATTTCTTCGCTGGGCGCTCGCGAGAAATGGCCGTTCGCACGCGGTCTTCCGCGCGATCAAGCCGTTGCAACACGAAAGCTCGCCCGTGATTTGTATGGAATGAATGTCTGAACCATGCAGCCGATGAATACGCCAACCCAATTATCGCTCACGTTTCGCTGTATTGAAGAAGTGGATGTAAAACCGTCTCTCGATTTGGCGATCAAGAATTTTTTGTGCGTCTGTTCGCCTGAAGGAATTTCCGCCTTTTCAAAAACTCGTTATTGGCACGGCTCAAAACCAACTTACTCGTTCCTCGGAGAAATCGACGGAAAAATTCTCGCTCACGTCGGCGTTGTCACTCGACAGATTCGCGTGGGCGCGGAGCAAATTGACATCGCAGGAATTCAAAATCTTGCGGTGCATCCAGAATCGCGCGGGCGGGGTTTCGCGCAGCAAATCATGACCGCCGCGATGGACGAAGCCGCGCGACGCGAGATTCCATTTGGACTTTTGTTCTGCGTGGCAAAGTTGGAACGCTTTTATAATTCGCTGGGCTGGCGCACTCGTGTTGGGAAACCAACCATGCTCGATTCGCATGGGAATCGCGTTCCGATTCCAGAGAAAAATAGTTGCATGTTTAAAAATCTCCGCGCGGCCACTTTTCCCTCTGGAGAAATTTTTTTGCAAGGCGCGGACTGGTGAAAAACAATTTATGAAAAACATTGCCATCGCAGGTTTCGGTTTCATGGGTTCAATGCACGCGCAGGTTTATCAATCGTTGCCGGAAGCCCGACTCGTCGGCGTCGTGGATTCGCGGGTCGAGGTTGCCAAAGAATCGCTGAAGAAACTTGGTATTGACGCGCCGGTTTTTTCCGACTTAAAAACGCTCTTCAAAAATAGCTCCGTTGATGCCGTGGATATTTGTTTGCCGACCGACCTTCACCACGTCACGGCCCTGGAAGCGATTGAAAATGGCAAACACGTTTTTCTCGAAAAGCCCATTGCCCGAACGTTGAACGAAGCGGAACAAATCATGAGCGCGGCGAAGCGCAAAGGTGTTCGCCTGATGATTGGTCACTGCATCCGCTTCTGGCCGGAATATGAAGCGTTGACGAAATTCGTTCGTGAACAACGCGCCGGAAAATTGTTGAGCCTTTCGATGCAACGCCGCACCAGCCCGCCTCACTCTGGCAGCGCGACCTGGCAGTTGGACGAGGAACGTTCGCTCGGCTGCGTCGTGGAACTGCACATTCACGACACGGATTTCGTTCATCATCTTCTGGGAAAACCAAAGTCAGTCACCTCCATCGGCACTCGTGATTCATCGGGCTGGTCGCACATTTTCACGACCTACGAATTTCCGGACATGATTGTGCAAGCGGAAGGCGGTTGGAATTACCCGTCGAAATGGGGATTTCAAATGGCGTTTCAAGCCGTCTTTGAACGCGGCTCTGTGGAATACGATAGCCGCGCAAATCCGACTCTGACCTGCGCGCTGGAAAATCATGCGCCTGCTCCGCTCGCGTTCGATGCGCCTGTTGCTGGCAGTTCAAAAAGCGGTGCGGGAAATATCAGTTCGCTCGGCGGCTACCAGCGCGAACTCGAATATTTCGTCAATTGTCTTGAGCAAAATCGCGACCCGGAAATTTCCACGGGCGAACAAGCCACTGATTCTTTACGCACTTGTTTTGCCGAAATAAAATCGTGCGCCGAACGCCGCGCCATTTCACTGGAGTAATCATGAAAAAATCCATCAGCAATTGGTCGTTTTACGGAAACTGGAATCTTCCGGAGAAATTCGCGCTGGCGAGAGAAGCGGGTTTCGCCGGATTTGAAATTGATTTATCGGAAGATGGCCCGGTGAATTTTAAAAGCAGCCAAGCCGATTTGATTGCATTGCGGAAACAGGCGGACAAATCCGGTCTCGTCCTCAGCGGATTGGCTTCGGGACTTTATTGGAATTTCAATGGCGCGAGTGAAAATCCCGCGACTCGTCAGAAAGCTGCGGAACTTCTCGAGCGCCAAATCGTCTGCGCAAATCATCTCGGCATCGACGCGATATTGGTCGTGCCCGCGACGGTGGGCGTGGATTTTATTCCGAACGCGGAAGTGGTTCGCTACGACGTGGCGCTGGAGCGCGCAAAGAAACTCGTTCAAGGCGCGCTTCCACTCGCGGAAAAACTCGGTGTCACAATCGGCATCGAAAATGTTTGGAATAAATTCCTTCTCAGCCCGCTCGAAATGCGCGACTTCATCGACAGCTTCGGAAGCGAACGCGTCGGCGCTTATTTCGACGTCGGCAACGCACTCAATACCGGTTATCCCGAGCAATGGATTTCAATTCTCGGTTCGCGCATCACGCGCGTTCACTTGAAAGATTTTCGTCGCAACGTCGGCACGGTGGACGGTTTTGTTGATTTGCTTTCCGGCGATGTCGATTGGAGAGCTGTCGTGACCGCGCTGCGTGAAATCAAATACACAGGCTGGTGCGTCGCTGAAATGATTCCGCCCGTTCCATTTTATAAACACGCGCCGGAAGCTTTGATTTTCAATTCGTCGCGCGCGATGGATGCGATTTTTGCGCTGGGGGGAACGGCGAAATTACCGCGCGCAAGAAAGGCTCGTTCATGAAACCGCGATTGGCTCTCCACGATATTCCAAGCTCAATTATTTTTTTTATTATTCTCATTTGCATGACTCTCTCTCCCAAATCACGGGCCGCTGAAACTGCGCGAATGATTCGCGTCGCCTGCGTCGGTGACAGCATTACTTACGGCTCAAAAGTCGAAGATCGCGCTCGAAACAATTATCCCAAAGTGTTGAACGAAATTTTGGGGAAGAATTTTGAAACAAAAAATTTTGGAGTGAGTGGCGCGACGCTGTCGAAACGCGGCAACAAACCGTATTGGAATTTGCCGCAGTTCAAGGCCGTCGCGGAATTTGAGCCGGACGCCGTGGTCATCGCACTCGGCACAAATGATTCGAAGCCGAACAATTGGAAGTCAAAATCAGACTTCGCCAACGATGCTCGCGCTATGATGGAGCATTTCCAAAATCTGGCGACAAAGCCACGCGTTTGGATTTGTCTGCCGCCGCCGGTGTTTCAGAAAGACGAGGACGGCATCAATGAGGAAACCATCAAAGAAGAAATTATCCCGGAAATCATGCGTGTCGCGCAGGAATTGAAAATTCCAGTAATCGACTTCCATGACGCAATGAAAGGACACTCGAAATTATTTCCTGATGGAATTCATCCGAACGCCGCTGGCGCAAAGTTGATTGCGGAAATCGTCGCGAAATCTCTTGGCACAGTGGAATTGCAAAAAACCACAAAATGAAGAAACGCTATCCATCCTGTATTCTTGCGACCTGCTGCATTCCGTGGAACGAAGATGGAACGCTGGCGGAAGAAGTTTTCCGGCGCGAAATTCGAAACCTGCGCGACAACCTCACGCGCCACCTTTATTTGTTTGGCACTGCGGGTGAAGGTCACGCCGTCACCGAAAAGCAATACGAACAAATCATCCGGATTTTTCACGAGGAAACCCTACAGCCAGACACGCATCCAATGATTGGCGTGATTCATCTTTCGCTTGGCACGATCATTGAACGAATCGAACGCGCTCGCGAGCTGGGTTTTCGCGCATTTCAAATTTCGCTGCCCAGTTGGGGCGCTTTGAATGACCGCGAGATGATGACGTTTTTCCAGGAAACCTGCGGACGGTTTCCAGACTGCTCGTTTCTGCACTACAACTTGCAGCGCGTAAAACGTCTCGTCACCCCAGAGGAATACGCAAACCTGGCGAAGCAATTTCCCAATCTCGTCGCCACAAAAAACAGCACCGATTCGATGAACAGCATCATCGGCTTGATGACCCAGGCGCCGGAGCTTCAGCATTTCTACACCGAGACGGGTTTTGGCTACGGCGCTTTGCTCGGCGAATGCGGATTTTTAATTTCCGTTGCTTCGATGAATTTTCAAAGAGGGCGCGAATATTTTGAAGCTGGACGTGATCATAACCAGGAGAAACTTTTGGCAATGCAGCAGGAACTAAAACATCTGACGAATGATTTCATCGCGTTTGTCGGCAATGAGGCGCACATGGATGGGGCTTACGATAAATTTTTTTGCAAAATGCATGACCCGGAATTTTCACTTCGCCTGTTGCCACCTTACTCGGATTTCAATGATCAGACCTTTGATAAGTTCGTGAAGTTCGCACGAGAGAAGTACCCCCACTGGATTTCCTGATGTCTATATGGATTTGCTGAAGTCATTTTCGGATAGGGCAAACGTTATTACTCAGTCATGAGCGTGGCACTCATGAGGCCAATCACCACATCTTGAGAATAAGTTTCCAGGGTTATGTCCTTCAATTTTGTGTTGGGCCGCAGCTTCCACGACAACACCATCGCTCGGCAATTATTCCCCAACTGGACTGTCGGTGGCGGTTGCTTTGGCAGGCAGAACGCATCCACTTCGTAGCTGTAGTCCATACCGCCCCAAGAACAGAGAGACCAGAAGTTCAGCGGCGGAACCAACTCCAGCTTCTCCACCTGCCCATCAGCATAATTGAAACGCACTTCGGCATTGGCAATCCGCGTCTGCATTGGAAACGTCGAGCCACACACCAGTAGCCATACGACGTCCGCCTTCTGATTCACAGGAACAGTTACCGAGCGAGGCCAGTTGTCCCACAACGATGTAAACGCGATATTCTTGTCCTCAGAAAACCGCGCGAAAGGCACGTTTTGGGACGTCATGATTTGTCCCGGGCCATGCGCTAATTTTTGTAGGTTGGACAAATCAATCGTGGGCGGCTGATTTCCCCAGTATGAGAATGTCCAGGCCGAATAGCCGTCCACCCCCAGACGCACCGAGCACGTCTTTGGTCGGGGTGAGAGGTATTGCTGTTGGAAAATCGTCCGGACATCTCCGTTGTATTGGGGTGTCAGATCAAGACATTTCCAGTTCGCCTTCTTAGGCGCTTCGCGTGGCGTCCTTACCGTCAGCTTCGCCTCGCCTTCTGGATTAGTCACATGCAACTTGAAAACTTGCCGCTGGGGCAGTTTTCCTACTTCTACTTCAGCCAGCACAATATGGTTCCCTGGCTTCTGTGCGAAACGCCCTCTTATCGTCGAACCGTCCGCTTGCGCGCCTTCGATTATATCATGAAAATCCTGCCAGCGCACAATCTTGCCACGCGGCGCAACGAGACGAACGCTTTCGCCCACATTACCTTTCATCCCAACCGCGGCGGCCTGAGGCAGCCTATCAATCGTCTCGATAGCTATCTCGGCTACCTTTGATTTTTGCGCGGACAACAGCAGCCATGTACAGCCGAATCCTGCCTCGACCTTCCATCGAATTTCTTGCCCATTGAGCCTGACACGCCGAATCTCCCTGGCGCGAACCGGAAGACGAAAATGCACGTCGGCCTCACGGGGCAACGTCAGACGATACTTGTCCACACCGCCTTCCTGCAGGTAGTCGAAGGTGTAGTCCGGCGTCCGAATTGATGCCGTTGGCCACGAAGAAGGAAACGCCGGACACATTCGCACCGCTCCATTGGGATAGTCGGGGTCGTAACCGAACAATCCCTCTACTACCGCGCGGGCAAACATGTGGCTATTGTCCGAGAAGTCCGTGCCCGCGCCGATGTGACTGAATCCACCGGGCACGGCGCTGGCATAGGCACTCTCCAGTGTAGCACCGAGCAGCAGATCCCATCCTTCATCTCCCAACCCTATCTTAAAGTAACTTAGAGCCAGGTGCAAAATGTCCCCGCCAAACATATCGCGGACAAACCACTTTGATGGCACCCAGTTGGACGGTTGGCACAATACCCCGCCAAAGGGTAAGCGGATACGTTCCAGTCCCCATTCGGTGAAGTAGAGCGCCTGTAGAGCTTCCTCTGGCGTGGTGATCCCGACATCTATCGGTAGGAATTCACTATAAACCCAGGCATCCGAATGCACCCGACGATGCCCGCCCTGTTCCAGGTAAAGGCCAAAGTGTCCGCGATCCTTCAACCACAACACGTCCTTTAACCCACGCTTAATCTTTTCTGCTCGTGCCTGATGGCGCGCCGCCGCTTCTTTATCTCCGGCCCGTCGAGCCATATCCATCGCGGCAAAGTGACCGTAATAAGCATATGCTGATTCCTCCACGCTGCCGCCACCGTTATACCAGATAGAGTCTGACGGCAACGTATTGATGTAACTCTCGTAAAGCCCGTCATCATCAGGATCAAAACAGTCCTTGTCCCACTCCAAATGCAATTCAAGCGCCGGACGAAGAACCTTCTCCATTTCTGGATCGGCCGTCCAGCGCCAGTCGCGGACAAGCTGGTCAAAGAACTGCGACTGGGAATTATACATATGCGGTAGAGAAGGCACCACTCGACCTCGACCATAAAACCGCGATTCTGAACCTTCGAGACAGTAGAGACGCGCAGCATCAGAATGAGGTTGGACGTGATCTTTATCATCATTCACTTGAGTCGCCGCGTAGTGAACCCCAGTGCCTTTTACGCGGTCGTGCCAGCCAAGAGCTGTCGCGCCGCCGATAACCCGCCAGCCCAGGAAAGGGATAAAGAATGCCATCGAGCCATGCCGGAAAATAACCGGATCCCGGTCGCAGGCAGCGTCTATTGGATGACACACGGCCGCGACTGCTGCGTCCAGTCTCGGATCAGGAGTTTCAATTTGCACCCGCTCGATTTTCTGAAGGTATTCGACGCCCTCCTGGAAGGCTTTCGCTGGATCCGCAATTTGCAAGGTCTGAGTGATAGCGTTTACTGGCGCGACTTCGACAGCCCAGAAAAGCTCATCTTCTCCCGCCTTTAGATCAATAACCTCACACACCATCGGCAACTTATCGGCAGTTGATTCAATTAACGTCATTGGTCTCGCACCGGCTGAAGCATCGGCGACCTGCAACTTCCCCTCGCGATCCGATTTGCCAATAGCTACCTGTTCCGCATGGTCATTCGCCCCCAACCGGAACGCCTGGCCTTCGATCTTCACTTGGTTGCGAACGCACCACTCCGGAATCATGCCAAACATCAGTTCCGGTTTGCGGGGGTCGCCCGTCTTACAGACATCGGGGTTCCCGCGCATGATCGGGTCCCAATTCAAACGCGGATTCGCGTCGGATTTGGCACCGCCGAAAGCCCATACCAATTTGTCGCCCGACCGTTGGCCCTGAACTTTAAGTCGCAAAGCGAATCCTGCTGCATCTTTTAATGGCACCGCATCGAGGGTCACGCTCACCTCCGGCAACGTGGAGTCCGTGATCCGCCAGGTCATCCGCCCACACCGGTAACGGGATTCAACCTCCGAGTATTCGTGAAACCATTTCCCAGCGCCGTCGCGAACAATCGCCGCAGAGAAACTTCCGTGGACGTATGGCTTGGCCAGAAACCGCAGAAACGGCCTATCCCCCGCCATCACCACGCCTTCAGTTCGGGGTGAACAATAGAGTGGACGGTTGTTAAAATAGGTTCCGTTGTGCATCACAATCTCGCGGCCTTCCGCGGTGTATCGCAACGCTCCTTTTTCGAGGTAGGTCGTTGTTACTACCTGTCCCGGCTCCCGCAAAAAGGCCGGGTCGGACGCGTTCAACGTCATAGCGGCGGTCAGCAACCCGCACCAGGTTATCGCAATAACTTCTCGCTTTCGATTACGCATATACGACTGCATCTTTCCCTCTTATTTGAACCGTCCCTCGCGCAGGTTTTTCCGACTCGCTAAGAAGGTTCTTTCAAATTAAAACGTTGAGGATTGAATAGCTCGATGTTGTGCCGGGTTTTACCGTCCACGGCGAGATCGGCTAGAATCTCACCAACAACACTGCAAAATTTAAACCCATGTCCAGAGAAGCCGGCGGCGATGGTGACTTCCTGATGCTGTGGGTGGAGTCCAATGACGAAGTTCTTGTCCGGCGTATTGGTATACATACAAGTAACCGCGTTCAACAATTCGCTGTTCAAACTTGGAATGAACTGTGAGATCGCACGGCGCATCAACTCGATTTCATTTTGATGAATCTCTCGATCTATAGTTTGCGGTGTGCATTTGGAAACAATGGGGCCGCGATAAAATGAAACCTTTACTCCGCCATGCGCGCCTTCTGCAGCGGGAATGCCGTAAGGCTGCAGCCCCTCTTCGTTTTCGTAAATGAACACAGGAAACCTACTTGGTAGAAACGGTTCGATCCCGCCAATCGGGTCAAACCAATAAAGGACTTGTCGTTCTACCTCCAAAGGAATTCCTAACTCGGCCAACACGCTCGGCGCCCAGGGGCCAGCCGTGATGATGAGTCGCCCGGCTTCATACGTGTTTGTCCCAGTTGTCACTCGCACTCCATCCAGCATCGGCTCCCACGCGAGAACTTCCTCCTCAAACCGGAGTGTCGCGCCGAGTTGTTGGGCGCGATCCAGGTGAGCTTTGATGGATTCCTCCGGTCGGATAAATCCTGTGTTCATTTCAAACAATGCCACGGTGTCAGGACTCGGTTGTATCGGTGGAAAACGTTTGCGAATCTGGTTCGCGTCCAAAATTTCATGAGGAAGGTTGTGTTCCTTTGCGCTACGAATACTTCCCGTGACAACCGAACTTCCCGGTTGCCCCATCATCAACCCGCCAGTCAACGTCAATAAATCTCGACCCGTATCGCGTTCAAGTTGATGCCAGAGTTCGTAAGCGCGGAGTAACAGAGGAACGTAAGCCGTATCTTCATAGTAAGCCTGACGAATGACTCGACTACTGCCATGACTAGAACCTCGATCATGCGGTGAGGTATATTGTTCCAATCCAAGAACGCGTTGTCCTCTAGCCGCGAGGTGATAGGCGGCGGCACTTCCCATTCCACCAAGCCCAATGACTATGACATCAAATGTTTGCCCATTACTCATCACTGAAATGAAACTACCTAACCGAACTCATTCGTGCAACACTTCACCGACAAAGATATGAAAGCCAACGATTAAAATCAATTGGAAGAAAAATATTGTGTCATCAAAAAAAAGTCTTACTCTTGATTCAATAAAACCCACTGACCAATGAAAATTACGCTCATCGGCATTCTCTTACTCGGATGCGTTCTTTCGAGCTTTGCTCAACCAACGCAGAAGTTACAAACCACGAACCAACCGGTAAAAGATCCCGCCTTTGATCGCGTCACTGACACTCCGAACCTTCCGCGCATTTTGTTGATCGGCGATTCCATTTCCATGGGTTATACCGTTCCCGTTCGGAAATTGCTGAAAGACAAGGCCAACGTGCATCGTATTCCCGAAAATGGCGGACCGACTTCCAATGGTCTGGCGAAGATGAAAGTCTGGTTGGGCGAGAGCCGATGGGATGTCATTCATTTTAATTTTGGCTTGCACGATTTGAGATTGGTCACTCCAGGAAAGCAACGCATCCCGCCAGAAGCGTATGAAAAAAATTTGCGCAAACTGGTCCGGCAGTTGCAGGAAACAAAAGCGAAATTGATCTGGGCCACCACCACGCCGGTTCCGCCCGGCCCATTCAGCGCACTTGGACGCGCCACGGAAGATGTGCCCATTTACAATGCAGTTGCCGCAAAAGTCATGGAGGAGAATGGAATTGTCAGTGATGATTTGTATGCTTTCGCATTGCCGCAGTTATCAAAAATTCAAAAGCCGGTGAATGTTCATTACACCGAGGAAGGTTATGAAGTGTTAGCCAAAAAAGTAGCGGCGAGCATTGAACCATTCCTTCCAAAATCGAAATAAGAACCCCGGCGAAATTTCCGACGCGCTTCTTTTATTCACGGTGTAGCTAAAGCGGCGACATGTCGCCGCACTCCACCTCACCTTTCTTTACGGTGTTCGTTGCAGCCGATAGGTGCGGCTATTGAAGTTGATCGCTTGCGTATCCGTGAAAGTAGTTACCCCATTGGTCAATAGGTTGGTCTGGAGCGGAAGCCAGTTCAATAGGTTGGTTGCGGCTTGGACGATGTAACTCTGACCCACGCTGCCCGAAATGGCGAACTGGAACTGACCGTTGCCAAGCCATTGGGGAGAACTGAGGAGCAACGGTTGGGCCGAATAATTGCCGATGGCCGAACTGTAGGTCAACTGGTCAATATACAATGTGATTGTATTCCCGCTATTCGCGCTGCCCAATCCGCCGGTTATCAATCCATAAGCGTTAAAACTGGCTCCGATGCTGCGCTGGGCCGCAGTCAGATCCTGATCTAATGTCCCCAGAGAAGCACCGGCACTATTGAACATCTGCACGGTCAGTCGTCCTTGGCTGTTCACCCCGGCGCTGGGGTCATAATCCACCGTGTACTTATAGGTGCTGTTGCCCGGCGTCAGATTGATGACGGCAACAGGCTGGACTGTTGTGCCGTCACCCAATGTAAAAGTCGGACGGACGCGGTAGGTTCCTTGGCCGCCGCCGATAGGTTCGGCCAAGGTCAAGCCGAGCGTATTTTTGCGGAGGGTGACGCCCGCGTTCGTAGTGTTGCAAAATCCAAACACCACGGCGTTATCATAGAGCGGACTGGTGCTGGCCGCGGTAATGGCCAGTTCACCATAGCCGTGCAGCGCGTTGGTCAGAGTGAAGGTTGTTCCTAGCGTAGCGTCGCCATAAAAGGAGATGCTGGTGGTGCGAGCTATAACACCACCGGCTTCTCCCGCTGGCGATCCAAAACCGGTGTTGTCCGTATTGGAAAAACTAAAATTGTTTCCGTTGCTCGTATTGCCCACCCCAGTCCAGCCATGGGCCACGACATCCTCCGCGGTATCGAATGGCTCCGTCACTTCAGTGACGACCACGCCATCATCATCCACAATTGTCATGGTGGCTGCGTCAGGAAAACCGACCGTGTAAGCAGCATTGGGAGTTAGCGTCAACGTCACGGTCTCATTGCCTTCCACCAGATTATCGTCAATCGGATTCACTATCACCGTCGCATCGAGTGATCCCGCCAGGATAGTTGCCGAACCGGGAAGACTCGCGTAATCCAACCCGTTGCCGGCCGTGCCACTGAGGGTGTAAAACACGGTCAAGTTGCTGCTACTGACGCTTGGGCGCGAGATTGTAAAAACGCCGATGCCCCCAGCTTCAACCACATTCATATCGCTGTCCGTGATGGCGATTGTGGGCGGGCCATCATTGTCGGCAATCGTAACGGTGGCGCTGCCGGGCGAGCCAGTCACGTAAGCGGCATTCGCGGCCAGTGTCAGCACCGTCGTCTCATTGCCTTCTACCAGACTGTCGTCAATCGGATTAACGGTCACCATCGCATTGACCGAACCGGCTGGAATCGTCACCGATCCAGGAAGACTCGCGTAATCCACTCCTTTGCTGGCGGTGCCGCTGATGCTGTAGAACACCGTCAGATTGCTGCTGATACTGCCACTGCGAGTTATCCTGAAGGTGCTAGGATCGGATGGCTCGGCCGCATTGAGGTCGGTAGCCGTGATGGTGATAGTTGACGGTCCATCATCGTCGGCAATGGTAACGGTGGCGCTACTGGGCGCGCCGACAGTGTAAGCGGCATTGGTTGCCAGTGTCAGCACGACGGTCTCATCGCCTTCCACCAGAAGATCATCAATTGGGGTGACGGTAAGATTCGTGCTGAAGGCTCCGGCAAGCAAAGTTACGGAGCCTGGCAGATTGACATAGTCTACTCCATTGCTGGCGATGCCGCTGATCGTGTAAAACACCATCAGATTACTGCTCGTGTTACCCGCCCTGCTGACGGTAAATGCGCCGGTTGACGAAGGCTCTGCGGCAGTGGGGTCGCTGGCGGTCACAGCAACGATGGGCAAACCATTTGGCGCGGTGTAGCGCCATGTGCCAGTCTCCGAAGCACTCACCCAAAGTTGGCGCGTGACCGGATGCACCTGCATACGAAGCGCCCCGCGTCCACCGCCGTCCAACCCCGGTTGACCCGGTTGCAACGAAAGCCCGGTCCAATTCGTCCCGCTGTTCGTCGAACGCATGACCGAGTATCCCACCCCGTAGACGTCGTCCTGCCGCCCGACATAAACCACGCGCGGATCTACCGGATCAACCGCCACGCATTGAGCCGACCGGAAGCTCACCAGCGGATCCAACGGCAGCCGGTTGCTGATGTCGGTCAAGACCCCGCCTTGATACTGGTACAACTTGCCGTAACCCTGATCGCCGTAGGCAATATAGAGACGGCTGTTGATATAATCGTACGCCACTTCCTGGATCACCGAGTCGCCCGGCATTTTGACCACCAAGGTCCAGTTCGTGCCCTGATCGGTGGATTTCATAACTCGGCGGTCATTGGAGCCGTTCCAGATCCCGTAAAGCTCCTTGGCCCCACTCGGATCCGCGTTATGCGTTACGACCCCCTGCACTGAGCTTGCCGTCATTGCCTGCCAGGTTTGCCCGGCGTCCGTGGTGCGATAGTTGTTCCAAAATGCTCCGTTCGCGTTAACCGGATTGCCGTACGCGCCGGTCACTCCGCCGCCCGTGGGGCCAGCCGCGGACCACGTCACTCCGGAATTAGTACTCAGGTACAGAGTAAAGGGGCCGGCCCAAGCTGGGCCCCGGTCTTGGACCAATCGGGTGGGGGAGAAAACATATCCGCCCATCGTATGTCCTGAACCTAGTTTCCAAAACCAGGTAGCGCCACCGTTGGTGGTATAAGCGCCGGAATAATCCTGCCCCGTAACAATAGCCAGATTTGGATCCTGAAGATTAAAAATCGTATATCTCGCTGCGAAGCTGGTGTAACCGTTATCGTGCCAGACGTAAGAGACGCCGCCATCCGTGCTCTTGACGACGAAATCACCCCGGGTGTTGATCACCACGTTGGATAGCGTGGGGTGCCAGGCACCTACATTCGGTAAACCGTGTACCCCATAACCATTGATCAGATTCGGCTCGGCGGGATAGGTAGCCTTTGTCCACGAGTTGCCGCCGTCGTGCGAATAGTGAGCGTCCACCCAACCCGTCGCGGAAGCGCCAATGGACATGTAATTGGTCGTCACCGGGCTGACCCGAATGTTACTCTGGTTCCCCGGCAGACCCGTCGCGGCTTTCAGGTCCCAAGTCGCCCCGGAGTCCGTGGACACGTAGATTCTGTTAACGCTGGACACAAGACAATTGACAACTACGAAGTTGGGTGCTGATTTGGAAACCGCCAAACCTCTGATTTCCGCGTTCAAGGTTTTGGTGAAGGAAACACCTTGATTGTCGCTGTAATAGACTCCCCCTCCTGTCACCGGTGTTCCCACATAAAGACGCCCCGAAGTCGGGTGCACCGCCAGATAAGCGTTGCCATAGGTCACGCCGGTTTGAACCGCGGTCCAGGTCAAGCCGCCGTCGGTTGAGCGATACAAGTTGCCGTTGCCCTGATGGGGCGCGGTCAATCCATAATCCACATTGGTTATGGTGGACGCTTGAGACCAGTAAGCCCGCGTGCTTTTCGTCCCATCGAAACTGCTTGGGTCCCACGCGATCTGCCACTTGGGACCTCCGCCGCAATTGGCTTGATTCACCGGGAACCAATCCACGGCGGTGTTCGTGGACATCCACAGTCCGCGGGAGGCACCGTAGCTATGGCCGCCGACGATGAGAACCCGGCTGGAATTGTTGGGATCAATCGCCACCGCCCAGGCGCCTCTGGGCTTCAGCCCACGGCGGGAGGGCTCCCACATCGCGCCGCCGTTGGTGCTGCGCCATACTCCACCCACGTCTGTGCCAAACACCAAAACGTTCCCGTCCCCGCCGATGTCGAAGCCCCTGAATCTCTGGCAACCTTCCCCGCCATAATAGCCCTGGCTGGCAGCGCCGGCCGTAACGAAGGGTGTTTGCAGCCATTGCGCTTGGGCAGGAATGGCCGCCAACCACCCGACTGCCAGCAAAAAGGCCAGGACAAGACGCTGGGCGCTTCGCCAACGCCGCTGGTTCGACGCGGACGCGCGGGTGGAGAGCGGAAGGATGCGTTCAGCCGACAAGAGCATTACCGGCAACAGATGAGTGGACTTTTTATGATTCATACCGGTTGGAGCTTTATGGGGACTTCTTCGCGCGGTAGAGCCGGTTAACGAAATTGCTGCTTTGCGGATCCGCATAAATCGCCGCGCCGTTGGTCAGGGTGTTCGTGCTCAACGGCAGCCATTGGCTCAAATTGGTGGAACCTTCCAAAATGAAACTCTCGCCGACCGCGCCCGAAATGCCGAACTGGAACTGACCGTTGCCCAGCCATTGGGGAGAACTGAGGAGCAACGGTTGAGCAGAATAATTTCCGATGGTCGAACTATAGGTCATCTGGTCAATATACAAATTGATCGCATCGCCGCTGTTCGCTGCGCCCAATCCGCCCGTCAACAGGCCATACCCATTAATACTTGCTCCGGTATTACGTTGGGCCGCGGTAAGGTCTTGAGTCAACGTTCCCAAAGAAACACCTGAACTGTTAAACATCTGCAAAGTTAACCGCCCTTGGCCGTTGACTCCATTGGTTGGATTGTAATCCGCCGTGAACTTGTAGCGGCTGTTGCCCGGCGTCAGGCTAATAACGGCAGAAGGCTGGACAGTTGCGCCGTCACTCAGGGCAAAGGTTGGTCTCGCGCGATAGGTTCCCTGTCCACCGCCAACGGGTTCGGCTATGGTCAAGCCGAGAACATTCTTCCGCAGAACAGCGCCCCCGTCTATGGTGTTAAAAAATCCAATCATCACTGCGTTATCGTAGAGCGGACTGGTGCTCGCCGCAGTAATAGCGAGTTCACCATCGGCATGCAGTGTGTTCGTCAGAGTAAAGATTGCGCCCAGTGTTGTATCTCCATAGAAGGAGACATTAACTGTGCGGGCGAGAACATTTCCGCCTTCACCTGCCGGCGAACCAAACCCAGTGTTGTCTGTATTGGAAAAGCCAAAATTATTTCCGTTGGTTATATTGCCCACGCCTGTCCAGCCGTGAGCCAGCACATCGGAAGCATTATCAAATGGTTCTGTCGCTTGAGTCACTGCCGTCGCGTCATTGTCCGCAATCATTACGGTGGCGCTGCTCGGCGAACCCACTGTGTAACCGGCATTAGCAACATGTGTCAGCACCACGGTTTCGCTCCCTTCGACAAGGCTATCATCTACTGGAGTAACTATGATATTCGTGCTGCTAACTCCAGTAAGCAATGTTATCGAACCCGGAAGATTGACATAATCTGTTCCGTTGATCGCCGTTCCACTAATCGTGTAATTTACCGTTAAATTAGTTGTTGTGTTGCCCACACGGCTGATTGTTAACACCCCGGGGTCGGACGGTTCAGCCGCGGTCGAGTCGGTAGCCGTGACGGTCACCGTAGGTTGTGTCGAGCCGTTGGTGATGGCGTTATACCAAACCTGGCCCATAATCTGATAGCCTTCGGCGGTAGGATGAATTCCATCGTATAGTTTTCCGATCAGCGGAGTGTATTGATCAACGATTTTGATCGTGATATTCGAGAAAACATTGGTGGGAAGGTTTGAGGCAATATATCCGTTATATTGAACGCCTTCGTTGATCATGACAGTGCTCATGGCGCTACCTGTCCAAGCTGTGGTCATGGGTGTAATCTGGGCGACAATCACCTCGATCTGGAGTCCCTGGGCCTCGGCTCGGGCGTTAATCGTCTTCAACAGTTCCTGCAGACGGGCAATGCAACCTTCAGCGATCCAGTCCTGGCCTTCGCCCTGACCATTACTACCAACATCGCTATTGAAGCTGCCGTGCACACTATCTACTACCATGTGCACATGATCGTTCACACCGGCCATCAGCAGAATGATATTTCGGTTCGTTGCGCTCGTCGAGAAGTAGGTAGTCGTCACGGCAGCCGTCATCTCGTCGTATAAACCTTGGTTATTCTGACCCTCGATAGACACGTAGGATCGTCCATTGATCGTAGCAGGGATGTCGGAGATCTGCCAACCGAACCTCCCCCAGTGGTTTGGATCCGGACAGGTGTCTCCCGTCTGTAACTTGGATCCAACAAAATCGACGGTATAGCCGTTTGTCTGGAGCAAATTGTAGAGGGGAAGGCGGTAGCCGCCGGGTATGGTTCCTACTGTAATAGAATCGCCCATGGGCATGATTTTTAAATTCGTGATGAAATCATTGTCCATGATGGTGACGGTCGCATTGCTTGGCAAACCAATGCTGTATCCGGCATTAGCCGCGAGTGTGAGAACCACTGTTTCATTTCCTTCCACCACATTGTCGTCTATCGGACTCATTGTCACTATTGCATTGGATGAACCTGCCGAAATGGTCAATGAACCGGTAAGGCTCAAATAGTCCACTCCATTGCTGGCCGTGCCGGTGATCGTGTAATACACCGTAAGGTTGCTGCTCGTGTTGCCACTGCGGCTGATGGTGAATTGTCCCGGCGCAGAGGGTTCGGCGGAATTTGGAATGCTTGCTGTGATCGTGACGACGGGCACATCACCCACCAACCGGAACCGATCCATGGTAACAGACTGGTCTAATTGGCCGTAGTAGTTATCCGAACCGACATGGCCGAAGACATAGATCGTGCCGTCGCTCGTTTGGATACTCCTGGGATAGTAACGCGATGAGTAACTCGCGACTCCGGTAATGTTTAAAACGTTCCAGGTGGCTCCACCATCATCGGTCCAGTGAATACCTGTAGTGGCGATGTGCAATATAGGACCTTCACGAGTAGCCAACAGTTCTGGATGTCCTGAGTGCGGGAAGGGCGCAGGGCCATACTGATCCAATATCCAGATGCTACCCGTTTTGTGGAATCGGCCCTGGTAACGGACTTGTTGCGATGAGTTGGTGGGATTGTTCCTGCGGAAAACTCCGAAAAAATCGCCACTGGGTAGTTCCGCAACATCCCATTCGTTCCACGCGGCATAATTGGTTTGAATGCCGCTCAACGAAATGGTCTGCGGATTCCAGGTTGCCCCGTCGTTGCTGGAAAACATCAGGACCGGTTCTCCCAGCAATCTCGTGGCCGGGCTTGGGTCATAACGTTTTACTCCCGTGGCGAGAAGGCGGCCATCGCTCACGCGCCGGACCCGCCCAAGGTAATCCGCAAAATCGCCGATGTAGTTAGTGTATTGAGGGGGTCTTGATGGTTCGGGCGGGATTTCGGGTGGTCCCCAAGTCTGGCCCTGATCCATCGAACGTTGAAAGTAAATTGTCCTCGGCACGTTATTGGAGGGAAGTTGCGAACCGTCCACTGCACGGATAATGCCCCCATTTGTGAGGGCGCAATGTGAGCCGCCCCAGACGGGACGGTCGGAGAAGCTGGAGAATAAATCTTCACCCACCTTGTTCCAGTTAGCGCCGCCATTAGTCGAGCGAAGATAGATATTGGCAAGCTGAAGTCCACTATAGTCATAGTTGGCATTAGTGCGGCCTACAATCTGTCCCGTTGCCTGATGACACATTGCCATAAGACTGCCATCGGGCATTATCCAAGCCCCAACCCAAGAGGTATATCCAGGAGTTTGTGGAGAATGGTAAATGGTCTGCCGCGAATAATTATCAGCAATCCATGTGGCCGCGCGAGCCGACGGGGTAGTGACTGCGAACCATCCCGCGCAGAGGGGGAAAAACGTCGTCGCCAGTTGATACGATACTTTTTTAAGGTTCATGATCATGTCAGTGTTCAACCAGCGAATCGATTCGCTCTCGGTCTTTCCTTAACCCGACGCCGAACCTTATTCTGAATTTAGCCGAAAAGAATCCATGACAATGGATTGATCTATTTTGCCGTAGGCATTGTCTGACCCCGCATGGCTGACAATATAAATCCGGCCATCCTTGGCCTGCACACTTACCGGGTAATAGTGCGATTGGATTGGGCCCTTTCGTTCCTTCGCCTCGAGGGAGTGCCAGGCCTTTCCAGAATCGGCGGTCCAGTCAATGCCGCTGGTAGCGATATGCAAAACAATTCCTTCACGCGTGGACAGAACTTCGGGATGACCGGAATGTTCAAAGTGGGCTGGGTGATACTCATCCAGGAGCCAGCCGTCGCCTTTCTTTCGCAGTAATCCCTGCCAGCGAACTTGTTTGAATTTGACGCTCTTTGGGTCTGTCCGGCGAAAGACGCCCAGTAAATTACCGTCAGGCAACTCCGCGCAGTCCCATTCGTTCCACGCATAACTGGCGTGCATGTCAGGATCGGGCATTTCTATTTTTTGTGGCTCCCATGTTTTTCCATCGTCCTTGGAAAACATGACCAAAGGATCGCCCATCATTCGTTTCCGGGGACTTGGATCGGTGCGAATAACGCCAGTAGCGATAAGCCAGCCGTTAGAGAGTCGGCGAACACGGGAAATACAATCGCCAAAATCGCCAATAAAGTTGTTGGTAGGTCTGGCGGGTTCGGGCGGAATCTCAGCCTTTCCCCAGGTCTTTCCCAGATCCATTGAGCGTTGGAAAAAAATTTGCCTGGGCACAGAATTGGAAGGCAATTGAGAACCATCCACCGCCCGTATAATTTCTCCATTGGTCAACACGCAGTGTGAGCCGCCCCAGACAGGCCGCTCTGAAGGACCATTAAATATATCCTCCCCCGTTTTAGTCCAAGTGACGCCGCCATTAGTTGAGTGAAGGTAAATATTTGCCAGAACCAATCCGCTATAGTCGTAGTCTTTCTCCTTCCGCCCTTCAATCGGGCCAGTCACTTGTTTGAAGGTCACCATCATGCTATCGTCTGGCATCTTCCACAAACCCACCCAGGATGTGTAGCCGGGCTTTTGCGGCGAACGGTAAATGGTCCGATGAGTGAGTTGTTCAGCGACGAAACGGGTCTCCGATTTCTTCGTCTCTGCGGCATGGCAGAAATACGAAACGAAAACTGCTCCGGAAAAAATTAAAATTAATCGGTTTTTCATAAGTAACTTGAAACGAAATATACCGGCGACTTTCTCAACCGAACATGCGAAAACTGGTTAAATCCTTGATAAACGTGACACTTTCCACAAGAACTCTGCCAATTTTCCTATGTTGTGCATTTGAAAATTATGTTCATTTAATAGTAACCGACTCATAAACTCATAAACTTATGAATTCAATATTATCCAAGACGATGGTTTATACCTCACTTGCTCTCCTGCTTTTTGTCGGCGTTGGCCGTAGCGATGATTCTACGATAAAACCCAAGAAAGAATATTTCGCAGAGAACTTTAAACGGACGACGATTTATCACTCGCCGCAGTCGCCGGGATACACTTGCTGGCTCGGCACCTGGATCATGCCGAACAAAGATTTGATGATCACGTTCACGCAGAACACAGGTGAAATTGATCCGGCGCGCCGCGCCTCCGATGAAGTAAGAAAACAATTTTATCCGCACCTCGAAAATGCGATGCGCGATGCGACATCCTTGAACAAGAGCAATTTATTTTTGCGTTCAAGCGATAAAGGCGCGACGTGGAAAGAAGTCGGAGAATTCGGATTTGAAGGTCCCTTCGCTTTCTGCTCGCCCGGTGGACAAGACATTTTATTGAAAGACGGAACCATTTTGAAAGGCGTCTTCGGTTACTTCCAATCGAGGGTATCAGGAGCGCCTCCGAGCGCATATTTAATTCGTTCCTCCGACGCAGGAAAAACCTGGAGCAAACCTCAAGTGCTGGGTGATCCTTCTAAGGACAATATGAGGCTCACGCGAATCCGCCGATTGCGCGACGGGCGATTGATCGCCACCGGTGGCCGCGCTCGCACACCCAGCACGTCTAAAATAAAAGAAATCTGGGACCTTTGGGAGCCGTTGTTTTTAGTTTCCGATGACGAAGGAAAAACTTGGGCTGGACCGATTGAAGTTTTAAATGCAGAGCAACGCAAAGGTTGGATGTGCGAAGAATACGACACTGCGGAACTTCCGAATGGCGACCTTGTCTGTGTCTTTCGCAGAATGAGTCCAACAGATGGAAAAACGCAAGTGCGCTGGCAAGGTCTTCTTAAGAAGGAGGGCAAAAGCTGGAAGATAACCAACCTTGGGCCGTCTGCGTTGCCTCACTCCGGTCACCCGGAATTGTTGATGACGAAGGAAGGTGTGGTTTTGCACATCGCGACCAGCGGCATGCACTGGACGGAAAATGGCGAGACTTGGACGCCGGTAGAATTTCCTACTTTGAAAGAGGGTTACCACTCTCACTATTATCCTAAAAGCATTCAGGCCGACGACGGCACGATCTACGTTTTTGGCCATGTCGGTTCGGACAACGATTACAAAGCCAGAGACCAATCCATTACTATGAGTACCTTCCACCTCGTGCAAAAGTAAAGGAACCCGAATTCATAATTAAACTGCCGGGTAGCACGGGCGGCCAGTCTATGCTACTCATTCCAACGTCGGAATTCGGGGTTAAGGAACTTTATCCGACTTCACAAATTGAGTTGCACAGAGGATGGCATTCGCCGCGCTGATTCTCACATCCGCATTTTCATCCGTGAGCAACGGGCTCAAATGCATCACATCTTGTCCCTCGGGGCGACGACCCAAAGCACAGCAAGCCCAGCACGCACACAAATTTTGCCGCCAGTTTCCAGGGGAATTCAGGTGTTCTATGTGTATCCTGGCGCACGGAATATTGAATCGTTATCGGGTGAAGATTGAGTTGAGAGCCGCGGAGTTTCTTTTTGGCTGGCAAAATTATATTTCACGCTGGCAACTTTTTTTGCCCAAACAATGGCATGTTGGTCATGGCGGTTTTGAGTGTTTTCACTTCCAGATGCGTGTAGCGGGCGTTCATAACCTTGGATGAATGGCCGGTCAACCGCATCCGAACTTCTTCCGGCACACCGGCATTTGCCAAATGCGAATTAAAACTATGCCGAAGAGAGTGGAACGTGCGCTTGGAAAAATTTCGTGTCCCCTTTCCTTTGGCCGTCATCAAATCAAGCCCGGCCTTGATCGCAATCCGTTTGAAACTTTCGGAGAGACCGTGTTTTCCGCCCGGCCCTTTCGCGGCCAACTTTGGGCAGAGGAAACCAGTCGTGCCGAAAGTGGATAAAAAGTCTAAATGCTCAATGATGTGCAGGTGCATCGGAACAATGACTTTTTTGCCGGTCTTTTGTTGCTCATAGGTGATGATGCCTTTATCGGCGTGGACATTTTCCCATTTCATCTGGACGCAATCGCGCAGGCGCGCGCCGATGAAATAACCCATGAGAATCAAAGTTTGCCATTCGAGGGAAGGGGCGGCGGCAAGTATTTTTTCGACTTCGTCGTGCGTGAATACTTCGCGTTCCGAGCATTCCTCCTTGGGCATTTGAACCGCAGCCACCGGGTTTTTAATGATCGTTCCATAATTCTCGGCACGACGAAACGCCGTGTTTAAAATTTTCAAATCAACGATGGTCGTCTTCGGCGCTAAACCTGATTTCAAACGCGCATTCAAGAACGCCTCAATATCGTGCGGAGTGATGATGTTGATTGGCTTTTGTGCTTTGCCTTTTAAATTGAGTAGGAATTGCTTCACCGAATTTCCGTAACGTTCGTGAGTCGCTTTCGTGTTGCGCGCTTGAATGCCTTCGAGCCATTGATTGAGATAATCTTCCGTCGCAGGCACTGCTAAACTATCGCCGGTCACTCTTTCCGAAACATCATTCAAAACTTTCCCCAATTGATTCGTGGTGAGGATACCTTGATTGGCTTGTTTCTCGACGCGCTCCAATTCGATGGCTACTTGAAGCGCTTGATTACGGTCAGTTGTTTTGGTTGACCGCTTCATCTGGCGACCGTTGCGGTTGGTGAAACATGCGGTCCAGTATTGTGATTTGGTCCGTTTAACAATGCTCGCCATACAAGGTGAGAATAAGAGTGAGAATAAAAAGTGCAAGAAATGGCTTTTTTAAAAACACTAAGCCGCTGTATATCAATTAATTGAAAAAGGTGCATGGAGACGAGGGTTCGATTCCCTTCACCCGCTCCACTAATAATCAATCATTAAGAAAGTGGCGGACAAATGCACTAAATTCAAAGAGTCGCTTTAAAGTTTTATTAGTTCCAAACTTATTGAAGGCTGATTTACGCGAACATTAGACGAGGAACCGGTTGCTTACCCAGCAGTTGTCCGACCTCCGATCGATGCTCACTGTAATTTTCATTCCCCTTAAAAAATTGAAAACATCAGCTAATACTTGCGCCCAAAAAATTGAATCAGGTTGCGACAAATTTTTCCCCGTGTAAAAGACTTCATCTTCTCGCAAAAGAAATTTCTCCGTTTTGAACCTGCTGAATAACCGAAGTCAAGGAACCGCTTTCGCGCGGTAGTAATGTTGCGACAATGCGGCGGCATTCGTTCCCATAATTCGCAAGGTGCCGCCGGACGGCAGCACATTGGTGGCAATCGTCGTCCAATTCATCAGGTTCGTGGAAATCTGGAGGAGATAAGTCGCTTGCGGCACGCCCGCCAACAGGAGAGAAAATCCCCCGCCGGAAATGCGTTGCGGGTTACTCAACTGCGGAGGCGCATTGGTGCTCACCAGGACCGAACTCATTGCAAACGCCCTGCGGCCATCCGGCCATTGCACTTCAGCCTCGACCCAATGGAGTCCCTCAGGAAGCAAAGGCGTGAAGGTGTAGTTCAAGCTGCCGAAAGTTGGTTCCTGATTGCGCGCTTCCCACACGATCCGCGCTCCGGTCAAGTTGGTCTCAGCAACTTGCAGAGTCACAGTGACCGGTTGTCCCACCTGTCGCGGGTTGGTTGGAGCAACGATGTTGGCATTGGTGGAGCGCCAAGGTTGCCCCGCCAATGAGGTCTGCGCCGCGAGCCATGAAGTGACCGCGAGGCTGCGCGCGGTGTCAGTGGTGGAACCTTCAGTGCCAACGTTCCAATCATCACACCCCCGGTCGTAATATTGATAGGGTGCCGTGTTCGTGTAATCAGATGGATACGGCAGCGCTCTCAATTCGTTACCATACTGCCAGGTGCGTTGGAATTCTGTTTGGATGTTGCCGATGGGAACGCCGTCCTTGGGCAAGACGCGCCGGTCGTTGACCGAGTATTGATCCACAATATTGCGCTGCCGTTTCCAACCCAGGCCGGTCAAATAGGTAACGTTAAGAGGGTTGCAGCCTCCTTCGTAGTTGAGGTTGCGCAGGATGGCGTCGAGATAGGATGGATTGGGATTGAATTGATAGGCCACCACCATATCGAAAGCCTGCACGGAAGAGAAATACCAGGTGCCGCCGCGGTAGGCTTTCGTTGACTCAGGAAAACTGGTGCCGTAGGCGTTTTTCTGCGACCAGGTCAGATTATCGTTGCCGCAGTTGGTGATGGCGTTGATGCACTTGGCCAGATAACTCGAGTCGAGCTGACTAGCCTGCAACCGTCCGCTCCTTGCTCCCATAGAGTATGCACGAATCGCATTTCCATTGCAGGCGTACATCCGCCACCAACCCCATTGGGTGGATGCCGGGTCAGTGGGATCGGGGAACCAGGTTTTAAGCAAGGTGTGATATTGAGGGTCACCTGTAGCTAAAAACATTTCACCAGCGGCCCAAGCCAGTTCGTCCCGGTCGGCAAAAGCGTCGCCGAAGTGCTGAATTTTTTGATACGCACCATTCAATCCATGAAGGGCAATAGCATTGGTCAGGAATTTCCAACCCAACTGAGCCTTTGCCCAATAATTGCTCGCCACTTGTGGATAGGCTTGCTTGAACCGTGGTGACGACGCGCATTGGGCCAACGCGGCGGCGGCTACTGCCGTAGCCACGGTGTTTTTAGGCCACACCACCTCCGGGTCGCCGTTTTCAGGTAGCACGTCGTCTTCGTATTCGCGGAGTTGAGAATAAGCGGAATAGTAAAACCCTCCGTCGGCATCCTGCATCCTTGCCAGGAAATCCGCCTC
This sequence comes from Verrucomicrobiota bacterium, assembly GCA_039925885.1. Taxonomy (GTDB): domain Bacteria; phylum Verrucomicrobiota; class Verrucomicrobiia; order Limisphaerales; family CANJXF01; genus CANJXF01. Next base: position 28,598 of record JBDSYB010000129.1, read on the forward strand.
CCACTTGGCTTCCTGCAAGACATCGCTAATGCCATCGCTGCTTTCAGGAATGCCCAAATTATCCAGTGTGGCGACGCCTGGCAGTGAATCCACTGCGAACATTAAACCATGGACCAGTTGCGCGGCGTTATACGTCACACGGTTGTAATCGCCCGCTTCGAAATGACCTCCGGATACGTTGATCAATCCTTGATTTACGAAGGGATACAATTGCGCGGAAGAGTTGGTCAGCCGTGGCGCAATTTGCGGCGGATTCTCGGAATTCACCTCGCTGGCATAGTCAGAAATCGTCGCCCAGGTAAATGCGAAAGGCGCGGACGCGTTCGTCGGCACACTCGCAGGGTCGATGTGGTCTGCGGCATGAGTGAAGCGCGTGAACGGCATGGCCACGTTGAAACCGCTGCGCTGGTGAAACATTCCAAGCGCATAAGTGCGCGCGAAATCCATCCCGATTCCCTCATCAATCCGGAACGGCAACGAGGCACCCATTCCTGGCACCACGAGGAGATATGCGCCCACCGTCGTGACGCTGCTGAAGTCTGCTTCATAAACCTTTTGATAGGGAGTCGGCGTGTACGTGTAGCCCACATCCGGGCGCAGGGTGAGCGTGCCTTGATAAACCGTTGCGCCACTCTGCACGTTCACAAGAGAAAATCGGTTGGTGGGAATCGTCATCTCGCCCATGTTTCCGAGGTAATAACCGACGCTGGCTTTTTTCGGGTAGGCCGGAAGATAGCCTTCTTGGTTGACATGAATCGCCGGGCTGGAACGAAGCGGGTCCATGACAGCGAAGAATGGTTTATTGGTTGACCAGAGAGTGCCGTTATTAACCACCTGAACTGACTGACCACTGGAAACGGGACTGTTCAATTGAAGATAAAGGTGATTCCCAATTCGCAAATCCCTTGGATCCACCGTCGAATAGAGGGGACGTCGCTTGAAACCAACGTTCGTGATGTTGTTGCTTTGACCGTTGACGATCACTCGTATGCTCGAAAGGTCTGGCGGCACAAAATTTCCCAGGTCATTCACCCAATCCCAACGATCCACTCGCGCCGGGTCGGGTTGCTTCGTGTTGACGAGGACCAGTTCAAGCAGATTCAGAGAAAGAATCAGCAGTGTCTGGTCACCCGGTTTGGGCACCGCAAGATAGTCGTCCAACGCCAACGCCCGCTGAAAGTAAAACAAAACAAAAAGTGTCGGCAAAAAGCGGAGCCAGCGGATTGAAAAACTTTTTAAGGAGTTGAATGTTAAAAATCGAGATCTTCGCGTCACGCATTCCTATACGCTTTCAACTCTCAACGGTCAAATTGCAGCCGCAACTTTTACCAGCCCCAGCTAACCGCGATGGCAGGCATGGCTGTCATCCGACGGCAATATTGAACGCCCAGTTAGAAAGGCTTTTGTAAACAAAGTTGTTCTCAGTTATGGTCGTGTTCGTCGCCTGACCGAGGTCACCGAGAAAGTACGCCAGCGTTTCAACAAATATCTCCGCGTTTACCGTCGCTTAAAAACTCAGTAATTTTTACACCGGAAACTTCACCGCATCGGTCCACTTCATCACGTCTCAACTTTTTCAATTGATAAACTTGATGAACGAATTCTGGTGCGCTCCAATCTTTCAGAAGGGCATTCCGCTATTCTAATTTCTTAACAGATTCGTTATTGTTCGCGCCATGACCAACTCTGATTCTCAATCTTCTTCATCGCCTGATAGCGTTCCGAATAAAGTAAATCATCTTTCGCGCCGGGATTTTCTTTGGCGAACCGGCGCGCTGGTTAGCGTGGCGGCGATTGGAACGCAACACGCGGTTCGCGCCGATGAGAAACCAATTCAAGGTTTTGAGAAAGTGCCGGAGAATCCGAATGCTTCAAAAGATTGGCATCCCATTTCCGACCGGAAAATTCGCGTCGGACTGGTTGGCTATGGTGTTTGCAAATTTGCGTCGGCCTTTGGTTTTCAAGATCATCCGAACGTCGAAGTCATCGCTGTCAGCGATTTGATTCCGGAACGTTGCGCCGAACTCGCGAAGGTCACACGTTGCGCGAAAACTTATCCGTCACTCGAAGAACTGGTTAAAGACGACAAGATCGAAGCGGTCTTTGTCGCGACAGACGCGCCGCATCACGCGCAACACTGCATCGAAGTTTTAAAACACGGCAAGCATGTCGCCACCGCGGTGCCAGCGGTTTTCGGATCGATCAAGGAAGCTGATCGTGTTTTTGAAGCGGTCAAAAAAAGCGGCCTCAAATACATGATGTTTGAAACGTCGGCTTTCCACGAAGACCTTTTCGCGATGCGACAAATTTTCAATGCGGACGGGCTGGGCAAACTCATTTATTCCGAAGGCGAATATTATCATTACATGGAGGAGCCGATTGATTCTTACAAAGGTTGGCGTATCGGTCTGCCGCCACAATTTTATCCGACGCATTCCAACGCATATTACAATTGCGTGACCGGTGGAAGTTTCACAGAAGTTTCCTGCGTTGGAATAAAGAGCGCGGTCGAACATTTGAAACCGGCTAACAATATTTACAAAAACCCGTTCGGCACGGAGATCGCCCTCTTTCGCACGAGTGAAGGCGGCTCGTCGCGCATGGCGGTGAGTTGGGACACGCCCGGTTCCGGCGGGGAAATGGGACGCGTCCGCGGACAACGCGGTTCCTTCTACGGAAAATACGAAGGACTCGAAAAAAACCTTCCCGACCTTATACGTCCGCCGCTGCCTCCCGGCGTTTCGGCAGGTGGTCACGGCGGTTCGCATGGCTATCTAATGAATGAATTTATTTCGGCAATTCTCCAAAACCGAAAACCGCTCGTCGATGTCGGCATGGCGCTTAACTTAACGGTTTCAGGAATTGTCGCACATCATTCCGCGATGAAAGACGGCGAACTGTTGAAAATTCCGCAATATAAAGTCTGAGCGAAGCGCGAGAATAGAATTCAACTCTTGTTGTTTCTTTCGCTCTACTAAATCACATAATCCAGCGCGTGGACCGGTTCCGTGGCTAATTTTTTCGCGCGCGAACACAAGTCGGCGATGGTCACATTTTCCATCGCATCGACGATTTTTTCGCGAACTTCTTTCATCACATTGCGAATCGCACAACGCGCCTCGTCCGGGCAGGAACATTTTTCGTAAAATCGTTCACTCACGCAACTGATCGGTGCCAGCGCGCCTTCGATATGCCGTACGACCGAAGCCAAAGTGATTTCCTGTGGCGGGCGCGCCAGTCGATAGCCACCCGAAACTCCTCGTTTGCTTTCCACCGCGCCAGAACTCTTGAGATCGTTGAGAATCTGTTCTAAAAAGCGTTTCGGAATATTTTGTTCCTGGGAAATTGTCTGGATGGAAATCACCGTTTCACCATAATGAAGGCCAAGAACCAACAGCGCCCGCAATGCATATTCTCCATGAACCGAAAGTTTCATCGCCACGAAGATTGTTAATTCCTATTAAAACAGTCAAGTATTACAAGAGAATGAAATTCCGAGTTAATTTTTAATACTCTATTGACTTACATGAGTATTTATTTAATGTCCCGTTGTTGCTGACAATAGAAATAAAACCGAATTGAAAACAAAACTGCCACTGCTCATCGCCATTGTTCTTTTGCAAACAACCTTTCTGCAAGCGGATGAAGTCGCTGATGAAATTCGCGCCTTGAAAAAACAAATCGAAGAGTTGGATCAAAAAGTCCGTGTGTTGGAACGAAAAAATGAAGTGAGCGAAGAAGCCGCCGAAACTAAACTCACAGAAAATCCTCTCGTGAGCGCGGGTGCCGATGGATTTATTATGCGCTCTGCGGATACGAATTTCACTTTGCGCATTCGCGGCTATGGCCAATTCGACGGACGCGTTTACGCCGATGACAATCTGGCCAACGATACTTTCGTCATGCGTCGGCTCCGTCTTGGTTTGGACGGAACCGTTTTTAAATATTACGATTACAAAATTTTGACCAACTTCGGTTCCGGCATCGCGAGTACGCCGGGGAACAATGCTTTTCTTCAGGATGCCTTCGTCAATGTTCTTTTCTGGCCGGAATTTCAAATTCAATTCGGCAAATACAAAGAGCCGACCGCCTATCCTCTAGTTGCGACTTCATCTTCCACGCAGAAAATAACGTCGTGGGAAATCTGACTGAACTTGATCTGAACAATAATCTGAAATTCAATTTTGATTACACCCAAACTCATTTTCAGGGCGGAAGCAAAGCAGCCGGTTCCGTGGCGGCTCAGGACGAAAAAGTCTTCATGAGGACGCAGTTTTCATTTTAATTTTTGAATTTGCGAAAGGAAATTTATGAAAAAATTTATCGCCGCCCTTGGAATTCTTGTGTTCGCAATTTCGACGAACCTCGCGTTCGCCGGAAAAACTTTGCTCAACGTTTCCTACGACCCAACTCGCGAATTTTATCAGGAAATCGACACCGCGTTTTCATCTGACTGGAAACAAAAAACTGGCGAGGCGGTGACAATCAAGCAATCGCACAGCGGGTCTGGCAAACAGGCGCGCGCCGTGATTGATGGTCTGGAAGCGGATGTCGTGACGCTCGCGTTGGCTTACGACATTGACGCGCTTTACGAAAAAGGAAAACTCATTCCCAAAGATTGGCAAAAGCGCTTGCCCAATAATAGTGCGCCCTACACTTCGACCATCGTGTTCCTCGTAAAAAAAAGAAATCCAAAGCAAATTAAAGATTGGGACGATCTCGTGAAAAGCGGGGTAGGGGTGGTCACGTCGAATCCGAAAACTTCGGGTGGAGCGCGTTGGAATTATTTGGCCGCTTATGGATTCGCGCTGAAAAAAAATAACAACGATGAAACCAAAGCCAAACAATTCATCGAGCAACTTTATAAAAATGTTCCAGGGCTCGATGCCGGAGCGCGCGGTGCGACGACAACTTTCATTCAACGCGGCATCGGCGATGTATTGATCGCGTGGGAAAATGAGGCGTTACTCGCGATGAATGAACTTGGAAAAGGTAAATATGAAATTATTTATCCCTCGGTCAGCATTCTCGCAGAGCCGCCGGTTGCAGTCGTGGATAAAGTTGTGGACAAGCGCGGGACCCGCGAAGTGGCCGAAGCGTATCTCCAATTTCTCTACAGCGACGCCGGGCAGGAAATCGCCGCGAAACATTATTTTCGCGCTCGCTCTGAAACGGTCGCTAAAAAACATGAGAAAACTTTTCCGCAGCTGACGATGTTCACGATTGACGAAGTTTTTGGCGGCTGGCAGAAAGCGCAGAAAACTCATTTCAACGACGGAGGATTGTTCGACCAGATTTCCAAGAGCCGCCGTTAGGAATCAAATGGCGAGCGCGACCAAAAAGAAATTCAATCCGTTGCCGGGCTTCAAACTGACGCTTGGTTTCACGCTTTTTTATTTGAGCATCATCGTGCTCCTGCCAATCGCAGCATTGGTCATCAAAACTTTCGGGCTTTCCTGGCGCGAATTTTGGGAACTGGCGACCAATGAACGCGCCATGGCCGCCTACAAACTGAGTTTGGGCGCATCGTTTGCCGCAGCGTTAGCCAATGCGATTTTCGGAAGCCTGCTCGCGTGGGTTCTCGTGCGTTACAAATTTCCGGGACAACAATTTATTGATGGGTTAATTGATTTTCCATTCGCACTGCCGACCGCCGTCGCGGGCCTGACTCTGGCCAATATGTTTTCGGAAAATGGCTGGCTCGGACAATTTCTTGTCCCACACGGAATCAAAGGAGCATTCACGCCGCTCGGTGTGGCGATTGCCTTGACGTTTGTCGGAATGCCTTTCTCCGTCCGAACGCTTCAACCAGTGCTGGAAAATTTCGATCGCAGTGTCGAAGAAGTTGCCGCAACTCTTGGCGCAAATCGCTTGCGAACGTTTGTGCAAATTATCATGCCCGCGCTGCTGCCGACGATTATCACCGGATTCGCTTTGGCCTTTGCTCGCGCGCTCGGCGAATATGGTTCGATTGTTTTTATTTCCGGCAATCTGCCGTTCAAAACTGAAATTGCTCCACAACTCATCGTCATGCGGCTCGAACAGTATGATTACACCGGCGCAATGGCGCTGGCCGTTGTACTGATGATTCTTTCCTTTGTGATTCTCGGGACAATTAATCTGCTTGAAAATTGGTCCGCACGTTTCGGAAAACAATGACCGCTTCCCAAACACAACAAGAGGGAGTTGCCAAATCGCAGCGCAGCACACAAGAGCCTGCGCTTGTGAAATGGCTGTTGATCACCGTGGCGATTTTGTTTTCCGTCGTCTTTATTTTCCTGCCAATCATCAATGTTTTCGTGCAAGCATTCTCGAAGGGCTGGTCGCACTACTGGCAGGTTCTTACCCAGCCAGACACACATTCAGCCATTCGACTTACTTTATTGGTCGCCGCCATCAGCGTTCCATTAAACGTCGTGTTCGGCGTCGCTGCGTCCTGGGCCATTGCAAAATTTGAATTTCGCGGAAAATCAATTCTACTGACGTTCATCGATTTGCCTTTTTCAATTTCACCGGTGGTTTCGGGATTGATGTTCATTTTGCTCTTCGGCGTGAACGGGCTTTTCGGTTCGTGGCTCGATGCGCACGGCGTCAAAATTATTTTCGCCATCCCAGGAATCGTGCTTGCCACGATTTTCGTCACGTTCCCTTTTGTGGCGCGCGAACTTATTCCCTTGATGCAATCGACTGGCTCAGATCAGGAACAAGTTGCGATGACGCTCGGGGCAAGTGGTTGGCAAACATTTTGGCATATCACGTTGCCATCCGTAAAATGGGGTTTGCTCTATGGAGTAATTCTCTGCAACGCGCGAGCGATGGGAGAATTCGGCGCGGTATCAGTCGTTTCCGGTCACATCACCGGCATGACCGACACGTTGCCTTTGCGCATCGAAAAACTTTATAATGAATTCGACCCGGCCGCGCCGTTTGCTGTCGCCAGTTTGCTGGCTTTGCTCGCGCTGGTGACACTTGCCCTCAAAACAGTTTTGGTTTGGAAATCTGAAAGAGATGAACGAATTGCGCAGCAATCCGGCATAGCCCTGCGGCTTCGAACTGCCCCAAAAAAATGAGTATCGAGTTACGTAACGTCAGCAAACAATTCGGCGAGGTTCCGGCCGTGAACAACATCAACTTCTCGGTTCAAGAAGGGGAATTGGTGGCGTTATTGGGGCCAAGTGGCGGTGGAAAAACGACCGTACTGCGAATGATCGGCGGTTTGGAAATGCCGACGCAGGGCGACATTTTTATTCGCGGCCAGCGAGTGAATGATGTTCCCGTGCAGAAGCGCAACATCGGTTTTGTTTTCCAAAGCTACGCGCTTTTCAGTTCGATGACGGTTTTCAAAAATATTGCGTTCGGTCTAAAAATTAAAAATTGGAAAAAGAAGGATCGAGAAAATCGTGTGGCGGAATTGATCCAGCTTCTCGAATTGCAAGGATTGGAAAAACGTTATCCACACCAACTTTCCGGCGGGCAACGCCAGCGAATCGCGATTGCACGAGCACTTGCTTCCAAACCAGATGTGCTCTTGCTCGACGAACCGTTCGGTGCCGTCGATGCCAAAATCCGTCAGGAATTGCGTCAATGGCTGGTGAACCTGCATCACGACCTGAAGCTTACGACGCTGTTTGTCACCCACGACCAGGAGGAAGCGATGGAAGTGTCCGACCGCATCGTGATTTTTTCCAAAGGCAATCTGGAACAAATCGGCACGCCGCGAGAAATCTACGAACAACCGATGAATGAGTTTGTCGCGCGTTTCGTTGGCGTGATGAATATTTTGGAACTCGAAGTGCAAAATGGCGTCGCGCGGCGCAACGAACTGGAATTTCCAGCGCACGGATCAGCGGCCGGCCAAAAAATGCGGATTGGCTTCCGTCCCTACGCGGTGCAAGTTTCTTCAGACCTGACGGCCTATCGTTATCACGCCGTTTTGCGACATACCTATTTTCTCGGAGTCATGCTTCGGCTGGAACTGGTGTTGCCCAGCGGCCTTGTTCTGCGATCGCGAATCAGTAAAGAGGACTACTCTCGATTTGGGTTGGCAGACGGGAAAAAAGTGTCGTTTGAGATTCGGACTTATCGGATCCTCTCCCGCGAAGGAGGACTCCTCGGCGACGAAGTTGCCACCACCCATGAAATGCCTCCCAGCATCGGTGAGGGGATTTAGAGCCGATAGCTCATACGTGGTTGTCTCCTAGAACGGCATTCATTCGGCTTCAGCGCACGAGGCTTTTTGTGCGCCTGACTCTCCATTTCATAACGGAACTTTACCGTTTCCCTTTCCACAAGACATTTGTCCACAAGCGGGACAGGAGGATTTGATCTGCTGCTTGGTTTTCAGGGCGGATTCTGCGGCACAACGGTTGCTGGACGGAACGCGACTTTGCGGAAGCCGAAAAAATGATCAGCAATCGCATTTTATGAACAAGTATTTGGTGTTTACATATTACGTTGGCCGCTCTCTTGGAGGCCTCAAGGACTATCTTGATGCTTTCGAGTCCGTCGAAGAAGCGCTGGACAACATTTTGTTGGAACGTAATCGCTATTACCAAATCGTGGACAGAGACTCGATGAAGGTCGTGCGCGAAGGACTCTCGATGTTTAAGAATTTTGTGCCTGAGAAATTTAGTTCCGAAAATCCCACGACGGACGAATAATTCTTCACCCACAGCCGCCTCCAACGAAATCATTCCGAAACTTCTTCAACTAATACAGACGCTCGGCGGGCATTGCGCCCAAATTTTACTTCCGGCAAAAGCAAGAGTGTCGCGGCGAAAATCAAACTCGCGCTGATCCAGCCGAGACTTCGCAGGGACTATCCGGTAATCAGTTGAAAACCGCACCGCGGCGCGATAATTCCGCGAAGGCCAGTGAAAGTGGTTGCGGCAGTTTCCAAGATGCCAGCGCTCAAGGCGCGCCATCGTTTGTAGCGATAAGTGATTTGAGTTGCGTCTGGCCCAGACATGCGGGTGAAGATAATCCGCAAAATGCCGCGCGCAAAAACTATTCGTGGACCGTCAGAGCTGGGAGGTAAAGATTGAAACTTGTTCCCTGACCAACGACGGAGTGGAGGTGCAGACACCCGTTTGCTTCTTTCAACAACCGATGGACAATTGACAACCCGAGGCCGGTTCCTTTCCCCGGCGCTTTGGTGGAAAAATAGGGTTCAAAGATTTTTGAAATCAGTTCTGGTGGAATTCCCGGACCGGTGTCTTCGACAGAAAGGCGCAAGACCGGTCCTGCACTTTTTAATCCATCGCAGTTCAGCAGGGCGTCGTTCAGCCCTGTTTGGATTTTAGTGAGGTCGGGAGTTTCGGAGCAAATTTTTCCCGTGATTTTGACGGAATGAGGTTCGTCGGTCGCTTGAAAGCCATTGATCGCCAGGTTGAGCAGGATTTGAATCAAATCGGTTCCGTTAATTTGCAGCGTGACGTCTTTGGGCAGAGAAGTGATTTCCAACTCATGGTTCGCTGTGCTGGGATGGGCGCGCAGAAGTTCTTCCAAATCTTTCAGAACCTGGTTCACCCGGACGCGGGCGGTTTCAGTCGAACGCTGGCGCATGAAGCTGAGATAACGCTGCGATATTTCAATGCAGTTGGTGACCTGTCGCGTCATGCGTTTGAGGCGGTCTTTCACCATGTCCAATGCTTCGCCTTCGACGCGATTTGCGTCGGCAATACGTTGGTTGATGAGTTGGATGAAGCCGGAAATAATCGTGAGCGGCCCATTGATGTCATGAATAATGCTGGCGTAAATTTCCCCGCGGGATTTGGAAATTTCTTCCTGCAATTTCTGATTCTGTAACTGGGATTGCAGTTCCAGCAGCTTCGTATTATTCATCTGCATTTCATCCGAGAGGGAGCGGCGTTCCATCGCGCTGGCGACGGCTTTCCGCATCGTTCCGATATCGAATGGTTTGTTGAGATAATCGCACGCGCCGAAACGCAATGCCTGACGAGCGGTCTCAATCGTTTCGTAAGCCGTCAACATGATGACCTCAATTCCTGGATCGACGGCTTTCAATTGTCCGAGCAATTCGATTCCTGTCATACCCGCCATGCGGATGTCCGAAATGACCGCATCCACTCGATTTTGTTTAGCCAGCTCAATCGCTTTCGGGCCGCTGTCGGCCAGCAGGATGGTGTAATCGTCTTTGAAAACGACGCGAAGCGATTGCCGCGGACCTTCTTCGTCATCGACAATCAGCAGAGTATATTTGCGAGTTGGAATGTCCGTTTTTTTCAAGCTTGCAACATCAGGTTTCGTGAACGAATCAGTTAACATGAAAAATCAATGAAGCGCGAAATTGCATGCAACGAAAGTTGCCTCCCTACCGCGAACCGTTTTGGATATTCCATCGCGCATTTACTACGTGAACCCGTCAACGGAGGCGATGCTACAGAAAGAAGTTTAGCTCACAAGAATATTCAGTGATGCCGAAACTAATTAGGCGAATTTTTTAATTTAACGGTTTTTACCGAAGGGACGGTTTCAAAAGGAAGTGAAATGCGAACCAGGCCGGGCTCGCCCGGACCGGTGTGAACGATTTCAAGTTTGCCATGGTGCGTCTCGATAATTTTTTGGCTGACCGTCAGTCCTAAACCCAAACCCACATTGCGCGTTGTGAAAAATGGTTCGGGAACTTTTTCCGCCGCTTCAGGAGCGAAACCTGAGCCGTTGTCTTGGACTTCAATGTAAACTCCTCCGTGCCCGACGTTTTTTCCATTCGCGTCGGTCACCGTTTTGATTCGCACGCCAACTTGCGCGTCTGAAGGATTTGCCTGCAACGCGTTCAACATCACTTCGGCCAGCGCATGCTTCAGCGCCGCGCGATCTCCTTCGACAATGATAGGCTGATTTCCTTTGTCGTATTTCAATTGGGACGATTTGACGGACTGATGTTTTTTGGCTTCCTGAAAAGCTTCCTCAATCAGCGGCACGAGTGGAAATGCATCGTGTGAGGCCGTCGAATCGCGCGCTAGAAATCGCATCTGATTCAGGAGTCGGCCCACACGTTTGACCCCGTCGGCCAGAGCGGAATCCAACGAGGCGCGAAATTCCGCATCTTTATATTTGTCGGCGAGTAATTGCTGATGGGTTGAAATCGGCACCATCGCATTTCCAATTTCGTGCGCGAGGCGGTCGGCCATCATTTTAACGAGGCGCAAATTGGCCGCCTCAATTTCCAGGTGTTGTAGTTGCTGGCTTTGGGTGTGGTCTTCCACCATGAGCAACGCGGAGTTTGGCAATACTGAATTTTCTCCCTGGAACGGAACAATGGTCACGTGATAAATCGTCTCAGGATTTTCCGGCGGATTATATTTGAAGGTCGAGACAGCGGTGCCGGTTTTGAGTACTTGATAAACTTTACTGCCCAACGTTTGCGGCAGATCACTGAATTCAAGATCAGTATTGCGGCGACCCGCCGAGGTAAAATATTTCCTCGCCATTTTATTGACGTGCAGAATGGTGAGATCGCGGTTGACGACGACGCACGCGCTGCTGAGCTGACGCAAAATGTCGGCCATCATTTCGTGGTTGGCCGAAAGCTGGTCGTGCAAAGAAATATTTTTCACCGCCAGTGCCAATTCCTCCAGCAAATGGAAAATCAATTCGAGTTCACCATTGCTGAGCGACTCGCCGGTGACACGTCCATCAAATGTGGCAATACCCACCAACGTTTCGCGATCAAGAATTGGAATCGCGACTTCTGCTCCCAGCAATTCAAATTCCTTTTGGATCTCCAGATCGGATTGTGCGTCGAAACCGTTGCGGCGTACGATTTTGTTGTGACGGAAAAGATGACCGCCAATGCCCGCGTCGAAAGACAATTGGAAATGTTCCAGCATGCCGGTGGGCAGGCCGATGGCGCAAGCGGAACGCAGGCGGCGGCTTTCGTCGAGGGGGATTTTTCCGCTAAAAACCGATCCTGTCGGGCGCAAAAAAATGGCGGCGCGATTGACGCCAATTAACTCTCGCAGAAAAAGTAAGAATTGTTTCAGCATTGCTTCAGCGCAAAGCGAGTGGGTGAGAATGGCGGAAAAATCGCGCAAAACTTCGAGCGCCTGAAACGCTTTTTGTCCGCCTTCCGTGGCGGGAGTTTTTTCAGCCGGACGAAGCGCACGATTGGTCGCGGTGGGGACGTCCAGTCGTGAATTGGTTGAAGCCCAAAGTCGTTCGAGCAACGTGTTGAGGATTCTCGGACGAACTGGTTTGGTCAAAATATGGGCGACGCCGTGAAGATAAGCTTCTTCCTCCCATTCCCAGTTCGGGCCGGAAAACAGAAGTATCGGACACCTGGGAAGATTGCGCCGCAGCTTTTCAATGATCCAAATACCTTGAACGTCGGTGAGATCGACATCGATGATGCTCGCGTCAACCAGTCCGTGAATTAAGAGTGGTTCTGCGTCCTCAATATTGAGGCGATAAACGACTTTGTAATGTTCCGAACTAAGACACTCTCGAATCGAATCCGCCAGCTCCGGGTGTTGGGCCAAGACAAGTAACGTTTTCATCGTTCGTAATTCGAACCAAAAATTTCCATAAAAATGCTATCTGATTCCAAAAATCCACTAGCGTGTTATACATTTTTTCCTGACGCTGGCAACTCATTGCTGAACCTTTCTTGGGTGCCCCGTTGGAAATCCGCCGAAAGCGGGCAAGTACTACTCGGTCGCGATCAATTTTTCCCAGACGACATCGTTCAACAGCACTTTTTGCAGGAATTTTTCGTCTTCCTGCACAGCCGGAGGTGAATTGGGATTGGTGAGCAACTGTAGAACGAACGTTGTGCCCAGGCCTTCGTTCCGCGCCTCAATGCTTCCTCCGTGATGATGCACGATAAAAAAACAAGCCATCAGATTAATCCCATATTCCAGCGGGGTGTCGGTCCGCAAAGCGAATGGATCAAACACGAGTTGCAACGCATCCTTTGGCAAGCCAGGCCCATCGTCAGCGACTTTGATCTCGATGTGTCCATTGCGTCCCGAAGCCGAAAGCCGAACGGTGCTGCCCGAAGGCAAACTGACGATTTCGTCTTTAAACAACAATTCGAAGAGCCGAGAAAATTTTGGCCGATCTACCATCAGAGGCGAAAGCGAAGTGGGAATATTGTTTTCGACCGCGATATTTTTTTCCGCAAAATTGGGCGCCAGTTTTTTTACCACCTCCGCGACCACTTCATGAAGCTGGACGCTATCGGCGAACCCCAATGAAGGATTATCCGAGGCCGCCCACAAGTCCTTGAGCATGTTGTTGATTTTCTCGATCTGGAATTGGACATTCTGATGGTAGTCTTTCCAAAATTCCGGGTTGCGCAAATCTTCGTCCGCCTTTTCCTCATGCATTTTCGTTGGCGCTAAATCCAGAAATGTTTTCACGGCGACGAGCGAATTGCGGATGTGATGGCTCATGCCTGCCGCCAAAAGCCCTAATCGAACTATGTGTTCGGCCACCATCATGTTGCGGAGCACCGAAACTTTTTCTTTCAACAACATGTCGCGCTCTTGTTGCGTGGCAAAAAATTCCAGGGCGCGTTTTAAGGTTTGCTCCAGATGCGGCGGGTCCCACGGTTTGGTGACATATTTATAAATCGCACCCGTGTTCACGGCCGCAATTGCCGCATCCATGTCTGCGTAGGCCGTGGCCAAAATTCGGATAATGCGCGGGCGGAGTTGGCGCGCTTTTTCGAGAAGCCAAACGCCTTTTTCGCCAGGCATCCGCTGATCGGTCATCAGAACGCCAATGTCGTCTTTGTGTTCTTCCAGAAGTTTGAGACCTTCTTGGGCGTTGGATGCGGTCAGAATGCGGAAGTGTTCTTCGAAGGCGCGCGCAAAATATTTCAGCGACATCTCTTCGTCATCGACGTAGAGAATGGCAAAGCGTTTTGAATTCGAAATGTTTTGCGTCACGGCCAATTAGTTTTTCGGAATTTACTCTAGCGTTTCGCCGGGAATTCCAAAGTAAATTCAGCAAATTTCCCCGGTTCGCTGGCCACACTGATTGTGCCGTTGTTTTCCTGCATAATCTGGTAGCAAATGCTCAATCCAAGCCCCATGCCTTCACCGACATCTTTCGTGGTAAAAAATGGATCAAAAATTTTGTTCATCGCTGCTTCGGGAATCCCGTTTCCGTTGTCGCGAAGGGTGATGATGCTTGTATTCTCATCCATTTTTCCACTGATCCAAATTGTTGGTTTCGTGTCGGCGTCAAAAATTTTCCCCTTCAACGCATCGAGCGAATTTTGCAGCAAGTTGATAAAAACCTGGAGCAATCGATTTGTATTGCCGAAGACAACCTGTCTTTCCGGCACATTGAGTTCGATGTGGACGCGATCCTTCCATTCATTGCCCGTGAATCGCAGCGCGGAATTAACGACTTGCAAAATCTCGATGGCTTCCGAGTGTCCGGTGTCGGGATGAGTAAATTTTCGCAGATCGAGAACGATATTCTTGACTCGACTGATACCTTCTTCCACGTCCTTCAACACTTCCGCATATTGCGCCTGCTGTTCAGCGGCGAGAAACTTGCCTTTGTTCCGCAACGTGTAAAGTCCAGTTGCCGCATAGTTCAGCGGATTGTTAATTTCATGAATGATTCCGGCGCTCATGCGTCCCATCGACGCCATTTTTTCGGTCTGGACCAACTGCATTTCAGTCTGCTTAAGTTGCTCGATGGTTTGTTCCAATAGTTTGTTTTTGTCCGCCAATTTTTCCTGATAGTCGTGCGCGTCCAAAAGATTTTTAATGCGGACGTGAAGTTCAGTCGTGGAAAAAGGCTTCGTTAAAAAATCATTTGCTCCAGCGGAAAGCGCCGTGAGTTTCGTCTGCTCATCCCCGCGCGCCGTCAACATGATGATTGGAATATTTCTGGTCGCGCTCTTTTCGCGCAACTCGCGGCAAACCTGCAATCCGTCTTTCTCCGGCATGTTCATGTCCACCAGAATGATGTCGGGAATATTTTCCAACGCTTTTTCAACGGCCTCTTTTCCGTCGATCGCTTCGGTGACTTGAAATTTATTTTTCAACTGCGATTTGAGGAAACGCAACATGTCCGGCTCGTCGTCAGCGATCAAAATATTTGGATTGTTTCCGTTGTGGGAAATTTCTGTCGCTTCAACTTCCTGGGTCGCGGTTGCCGGAAAAAATTCCGCGCGCCGATACAAATTTGCCAGCCACTCTTCGGATTGCGGAGCGGAAACTTCGTTCGATGGCGCTGAAGGAATTTGTTCGTGAGCGGTTTGGATTTGCAAAGGCTCAACTTGCGCCGCGCTGTCTGCTGGCAAATACGGAATTCGCACCGTGAATTTTGTTCCTTTGCCTTCCTCGCTTTCCACCGAAACTTTGCCGCCGTGGATTTCCGTGAGTTCTTTGACCAGCGACAATCCAATGCCAACACCTTGAAATTTTCGTTTGGAGGAACCGTCCGCTTGCCAAAAGCGGTCGAACACAAAGGGCAAATTCTTTTGTGCGATTCCAATGCCGGTGTCCGTCACGGTCAGAAGAAAATCTTTTCCCTCCCTGGCGACGCGTAATTCCACGCGCCCATCTTTGGGAGTGAATTTCAACGCGTTAAAAATCAAATTCAAAATCACTTTTTCAAGTTTGTCGCGGTCAACCAGCACTGCGCCGAAATCCGGCTCCACGGAAATCTCCAGTTTGATTCCTTTATTTTCCGCCATTTGTTGCGCGGCGCTGGCGATGTTGCGGATGAACGCCGTCATCTCCATCGGCTCCCGTTTCACTTCCAGACGGCCCGATTCCAAACGAACGAGATCAAGCAAGTCGTTGATCAATTTCAGAAGCCGCATCCCGTTGGCGTGCATGATTCCAAACAAACTTTTGGTCTCGCCGTCAAAACTCCCGCCGCGCTGGTGAAGCATCGTTTCGAGCGGCGAAAGTAAAAGCGTTAGCGGCGTGCGCAGTTCATGACTGATATTCGCGAAGAAACGGTCTTTGACCTGGCCGAGTTCGACGAGCTTTTCGTTGGTCTGCTCCAACATCCGGCGGTTCTTGTCCAATTCGTAACGCAACGCGAATTCGCGAAAGCGCAACTTGTTGAAAAAATAATTTCCCGTAATGACGATGATTCCCGTGAGCGTGAGAAAATAGAGATTGTTGAAAAAGATTCCAAAATTCGCCAGCGCGCCCGGTTTTAGAAAACAGGCCGCCAAATACATCAGCGTGATCAGGCCGACTGTGATGAACGACTCCAGGATGCTCCAATGCAGAACGACGTTGAGCGCGAGCAGAATTAAATTCAGCCCGGCGTAATATGGAGAAACCGTTCCCTCAGTGGCCCAGATCATCCAGTCGATGAAAAATGCGGGCGAGAGAACAATCGCCATGCCGAGGAGCCGATGGTGTTTCTGGCCAAAACTTTTGGTGTAAAGAAACCACATCATTGCCGCGACCACAGAACAAGCCAGACGCAAGGCGAAAAATTCCGGGACACGATCGCGATAAACAAAGAAATCCAGAGTGACTCCGGCGGGCATGAGGAACACCACGAGCGCAGAACCGACCTTGCCCGCGTGGATTCTCTCCCGCAGTTCATGAATGCGATAGGTCTCTTTGAATTCTGGCGAATCCAGGAGAGCTTCGTTAACCGTTGTTGGGTTTTCTGACTTCAATGAAAATGTTGACTCCGGTGATGTCGGACTTCACGGAAAAATCGTCGAGGTGCGCTTTCTCCGGAATAAGTTTTCGGGCTTGTTGCGAAGTGCGATAAATCAAATGCCAGTCGAGCAAAGTCTCCATCGTGTGGCGCATCGGGTTGCAAACATCCACGTTCGTCACCAGCAAAAGTCCTCCGGGCCGCACCATTTCATAAAAAATATTCATCAAACGCAGGCAGACTTGATCGGAAAGATAATCAAATAACCCGGC
This sequence comes from Verrucomicrobiota bacterium, assembly GCA_039925885.1. Lineage (GTDB taxonomy): Bacteria > Verrucomicrobiota > Verrucomicrobiia > Limisphaerales > CANJXF01 > CANJXF01. Next base: position 45,487 of record JBDSYB010000129.1, read on the forward strand.
GCAATAAACCAGATCGTATTGCGGCGCGTTGGGCGCGGCCTTGGCGCCATCCTTGACGATTTGCTGCACCGATTTTTTGACAAACTTAATCGGCGTGGATCGCCCCTGTTTGATTTTGATTTCCTGCAAAACTTCCCGAGTGTGCGCCAATGTTTCCTCGTTGAAATCAAGCAAAGTGAAACGTGCGCGATCGCATAAATCTTTTTCGGTCAGAAAATTTTGGATTTCCCACGCTGGGCCGCATCCTAGGTTGAGTGCGTCCATCGGCCTTTTTTGCAACGAGACACGCGCGGTTTCCTCCACCAGTTTTTGAGTCAGATAGGCGACGCGATTGCGATGCGCTTCGGCGGGCGGTTGCTTCAGAAACCAGAGATTGATGATTTTGGCGAAGAGCGAGTTGCCCTCCGTTTCGCGCATCATCATGTTCACCATTTCGTAATCACCGGCATAACCCAGCGGTTTTTGAAAAGTTCGATAGGCAAAGGGCGAGCAAAGAACCAGCGAATGCAATTGGCGTCGCATATATCCCTGATGCACAGCGCGGGCATTTTCATCGAGCTGATTGGCCATCGTTTCAAACTTATCGAAAAACATATTGACCGTTTGAATGACTACCGGGGCGAGTTCCTGAATGGCTTTGCGTTCGAGTTGCAAACGATTTTGCGAAGTCCCCATTTCCAATTCGACTTGTTCGAGCCAGAGTCGCAAATCGACGAGGAACGTTTCCATGTCCGCAATTAAAATTTTGTATTCTGGAATAATTTTATGATGCTTCTGCCATTTCTGCATGAAGCTGCTGAAACCTTGCGCCACACTTTTTCCGGAATTTTCCGCAGGCAAAAAAACCTCGTCGCTCCAGGTTTCGTCCAAGGTCGCTTCGCAAATCATGGTCGTGCCGGTGTTGACCAGATTACGAATGACGGCTTTGCCGGAGTAAACCTGCCGTTTGTTGATGGAAATTTTTACCTCGCTCAACACCTCGGACATTTGCAGGACGATGTGCGGATCATAAATCTCCAGCACCACCTGGCGGCGCGAAAAGCGCACGAGGATGGTGTGCAATTCAATGCCGCGACTGGTTTTGCAACTCACCGTCGTACTTGGATTTGTTGTCGGGTCCATTTTCTAAAACCTGTTTCTTTCAAATCGGCGCAAACTGTTCCGCAGAGCAGCCTGATGACCAAGGAATTTGGTTCGCTCAGAAATACGGATGATAACTATGGGAAAACCAATCTGACGAACAGTCAATTTCTCCGCAGACCCAAGCCGAAATCTTGCGCGCCTGTCCTAATTCGGGGAAGAGTTGGCATGCGGAATGTCGGTTGAATGTCTAATTTTTGCTGATTTTCTTCCAAAAAGATTTCTTTTGACACCTTTTGAGACGGTGTTCCCCTCTGGCATTTGCCGTGCTGAAGGCGGAGCGAAGTCCATGAAACCAAACCTGATAAAGGAAATGAAATTGACAGACTTCTTTTTGTCTGGCGTTCATAAAATTAATTTTGCAAGCGGTCGCGGAAAATTTATGAGTAAAACAAAGCCAGCCATAATTATGATGAATATATTTAATCGCAAATTTCGGCTGATAAATCCCATGCCACTGGCCGAACGCCTTTTTCTTTTCGTAATCGTTTCCGGCATGATGCTTTGTCTTCCAAATCGCGTCGATGCTCTTGGATTCCGCATTCCGAATCAAGATGCCGAAGCGACCGGGCGCGGCAACGCATTTACGGCCACGGCGAACAATCCTTCCGCAATTTACTACAACCCAGCGGGCATCACCCAACTCGAAGGACTGAATGCCCAAGTTGGTTTTCACATCATTTCTGTCAATTCGCATTACGAATCGGCGACCACGGGAAAAAAATCAGACACGGAATTCGACGTCCTTCCGGTTCCACAAGCTTATTATACTTATTCACCAAAGGAGAGTCCGCTCTCGTACGGTCTGGGCATTTACGTTCCCTACGGGCTTGGTTTGGAATGGCCGGAAGACACTGGGTTTCGCACTCTGGCCATTCGCGGTCAGCTTAACTACACCACCATCAATCCGGTGTTCGCGTATCAGGTTTGTCCTTCGCTTTCAATTGCCGCAGGGCCGACGATCAATTATGCGCGCCTCAAATTGAAACAAGGTATCCTCGCGCCGGGTGACTCTTTTAAATTCGACGGCGAAGATACTGCCTTCGGATTTAATTGCGGAATTCTTTGGCAGCCATTCGAGAAGTGGTCGTTCGGCGCAAATTATCGCAGCGAAACCACCATGGATTTTGAAGGGCAGGCGGACGTGCAAAGTGTCGTGCCAGCAGCGGTTCCATCCGGCTCCAAACATTCGGTAGCGAGCGCTCCTTTCGCTCAATTTGCCATGGCGGGAATTTCTTTTCGACCGAGTGAAAAGTGGAATATTGAAGTCGGCGTGGATTGGACGGATTGGGATTCGTTAAATACGGTCACCTTCAAACACACGTCGCTCGGCGATATAAATTTTCCGCTGAATTGGGAATCCAGCTTTTTGTATGAATTAGGTGCGAGCCGCTATTTTGAAAATGGTTACTTCCTCAGCGCCGGATATTTCTACAGCCAAAATTCCACGTCGGAACGGAGCTTTAATCCAATCGTGCCCGACACGGATTTGCACGTCGGTTCGCTTGGATTCGGCTACAAAGGCGAGCATTGGCGCTGGGCGTTAAGCGGACAAATTATCATAGGCCCGACGCGAACGGTGGACAGCAGCAAATCGACATCTCTCGTGGGCCAATCCGCCAATGGAAAATATCATTGGTTCAATCAAGCGGTGAATGTTTCCGTGGGCTATCATTTTTGATTCAGGTTTTTTAAAAATCTGGGCGCTCACGAATTTTTCTGCGCTTCAACGACGCGCTTGAAAAATTTGTTCGTCCCGATTTTCTCGATGATCCACGCCGCCGCCGCCGGCCACACCACGCACAGCGCGAGCAAGGGTTTCACCGGCCACCGATTGATGATGATTTCCGGAATGTCTCGTTCGAGGCAGCGCACCACTGCGCGTGCCACTGCTTGCGGCGGCGAAGTGCCAAGCAACGCTGGCGCTGCGCAATGGGTTCGCTCTTTCAAGTTAGCGTAAATCCCCGCCTCCACGAATCCCGGCGTCACCACCGATGCGCTCACACCCGTCCCGCGATATGTGGCGCGCAAGGAACAAGTGAATGCGATCAAACCCGCTTTCGTCGCCGCGTAGGGCTCCTGATAGGCCGGCCCGGATCTTCCCGCGAGCGATGAAATATTCACAATATGACCGCGCTTTTGTTCCAACATTGCTGGCAAAACCAATCGCGAAAGAATCATCGGCGCTTCGAGATTCACCGCAATGGTTTCCTGAATATTTTGTTCCGATAAATCGTGGTAAGTCGACGTGAATTCCACTCCCGCGTTGTTCACCAAAACGTCAATCCGCCCAAATTCAGCAATTACTTTTTCAATCACCAAATGCCGTTGTGAATGAATCCGCAAATCCGCCGGAAACGCGATGACTCGACCGCCTTTCGGCGCGATTTGTTTTCGCAAATCTTCCAG
>JBDSYB010000130.1:0-5112 GCA_039925885.1 Verrucomicrobiota bacterium
CCGGCGAAATCTCCGGTGACGTTCTGGAGCGTCGGAAAATCGCTTTAAAAACGGGAGATTAGGTGGAAACCATCATTTTTTAACCGTTTTGAACAAAAACCGACGATTTTGACCGAATTTAACGAAAAGCATCATGTTTAAAGAACTTCTCGATTGGTATATGGCAGCGCTAGAGACGGGCGGTTACCCGATGATCGTGCTGATGATGGCGGTTGAAAGTTCGTTGCTACCGTTGCCGAGCGAATTGGTCATCCCGCCCGCCGCGATGCTTGTCCAAAAGGGAACCTTCAGTATTCCTGGAATTATTTTGGCCGGGACGGTTGGTTCGTGGATCGGTGCGACGGTCATGTATTGGCTGTCGCGATGGGGTGGGCGACCTTTGGCCCTGAAATACGGACGTTACTTTTTGATCAGCGCCGAAAAAATTCAGGCCGCAGAACGTTGGAGTAAAAAATTCGGATCCTTTGGCGTTTTTGTTTCACGCTTATTGCCAGTCGTGCGCCATCTCATCGGCATCCCGATGGGTATTGTGAAAATGGATTTTCGTTGGTACTCACTTTTCACGCTGTTGGGATCAGCGATCTGGTGCTCGGTGCTTTGTTGGGTGGGTATCAAGGCGGGCAACGATCCAAAACTGATGCAAGGTGATTTGCATCAGATTTTATTTTGGATGATGGGAGCGTTGGGAGTGTTGGGACTGCTTTATTATTTCGCAGTGCATCGGCCAATGCGGAAAACGCGGTGAGCCTGAATCGTCACTATTCAATTCCGCAAAAGAAAAACTTCGCTAACCCATCCATTTCGGATTATGCGCCGTGCCGTCAAACTGAGTGTTGGTTTTGAATAGCTCGAATTTGCCCGACTTGGCCGCATCGCTCGTGCGTGCGAGCAGCGTAAACACCGCTTCCTCATTCATCGGTTTAAACGTGCGCACGGCTTCCAACGCTTGTTCGAGATTTTCCATAGTTTCGATCCCTGTGATGACGACGGACGTAGGCAGATTCAGTGCGTAGTGCAAACACTCGATGGGTTTGACTGTTTTACTTTGGAGAATGACGCCGCTGCCCATCGGTTTCATGCCGAGCACGCCGATTTCTTCTTTGACCAAGTGAGGCAAAACGTTTTTTTCGAAACTGCGAAAGTGCGCATCCATCACGTTGAGCGGCATCTGCACGGCGTCGAAACGGAATTTATGGTCGGCGGCAATTTCCAACATGCGCAAATGAATCACTGGATCTTTGTGCCCGGTGAAGCCGATGTAACGAATTTTACCGGCCTTCTTTGCCTCGATAAACGCTTGGAGCGCGCCCTTTTCAGAGAAAAACCGATCGGGATCTTCCATGCGAATAACCTCGTGAAACTGCATCAAGTCGATGTGATCGGTTTGCAAACGCTGGAGCGATTCATCGATTTGTTTGGCCGCAGTTCGCTGGTCGCGCCCATCGATTTTAGTCATCAGAAAAACTTTGTCGCGATAGCCATCGCGCAATGCTTTGCCCATGCGCACTTCGCTGGCACCCTCGTTGTAGTCCCAGCAATTATCCATGAAGGTGATGCCACGATCCATCGCGCTGCGCATGAGTCGAATGCTATCCCTTTCCTCTTTTTGTTTGCCGATGTGAAACCCGCCGAGACCAATCGCTGAAATTTTTTCGCCCGTCCGTCCGAGTGTGCGATAGATCATCCCGCTCTTGTTTTCCTCAGCCCACAGACGAGGAGGGAGGCTTGCTGCCACGCCACCCGCCACAGCGAGTTTCACAAACTTTCGGCGCGTCACCGAGTTGGGGGGAGGAGTGCCGGAAACTTCATTTGCCGTCGAAAATTCGTTGTTTGTTTGCTTCATAAAAATCCTTTTCCACACATTCGTAGGCGAAACCAATTTGTCCAATAGAAGATTTATTGTTGTCGGGTTTTTAGCAATTTAAACGTCCGCCGATGGCGCGGGTCATTTTCGAACCTCACAACCGAGCCACCAGCAATTCCCGCTGGAAAATTAATTCTTTGGGCAAATGTGAATAGAGCTTGATGAACAATTCGTCTTGGGAAAGCGCTTCGCGTTTCCAATCTTCCATGTCCATTTTCTGCGCGGCGGCAAGGCGGTTGGAGTCGAAGCCGTCCATGTTTTCGAGATCGAAATCTTCCGGGCCCGGCACCCAGCCAAGGGGAGTTTCGTTTGCGCCAGCACGACCCCGGCATCGCTCGATGATCCACTTGAGAACACGCATGTTCTCGCCGAAACCCGGCCAAAGGAATTTCCCTTCGTCATCTTTGCGGAACCAGTTCACATGAAATATTCGCGGCGGAACGGTGATCAATTTGCGCATGTTCAGCCAATGCTTGAAATATTCGCCCATGTTGTAACCACAGAAAGGCAACATCGCCATCGGATCGCGGCGAACTTGTCCGACGGCTCCCGTCGCAGCGGCGGTCGTTTCTGAACTCATCGTGGCACCGACATATACGCCGTGAATCCAATTGAATGCCGAATAAACCAACGGAATTGTGGTGCTGCGGCGACCCCCAAAAATAATGGCGCTGATGGGAACGCCGTTCGGGTCGTTCACTTCCTTTGCGATCATCGGGTTATTGATCATCGGCGCGGCGAAACGGCTGTTGGGGTGCGCGGCTTTTTCTTTTGAGGCAGGCGTCCAACGATTTCCTTTCCAATCCGTGAGTTCAGTTGGCGTTTCGCCGTCCTTTCCTTCCCACCAGACATCAAGGTCCGGCGTGAGCGCGACGTTTGTATAAATCGTATCGCGGGAAATAGTTTTCATCGCGTTGGGATTCGTCTTGAAATTCGTCCCCGGAGCGACTCCGAAATAACCAGCCTCCGGGTTGATTGCGTAAAGGCGACCATCCGCGCCCGGCTTCATCCACGCAATATCATCGCCCACCGTCCAGACTTTCCAGCCTTTGAAATGGGGTGGGGGAATCATCATGGCAAAATTGGTTTTGCCGCACGAACTCGGAAATGCGCCGGCGACATAGGTCCGTTCACCGGAAGGAGATTCAACCCCCAGAATCAACATGTGTTCCGCGAGCCATCCTTCTTTGCGCCCGAGATAAGAGCCAATGCGCAACGCGAGACACTTTTTGCCGAGCAAAACGTTGCCGCCATAATTCGAGCCGGTGGAGATAATGGCGTTGTCCTCAGGAAAATGAGCAATGAAACGTTTGTCGGCACTAAGATCCAACATGCAATGCAAGCCGCGATTAAAATCATCACCACTGCCCAAATGATCGAGCGCTTGTCGGCCCATCCGCGTCATTATTCTCATGCTCAAAACGACGTAAATTGAATCCGTCAACTCGATACCCACCTTCGTCATGGGCGACCCGGCCGGCCCCATCAGATACGGCACGACATACATTGTTTTCCCCTTCATCGCTCCCTGGCAAAGCGGATGGAGTTTCGCATACATCTCTTTGGGAGCGGCCCAATTGTTGGTCGGTCCCGCGTCTTCTTTTGTGTCGGTGCAGATGTAAGTGCATTGCTCGACGCGGGCGACATCGCTCGGATGCGATCGATGATAATAACATCCCGGAAGTTTTTCCTCATTGAGCTTAATGAGAATTTTCTGAGCAACCGCTTCGTCAGTGAGAAAAATTTTTTCCGATTCCGAACCGTCACACCAAAAAATTTTTGAAGGTTCGCACAACGCCGCCATTTGCTGCACCCATTTTGCGACGTCTTGATTGGACGAAGGAGTTTTCCTGAGATCTTGTTTCTGCATAAATTATTTTTAACTGGCGGCGTAGTTTACACCCAGTCTTTTCCTCCGCAAGCTGCCGGGCTGCGCGAGAAAACATTGGAACTCATCCATACGCGCCCTACCATTTATGAGATAAGTTCTAGAAAAAACTCGGTGGTTGAACTATTTACAACATCTCATTGTGCGCGCTAAGAAATGGATTTTAAGTTCGTTGTTGGTTGTGTTGCTGGCACTAATCGCGGGGTGTCAAAGCTTCGGCTACTACAAGCAGGCGTTGTCTGGGCAATTAGAAATGCTCTCGCACCAGCAGCCGCTTCCCGCCTTGATCCACGACCCAGATACGCCTTCGAAACTAAAAGAAAAATTCAAATTGATTCTGGCTCTCCGCATTTTTGCCGAAAGAAAATTACATCTCCCCACAGGCAATCATTACCTCTCCTACGTTGATTTGCATCGATCTAACGCGGTTTGGAATGTTTACGCCGCGCCCGAGTTCTCATTGCAACCCAAGTCGTGGTGGTATCCAGTCGTCGGTCGTCTCACCTATCGCGGCTATTTTTCGGAGGCATCGGCGCAAGCCTACGGATCCAAACTAAAGAAAAAAGGCTATGATGTTTACGTCGGCGGAGTGGATGCCTATTCGACTCTGGGATGGTTTAACGATCCGGTGTTAAACACCTTTATTGACGATTCCGAGCGACGCCTCGCTGCGCTTATTTTTCACGAGCTTTCTCACCAACGCCTTTTTATTTCCGGCGACACGGAATTTAACGAAGCATTCGCCACCGCTGTCGCCGAAGAAGGATTGCGCCGCTGGTTATTGGAAAAAAACGATTCGTCAGGTCTGGAAAAATATCAGGCGGACCTGAAGCGCAAAAAATGGTTCGTTAATTTGGTCGCTGAAACCCGGGGGAAGCTTAATAAAATTTATGACGCACCCGGTTCCGAAACGGCTTCTTCGAGAGCAACCAAGCGCAGCCAAAAAGAAATTGTTTTACAGCAGCTGCGGGACAATTATTTCGCGGCAAAAAAAGAGGGGAAGGGGAATTCCGGCTACGAAGAATGGTTTGATGGACCGCTGAATAACGCGCAACTCAACACCGTTTCCACCTACTACGATTTGGTTCCCGCCTTTCATGAATTGATCGCCCAAAATGGAGGTGATTTGGATCTATTCTTTGCTCAGGTGAAAAAGATGGCCCACTGGTCGAAAGAAAAAAGACATCAATTTCTGGAAAGCATTCTTCCCACCGGCAAGAATCAATTTTTTAGCGGAATTGATTCTGCAAAGAAAGCCGCAGCCCCTCAAGCGTCAGCAGCGGTTGCACATCCGTGATGTCCGGCAGTTTGCTGGCGATCAATTTCGCGCAACCTCCGGTGGCAATGACGGGAAACGTAT
>JBDSYB010000131.1:0-5018 GCA_039925885.1 Verrucomicrobiota bacterium
CCGTGTTCGCCGAGCAACCACCCATGATCGCTAACGAAAACAACGACGGTATTTTCGGAAAGTTTTAACCGATCCAACGCATCCATCAACCGGCCAACTTGCGCATCCATAAAACTCACTGCGGAAAGATAACCGCGTTTGAAGCGGCGCAGCTTCTCATCATCCAGTCCATAGTTTGGCACTTTCACGTGAAACGCCATCGGCGGAATTCCAGCCATGTGCTCCGGCGGATCTTGTGGCAAGGCGACTTTTTCAAATGGATACCAATCAAAATATTTTTCCGGCGCGATGTCAGGAACGTGCGGGCGATAAAATCCCGCCGCGATAAAAAACGGGTTGTCTTTGTGTTGCTCCAGCAAACGAATTGTTTCCGTCGCCACTTTTCCGTCGGTTTGTTCGGCGTCAGTTCCCTTGGCCGACATCCAAGCGAGCGATGCGCCGAGGTTTCCATTTTTCGGCATATAATTGATGACTTCGTTTTCATCATCCTTGTCGCGACCTTTCGGATTGATCACCTGATTCCACGAAGGTGGATCGTCCAAACCATCCGTGCCGATCTGACCGGGCACTCCGTAATGATAAATTTTTCCGACACGCGCTGAAAAATATCCGTTGGTCTTGAACAATTCGGGCAAGGTCACCACGTCCGGAAGAATTTTTCTGAAATACAACCCATTGCCGACAACTTGCGTGGTGTCGGGGCGGCGACCTGTCATCAGCGAAGCGCGACTGGGATTGCAGAGTGGATATTGGCAATACGCACGCTCAAACAATACGCCTCGCCTGGCGAGTCGGTCGATGTTCGGGGTTTTCATTTCGCCATGTCCGTAACACCCCAAAACGCAGGTCAAGTCGTCGGACATGATAAAAAGGACATTGGGTTTGGAGGGTGGCTCCGCTGCAGTGACAAGCAAACTGGGAAAAAGACAAAGGATAAAAAGGAGATTCATTTTCATGGTGATGATCTTCCTACCTCAGCTGAAATTTTTCGGCTAGAAAATTTTTGAAAGCGAAATTGATTTCGGATTTCTTCGCAATTTGGAATGCTCCGCTGAAATGAACACACAACAAGGCGGCAAACAATCAATGCCTCCAATCGATGGTCACGTTCACATGGTGGGCAACGGGCTGCGCGGCAGTGGTTGTTGGTTGAAAGTTGGCCGGTGGCATCGGCCACTCGCGGCATTTATGCTTCGGCACGTTGGAGTTGGCGTTGACACCACATCGCCCGAGTTCGACGAATGTTTTGCGACGCATCTGGCAAAGTTAGTGGAGGAATCCTCCTTGGGTGCCGCCGTCATTCTCGCGCAGGATGAAGTTTATGATGCTGCCGGAACTAAATTAAATTTCGGCTCTTTTTACGTCCCGAACGATTATATTCTGAAGCTGGCTCGCGAACATGAGGAATTCCTTCCCGCAGTCTCGATTCATCCGGCTCGCGCTGATGCTCTCGAAGAATTAGCGCGTTGCTTGGAAGGCGGTGCGGTTATGCTAAAACTTCTGCCCAATTGTCACAATGTTGATTGTAACGATGAACGCTACCGAAAATTTTGGCAGGCCATGGCCGATGCGAAATTGCCGCTGCTCGCTCACACTGGTGGCGAACATACTTTGCCAGTGTTCGACAAAAGCCTCAGTGATCCGCGCACTCTTCGCCTGCCGCTGGAATGTGGCGTCACGGTCATCGCCGCGCACTGCGGAACAAAGAGCGGTCTGACTGATCCCGAATATTTTCATATCTTCATTGAAATGCTCGCCCAACACCCGAACCTTTATGGCGACACGAGCGCGTTCAATGTCCCGATTCGCGGGCGACACATTCGCAAATGTCTTGTCGATCCAGCGGCGTCCAGACTGGTTCATGGGAGTGATTATCCGGTGCCGGTCTTTGGCCATTGGGCATGGGCACAACGTTTTGTCGATTGGAAGAATTTTCGGCGCTGCGAAAAAATTTCAAACGTGCTGGAAAAAGATTATCAATTGAAACGCGCTATGGGATTTCCGCCGGAACACTTTACGCGCATCTGTTCAATATTGCGCCGCACGTCGGCGGTTGAGCGTCTCACTCGCAATTTAAAGTAGCGGCGTCTCACCGCGACGATTGATTGTCGCGAAGCCAGAAATTATTTCCACGACATTTTCCACGAAGTAGAGATCAATTCACGGGTTTAATACCCGACGAATCAGCCATCTCGCGCAGCACTGTTTCCGCCTCAAGCCATACGCTGGCTTTCAAAAGCCATTCCTTGGCGTCTTGTTCATTTTTCTCTTTTTCACTGGAGTCCCCGACGAGAGCTTCCTGTGTTTTGTCAGCGGCAATAGTTTCACACCGTTCCGCCTGCCGTTTCATTTCGGCAATGATTTCAGATGGATTCATAAATTAAGCAAAATTAAAATCCCCATTTAAGCGTAGCGACAATGGAGCCAAACCTGTCATAGCCTTTTTGCAAAACAAATTCGCGGGTTCGCACGACGCGGGTGTAACTCAGATCAAAATGTTTTCCGATGGATAGAGCCGCGCCATAAATTAAATCTCCGACCAAAGGTTCTTTTTTCACATGAAAGCTGTCGCGATACAGATTGCCATCCAGAAAAACATTTCTTCCCACCGCGCGTCCCTCGACTTTTCCAAAAACGTAAGCGCCAATCGGTGAAGGACTTTTCCCGGGCGACAAGGTGATTGCTGAATCAATTGTTTGAACGCCAAAATCATCCGGCAGATTAAAACCTACTCGTGTGGAGACGCCGACATTTGCTGAAACCATCACCGTGCCAAGATTTGCGCCGATATTTGGGATCATATCGAAGTAGTGCCCACTCGCCTCATTGAAGGCGAGCTTCCAGGCTCTTCCGTATTTGAGAACAAATGACGGCTCGAATTTAATTTGATTTCCCCAGCCGTCAAATCCCGGAATATCTTCAAAGTCGTGAACTTTATTTTGCGATTGGCCAGCTTGCGCTTCCGGCCCGATGATCCCCATGTCTAATTCAAAACTTTCTAGCACAGGGATTTTTTCCAAAACCACCCCGCGTCTTTGTAGGACTGCCCCAAGATAAAGCCAACCCGCGTAAGGGCGGTCGTATCTGAGAAGTGTGGTCGCCTGTCGATTCTCAGGCGTGTAGATATTCTGGCCCAGGGCGATGCCGAAACTTGAGCTTTCCGGTTCTATTCCGAGGTTGGGCAAATGTTCGCTGAGTTGCGGCAGCCCAAGTCCTTTGGCCCACCAAGGACTACCGCTTTCCAGATAAATAAATTTCAAGCCCTGGGTGTAATGGCGGTCTTGATGGTCCCCATCTTTGGGATTGTAGAATAAATCATTCTCTTCAATCGCAGAAAAAACATGCGTGTGTTCCACCTCTGAAATTTCAATCGGCGCGGCGACGATCAGCAAAACAGGATTAAAAATTCCCAAAAGAGCAATCGTAAAAAGAATCTGCATCATTGGTTTTGATGACGCGGAAAGGCGTGGCGAATATTTCGTAATAGATGGGCGCGATAGACACATCGTCGGAACCTATATGAATATTCACCGAGTGGAAAGGGCAGTTTCACTGTTCGTAAACTCAGTGTCTCCAAAAGAAGACAAAACCGCGCCAGACGCTTGTCGTGGTTGAGGAGCCAGTAAATCCGTTGTGGATCGCTCTTGTTTCGACGGTTTCGACGGCGGCCAAAGAGAGGGGTGGGTATTATCCCCATCCGAGATTCAGAGTTTACCGGCGCGGTTTAGGCTTTAGCTCTTTAAAAGGGTTGCTCACCTTTGCTGAACTGAATGGCAAAAAAATCATCCATCCTATTGATTGAAGACAACCCCGATGATGCGATGCTTTTTCAACGCGCTCTTAAAAAGCAGCATCTCGAGTATCCGCTCCAAGTTGTTCAACAAGGTGCCAAAGCTGTTTCTTATGTTTCAGGAGAAGGTGTTTATTCTGATCGCGAAAAATATCCTTTGCCAAAGCTAATTGTTCTCGACCTCTCGTTGCCGGATATGCACGGACTGAATTTTCTCGAGTGGCTGCGTTCAAAATCAAGCGAACCTACTTTGCCGGTATTCATTTTGACGGGCCACGTCGGCCCCGCAGAAACTGCCGAGGCGCTGCGACTGGGTTGTAACGCGTGTGCCACTAAACCCAACCAACCGTTCGAGCTGGAAAATATCGTCCGCACAATTCACAACGATTGGATGACAAATGCGCCTCACGTCGGCGAAGCACAATCCCTCCAAACCCTCCGGCACGAAGCTGCTACGCGATAATTTGGGTCACCACTCTTCCGGCCACATCGGTCAAACGATAATCCCGACCACTGTATCGATACGTCATTTTTTCGTGATTGATTCCCATCAGATGCAAAATCGTCGCGTGCAAATCGTGGACGTGAACCTTGTTTTCCGTCGCGTGCCAGCCGAATTCATCTGTCGCGCCGTGAACGATTCCGCCTTTCACACCGCCGCCCGCCATCCACATTGTGAAACCAAATGGGTGATGTTCGCGTCCGTCCGTTCCTTCCGCAGTCGGTGTGCGTCCGAATTCTCCACCCCAAACGACGAGTGTGTCTTCCAACATTCCGCGCGCTTTTAAATCTTTCAGCAAACCGGCAATCGGTTTGTCCACCGACGCGCAATTGTTTGGCAATTCCTTTTTCAAATCACCGTGCTGATCCCAGAGCTGGCAACTTTTTCGTTTTTCGGTTTGCGTGTGATAAACCTGCACCATGCGAACGCCGCGTTCTGCCAAGCGTCGCGCCATCAAACATTGTTTGCCAAAAATTTCCGTCGTGGAATTGTCCAGACCGTAAAGTTTTTTTGTTTCTTCAGATTCCATTTCGACATCGAACGCTTCCGGCGCTTTGGCCTGCATCCGAAACGCCAACTCGAAAGATTCAATGCGCGCACTGAGACGGCTGTCTTCTTCGCGTTGCGCTTGATGCAAGTGATTGAGTTGTTTGAGAACGTCGAGTTGTTCGCGCTGTTGCTTCGAGGAAAAAAGCGGGTTGCGCAAATTATCAATCGGATTTTTCA
>JBDSYB010000132.1:0-13769 GCA_039925885.1 Verrucomicrobiota bacterium
ATGCATCATTGGTGGTTTGAGTTATATCGAGAACAACCTGGTTGGGTGGCGTCAAAGGCGTGTGGACATGCGCCGAAACTAAATCTTCGACAGTCGCGGCTTCGAATGGAACGTGGCCCGTTAGAGCATGGTAAAGGGTTCCACCTAAACTATACATATCAGAAAGAAAATCTTCGCGTTCGCGTTTGATTTTTTCCGGGGCGACATAATAAGGCGTTCCCCAAACGCTGGCTTCGCCGGAAACATCCTCATCGGTTTCAGCCGCGCGCGCCAAACCAAAGTCGATTAGTTTTGGTTCCGGCGGGGCATCACTATTGAACAAAATATTTCCGGGTTTGATATCGCGATGCAGAAGATTGTGTTTCAAGGCCATGGCCAACGCAGACGCAACTTTGATCCCAACATCCAACACGTCGAGTTCAGGCACGCGGCCTTCACTCGTGATTCGAGTATCGAGACTGCCATTATTGGCATGTTCCATGACGAGGTAAGGCTGGCCCTCAAATTCGTCGAACGTGTAAATGTGAATGATGTTGGTGTGATTTAAAGCGGCGCCCGCCCGGGCTTCACGATAAAAACTTTCCAAAACTTCCTGATCTTCGACCATTTCCCGCTTCATCATTTTCAAAGCCACTTCGCGCTGCAAGTTCACGTCGAAAGCACTGAAAACCGTTCCCATTCCGCCCGAAGCAATGACCTCGCGCAATTCGAACTGGCGCAGGGAAATCGGCAGCATGACCGGATGATCGCATTTCGGACACGGTGTCGTTTCAAACGGAGGGAGGTCGCCCGGGATAAAACTTTTAGAATGGCATGATCCACAAGTCACCATTTTTAACGGCTTATTTGTGTCGTTGGAGTTCCCGGTCACACGGCGATAATAGCATTCGACTTTCACTGCTCAAGTCTGATGCGCTGAAAAGTTTTTCGGAAGGATTTGCAACTTCGCAAAACTCTTTGACACCACCCCTCGTTTAATTAGCCTTCTGCAAATCTTATGCGACTTGGCATCAATACTTTCCTTTTCACTTCACCGTTCACCAACGAAAGCACCAAGCTTTTTCCCCGCTTCAAAAAATGGGGCTTCGAGACCATCGAAATTCCCATTGAAGACCCGTCCCACATCGATCCGGCGCATGTGAAACGCGAGCTGGAAAAAAACGGTTTGGTCTGCGGATCAGTCTGCGCGTGCATGGGCGGTGGTCGCGATTTGCGCGGCACACCGCAACAACAGCAAACCGGTTTGGCTTACATGATGAAACTGATTGACCAAATGGTCGTGCTGAATTGCCCCTCGCTGATCGGGCCGGTTTATTCCGAGGTGGGTCGCGCTGACGCCGTGCCAGAAAAGGAATACAAGCAGCAATGGAAAACGGTAGTGAGGCATCTGAAAACTTTGGCGAAATACGCGGCGAAAAATAAAAAACAAGTCTGTCTCGAACCGCTGAACCGATTTGAAACGGATTTCATTAACACTTGCGATCAAGGTTTAAAAATGATCAAGGAAGTTGGCAGCCCCGCGCTGAAACTTCATCTCGACACCTTCCACATGAACATCGAGGAAAAAGATCAAGCCACGGCGATTCGCAAGGCCGGGAAATTACTCGCACATTTTCACGCGTGCGGCAGCGATCGCGGCACTCCCGGCAACGATCACATCGATTGGAAACCCATCGCGAAAGCGTTGAAAGACATTAAATACCAGGGCGATGTCGTGATAGAATCCTTCACGACCGACGTCAAAGTGATTGCGCGCGCGGCGGCAATCTGGCGTCGCATGGAACCAACGACGGACGAAATCGCGGTGAAAGGTTTGAAGTTTTTGAAAGCAACTTTGAAATAAATTTATGAAAAAAGTATTATTACTAATCACAATCACCGCATTTTCGTTGTCCGCTTTTTCCGAGAATTTTGAAAAGCCGTTAATTGATACAAGGTCTGCTAAAGGTGCAGAAGCTGGTTTCAAAAAGATTTTCAACGGCAAAGACTTGCTAGGTTGGGACGGTGTCAAAGACCTTTGGTCTGTCAAAGATGGCGCCATCGTTGGCCAGACCACCGCCGAACATCCCGCCAAGGAAAATACTTTTTTGATTTGGACAAACGGCACGGTTGGCGATTTCGAGTTGCGCTGGTCCTACCGAATTATTCCTGGTGACGACAAAGGGTTTGGCAATTCCGGCGTGCAATACCGCAGCAAAATCGTGAAGCCCGAATATTGGGTTGTCTCCGGCTATCAAGCCGATTTCGAGGCGGGCAAAACGTATTCCGGAATTTTGTATGAGGAAAAAGCCCGTGGCATTCTCGCGCAACGCGGACAAAAAACCGTGATCAAAGAAGTCGATGGCAAAACAAAAGTGGAAGTCGTCGGCTCAGTGGGCGATTCCGCTGAAATTCAAAACGCGATCAAAAAAGAAGACTGGAATGATTACGTGGTCATCGCGAAGGGAAATCATTTGCAACATTTTATCAACGGCAAAAAGACAGTGGACGTGACCGATGAGGAAGACGCGAAGGCGGCGAAGTCTGGCATTCTCGCCTTACAACTTCATGCGGGACCGCCTATGACAGTTGAGTTCAAAAACATCCGCATCAAAACTTTGAAATAAAATATGAAACGTTTCGTCGCTTTTTTTCTGCTCGCATCGGCGTTGACCGTTCCCGCTGCCGATAAAAAAATTGTCCTCGTGGCCGGAAAACCGAGTCATGGCCCCGGAGCGCACGAGCACAATGCAGGTGTTCAATTGCTCAAAAAATGTTTGGATGAAGTGCCCGGCATCAAAACAGAAATTCATTTGAATGGATGGCCTGAGGATAAAAACTTTTTCGACGGGGCGGATGCCGTCGTGCTTTATATGGACGGGGGTGAGGCTCATCCCCTGCTTCAGGACGACCACCTCCAACAACTGGGGGCGCTGATGAAACGCGGGGTCGGCCTCGCCTGTTTGCATTACGCGGTTGAACCAACAATTGAAAAAGGCGAAAAAGAATTTCTCGATTGGATCGGCGGCGCGTTTGAAATTAATTGGTCGGTCAATCCACATTGGGAGGCGGACTTCAAAACCTTACCAAAACATCCCATCACACGCGGCGTGAAGCCGTTCAAATTGAATGATGAATGGTATTTCAATATGCGCTTTCGCGACGGAATGAAAGGTGTCACACCAATCCTCACGGCTGTTCCGACGCCGGACACCGTTTCTCGAAAAAATGGAACTCACGAAGGAAACGAAGTCGTGCGCGAACTGGTCAGAAGCGGCGAACCGCAAACGGTTGCCTGGGCTGCAACGCGCGAAGATGGCGGACGTGGATTTGGTTTCACTGGCGGGCACGAACATAAAAACTGGAGCAACGAAGATTTTCGTAAAATTGTTCTTAACGCCATTCTTTGGATTGCCAAAGCAGACGTGCCCAAGAACGGCGTTGAGTGCGCGATTACGGATGAGGATTTGCAAAAGAATCTTGATCCCAAAGGCGAAAAAAAAAAGTAGTTGAACAAGCCCTTCCTCCTGTCTCAAACGTCGCGCTTCCGCTGGCATCGACTAATTTCGCTCCACTAAAATCTAAGAGCCGCACGTCCGGCGCGGCTTCCGACCCCTCCGCTCACGCTTACGGTTTTGAAGCTGCTCAAAAATTTTTGGGCACCGCTAAACTTGCCGAAGGATTAGAAGCGACGGTTTTTGCGGCTGAGCCGATGTTGCGAAATCCCACGGACATCGACATTGATCCACGCGGACGCGTTTGGGTTTGTGAAGGGGTCAATTATCGCAGCAGTTTCCAATCGTGGGGGACTCTGGATCCGGCGGGAGACAGAATCGTGATACTCGAAGACACGAACGGCGACGGCATGGCGGATTCGGCGAAAACATTTTATCAAGGCACGAACATTAATTCCGCTCTGGGCATTTGCGTGCTGGGCAACAAAGTCATCGTTTCGTGCTCACCCAACGTTTTTGTTTTCACCGACACGGATGGCGACGATAAAGCCGATAAAACAGAAATTATGTTCAGCGGCATCGGCGGTTTCGATCACGACCACGGCGTTCACGCGATGGTTTTTGGCCCGGATGGAAAATTGTATTTCAACTTCGGAAACGCTGGAGGCCAACTTCGAGACAAAAACGGCAAGCTCGTGATTGATTTGGATGGAAACACAATTTCCGAAAAAGACTCCGCCTTCCGTCAGGGGATGGCGTTTCGCTGCAATCCTGATGGAACAGGAATTGAAGTTTTAGGAAATAATTTTCGCAACCCATATGAGTTGGCGGTGGATTCGTTTGGAACAATCTGGCAGTCCGATAATGACGATGACGGTAATCGAAGCACGCGAATCAATTACGTGATGGAACGCGGAAGTTTTGGTTACACCGACGAAATGACGGGTGCCGGTTGGACGGAAAAAAGGACGAATTGGGAAGACGAAATTGCTCGGCGACATTGGCATCAAAATGATCCGGGCGTGATTCCGAACATGCTTGTCACGGGAGCCGGTGCACCGACCGGAATCGCGATTTACGAGGGAAAATTATTGCCGGAAAAATTTCACAATCAAATCATTCACTGCGATGCGGGGCCGCGCGTCGTGCGCAGTTACGCGGTGAAACCCGAGGGTGCGGGCTACCAGGCCGAGGTGAACGATATTTTTTCCAGCAGCGAGGCATGGTTTCGTCCGTCGGATGTTTGCGTCGCGCCGGATGGTTCGATTTACATTTCTGATTGGGGCGACGCGGGCGTCGGCGGGCATAACATGGCGGACCGCGAATTGAAGACCATGACGGGCAGAATTTATCGCGTTGCGCCAAAAGGAAACAAAGCTTCCGAACCACGCCTGAATTTTACAACGGTTGCGGGAAGCACGCGAGCGCTGCAATCGCCAAATCTCGCGACGCGTTTTCTGGCGTGGGAAGAACTTCATGCGCTGGGCGAGAAATCAGAAAATGAATTGCTGAAAGTCTGGAAAATCGGGGAGCCGCGTATGAGAGCGCGGGCCTTGCACCTTTTGGCGCGCATCAGCGGCAAAGAAAAAAAATATGTGGAACTCGCCTTGGAGGACAAAGATGAAAACTTGCGCATAACGGCTTTGCGCATCGCCCGCGATTTGAAACTTGATTTGATTCCCTATTTGCAAAAGCTTGTGAAAGATTCCTCGGCTCAGGTCCGGCGTGAATGTGCGATCGCCTTGCACCACAATTCTTCCACTGCTGCACCGCAACTTTGGGCGCAACTCGCCTCGCAATACGACGGCAAAGATCGCTGGTATTTGGAAGCGCTCGGCATCGGCGCGCACGAACAGGAGGATAAATTTTTCCAGGCGTGGCTGGATTCGGTTGGAGAAAATTGGAACACGCCTCCAGGTCGCGACATCGTTTGGCGTTCTCGCTCGAAACTCGCGCCCGCTTATCTCGCAAAAATCATTGCCGATCCGAACACCTCGGATAAAGAGCGGGACAAGTTTTTCCGCGCGCTGGATTTTATTAAGGGCGAAGAAAAAGAATTGGCGCTGATCAGCCTGATAAACCAGACGAATCCGTAAAATTTCACTTCAACGCATTTACTTTCGCTGCGAAAACAAAATCGCTTTCCGTAAGGCCGCCGACCTTGTGCGTCCAAATCGTCAACTTCACTTTGCCCCAAGCGAGATAAATATCCGGGTGATGCTGGACTTTTTCTGCCAGCTTTCCGACGGCGTTCGTGAACTTCAGCGCCCCAAGAAAATCCTTAAATTTATATTCCCGTTCCAGGTGATGGCTCTTCACGACTTTCCAACCACTCCCCAGCTTGTTGGATAATCTTTTCAGTTCGACACCTTTGACCGGCGCGGTGGCATTTTGGCAGGGCACACATCCTTCTTCCGACAATTTCTTTTTCGCTAATTTCATAAACCTAAATTCCTTTCCTTCTGTTTGCGTCAACGGCTCCTACTTTACATCCTTATTAACGAATGCAACAGGCCTGCCGCGCACGAACTCCGCGTCTTAGCGCGGGAACGCTGATAACAGCGAGAAAAATTTGAAGAAACCAAATTGCGCCCAAAGCACACTTGGGACAGGATGAAGCGAGATCGAAAATTCGGTCGCGAAAAGATGATCGACGATATTTCCCATCGGCCATGGTTAAAACCGAATCGTTCCTGGATCATCAAAATGGTTTGGGAAGATTTGCTCTTTGCACACTGGCCCGTCAATGCCGAGGAAATTACCCCGCACCTTCCATCGGGTCTGACATTGGACACGTTTGATGGCACCGCATTTTTAGGAATTGTTCCGTTTCGAATGTGCGGAACGCGCCTCCGTGGAATTCCTCCAGTGCCTGGTCCAAGTTCCTTTCTTGAATTAAACGTGCGCACTTATGTTCATCACGAGAATAAACCCGGGGTATGGTTCTTCAGCCTCGATGCCTCCAGCCGCCTCGCAGTGCGCACGGCGCGACGGTTCTTTCATCTTCCTTATTTTGACGCTGAGATGCACATGGGAAAATGCGCGGACGAATTTGCTTACATTAGCCGTCGAACCCACCGTGGCAGTTCTGCAGCGGGACTCGACATGCGTTATCGTCCGAAGGGAAATGTTTTTTTCTCTGAACCAAAAAGTTTTGAACACTGGCTGACCGAAAGGTATTGCCTTTATTCGTCAGATAAAAAGGAGCGCTTATATTGTGGCGAAATTCATCATGGCAGATGGCCTTTGCAAAAAGCGGACGCTGAATTTCAAATCAATGACATGGTAAAGTGGTTGAACATTCGCCTGCCCCACACGCAACCGCATCTTCTCTTCGCCAAACGGCAGGAAGTGGTGGCCTGGACTTTGAAGCAAATAACCTGAGGATGATTTCTTCGCAAAATACGCGGTTGAGAATACGAATCGGTGCCACCGCCGAAAGTGTGGTTCGTTCGGGCCATCCGTGGCTCTTCGCCCAAAGTATTCGCGAGCAAAATCGCGAGGGGCAGACGGGCGAACTGGCTGTAATTTTCGATCGCAACGACAAATTTCTTGCGGTGGGATTATTTGATCCTGATTCACCTTTGCGCGTTCGCATTTTGCGTTCCGGCAAGCCTCAAACGATTGATCGTGCGTGGTGGCAAAATCATTTTCGAGAAACGATACATCGGCGCGACAGTTTGTTCGATGAGCAGACGACCGGTTTTCGCTGGATTAATGGCGAGAGCGATGGCTGGCCTGGGCTTGTGCTCGACCGTTACGACACGACGTTGGTAGTAAAACTTTACACCGCTGCCTGGCTTCCGCGATTGGAAGAAATCGTGGCCGTCATCGCTGAAGGCTTGCCTCATGAAAGGTTAGTGGTCCGTTTAAGTCGCAACATGCAGCGCATCGCGCAGACGCAGTTTCAGCTTGTCGATGGGCAAATTCTTCGTGGCGGACTGGTCGATGCGCCAGTGGTTTTTCTGGAAAACGGCGTGCGGTTTGAGGCTGACGTTTTGCGTGGACAAAAAACCGGCTTCTTTCTCGATCAACGCGAGAACCGGCAGCGCGTCGAGACTTTGGCACATGGGCGGGAGGTGTTAAACGCATTTAGTTTTTCCGGCGGCTTCTCGCTCTACGCAGCGCGAGGAGGAGCGCGTGCCGTTACCGACATCGACATCAGCGAACACGCTCTGGAAAGCGCGCGCCGAAATTTTGCGTTAAACAAAACTATTGCGAAGAATTCCCATCACGAAACCATTCAAGCCGATGCGTTCGATTGGATGGCCGGGAACCCGGAGCGTAAATTCGACTTGGTTATTCTTGATCCGCCATCGCTGGCCAAGCGTGAGATGGAACGGGTGGGAGCGCTTCAGGCCTACCAAAAACTCGCCCAAGGTGCGATCGGTCACTTGCGCGCCGGAGGAATTTTGGTGGCAGCGTCGTGTTCGGCCCATGTTTCAGCGAAGGAATTTTTTCAAAAAATCCGAGAGATCGCCCGACATTCCCGCCACAAATTTTCAGAATTGCGCACCACGGAACACGCCCCCGATCATCCCGCCACATTTTTGGAAGCACGCTATCTAAAATGTATTTATTTGCAGTTTGGATTAGAATGCGCCCCCCAGAAATAATCATCCCGGAGGCCACTCGAGCGCTCGCCCTCCTAAAATATGAAGATGCAAATGCGGCACCGATTCACCAGCGTCCGGGCCATTATTGATGACCAACCGATAACCATTTTTCTTCAACCCAGACTTGGCCGCTATTTCGGCGGCTTTCAAAAGCATGTGTCCGAGCACCATGTGGTCGTCGGGGGTCGCTTCCGCGATCCGGGGAATGGGTTTTTTCGGAACGACCAAAAGATGGATCGGCGCGCCGGGGTTGATGTCTCGCAACGCCACTACCAATTCATCTTCGTAAACAATTTCGGCCGGAATTTGGCGGGCGATAATTTTCTCGAAAAGGGTCATCGCGAAGAAACTCTGCCCCGAGTTAACTGACGACCATCGCGCAAGTTTCCGACTTCGGTTCATTGCTCAAACAGGTGCGCAAATACTCCACGATTTGATCACTCACCACTTGGCAGCGTTCGCTCCAACGTTGCGCGCCCAACAGTTGTTTGACGCATTCGCGCAATCCATTAAATCGCACAACATGCGGATCTTCGCTGATCTTGCGTCTCATTTCGTTTCGCAAACAGGGGAAAAAAGAAAGTTCAAAACTTTTCCCCGCAGCCGTAGCCAGCGCCCGCAAATCCGCATTCGCGACCCGCACCGACTTTTCCTCTTCCGTCGAAGTTTTGACGTTCAACCCAAAACCGCGCAACACCTTCTCCAGAGCCAGCGAAAAATCTCCCACCGTAACGGAGTGACAGCCCAATTCCGTTTTGAAATAATGCAGCACCGCCACACTAGCGTTACGGATCAATTCTGGATCCAATAATGACGCGGCATCCCCCATCATTTCCACGGCAACCATCTCAACCGAACACGGAATATTTTCCCCATTGGTTGTCTTGAAAACGAGGTGATCGGGATTGAGTTGCATCATGTTTCTTCCTCCATTTGTTTTACTGCTTGCACAAATTCCGTTGCTTCCTGAAACCGCCGATAAACACTGGCGAAACGGACATACGCCACTTCGTCCAATTCACGCAAACCTTCCATCACCCGCTCGCCAACGGCCATTCCTGGAACTTCGCCCTCATATTTATCAGTGATGTCATCGACAATTTTTTCCACCAAATCTTCGATCACTTTCGGGCTGATCGGTCGCTTTTGGCAGGCTTTCCGAACACCCGACAAAAGTTTTTCCTTGGAAAATTGCTCGCGACGCCCATCGCGCTTCACCACAACCAATCCTTCATGCTCAATCTCTTCATAGGTCGTAAAGCGATGTTCGCACCCCAAACATTCGCGCCGTCGGCGAATGGTCGAACCCTCCTTGGAAGCTCGCGAATCAATAACTTTATCGTCCTGATTGCCGCATTTTGGACAACGCATAATTTCTAAAGAACACTCCTAAATGTGTCCTCAGCTAGGTAGCACACTAAATATTGTGACGTCAAAGGATTTTGTTAGCGAGTTATTCACAAATGGTGGTGCATCGCCTTTTTTTATCAAAGAAGGCTGCTTGATGCGTGATTCGTAATCGTTGAGCAGTTTGAGAATTTTTTTGGTTTTCATCTGTCAACCACGAATGAACATGCATCGACACAAATCAAAAACCGGTTTAACGCAGAGGGCGCAGAGGTTCACGCAATGGGCGCAGAGTTTTTTCGTCTGCGTGCCTCTGCGAAAACCATTGCGTCCTTTGCGTTTAAAACAGGTGTTCATTCTTGCACTGAACGCCGCGTTCGTCTGGTGGCCAAATGAAAAATTAGCAGCGCACGACGATGCGGTCATGGCGACAGCTTTTCGCGGTGCGGCAGATGATCGCGATTCCAGCGCACCAAAACCGCGTTGCTGGTGTCTTCAAATAAAAATTTCAGCGTCGGCGATTCGACATGGCCATCGCAAAAGACCACGTTCCGTTGGTTTGAATCAATTGTTTAACTTCGCTAATTGTGAAAGGTGGCCTCTTTGAATGAATAACCGCATGGCAATTCGGGCATACCGGAACTAAATCAGTATGCGGATTTACGACGTAGTCCTTCCCAGCTTGATGTAGCGGAGTCAAATGGTGAACGTGAATGAACCCCTCCATATTGCTGCCATAAACAGCGGTAAAATTAAAGCCACAGGCCGAGCAGATCGGACCAAATAGTTCGATGCAGCGTCGGCGTGCAACAAGGTCGCGCTCATAGCGATTGACTGAAACACGAACCACACTTCCTTCAGTGAATACTTCATCCTCTAAAACTTCTTCCGCGAGCAACGATTGCGATGAAGACAATTCTGAAATCAAAGGTTTTTGGTGGAAGCGTGAGACGTCGCAGTATTTTCCCGTGTGAGACACATGCAGCACGCCTTCCTTCAAAGTCGAATTCCACCTGATTGATCCATTCGCTTTGGAGTGTGTCAGGCTTTCTTCGACGAAAAGGTCAGTAACTTGAGAAAAAGGAATAACATAATGATCTCGTTCGCTATTCGTCTTTGTTCGATACACGACCAGATTGAAGTCAATCCTTCCGTTTGCTTTTGCAGTTGCCCGGCACTTTTCAAGCTTCTTGGGGGAAACAGCGAACCAGCCAGTTTCCGCGTTGGCTCGAATTACATAGTCACCTTTTTCTTCGAGAGCAGACCTGATTTGTTCGACAATACTCATACTGGAATCCACTTCACGCCATCGCCCGCGCGATGGAATTCCACCACAAGTCGTGCAGCTCGGTGAGCGGCGCAGAAAATTCTCCGCTCGCGGTTTTCACCGTGAACTGGTCGCCACCGACTTTGCCAATTTGCACCGCAGGCACGCCCATAAGTTTGGCGCGTTCGACGACTTTCACGGCGTCGAGCGGTTTGCAAGTGATGACCACGCGGGATTGCGTTTCGCCAAAGAGTAGCGCATCAAGCCGAAGCTGTGCTTTCTCTGTAGCAGCCGACTTGATTCGGCTCTGATCCATTTCGGGTTTTGAATGGAGCGGATTCACATCCGCTGCTACGAGGATCATGCTCAAATCCACCGTCGCGCCGATGAGTCGAGGGGTATCGCGCGCGACATTTTGCGAAATGCAACTTTCGGCCAACGCCACCGCTAACCCGCCTTCGCTGCAATCGTGCGCGCTTTTTACAACGCCGGAATAAATAAAACCGAGCAACGTTGTGTGCAGATTTTTTTCCTTTTCCAAATCGCAGCGAGGCGGTGTGCCGGTTTTTTGTCCGTGAATTTTTTGCAAATACATCGAACCGCCCAAGCCTTGCAGCGGATCATTCGCATCCAAGATAGCGCCGAGCAAAACAATCACGTCGCCTTCGTCTTTGAACCATTGCGTGGTGATGTGCTCCGGTTTTTCAATCAAACCCACCATCGCGACGGTTGGTGTCGGATCAATCGGCCCGTTCGGATTTTGGTTATAGAGACTGACGTTTCCGCCGGTGACGGGCGCATTAAAAGCGCGACACGCTTCCGCCAAACCGCGAACCGATTCTTTGATCTGCCAAAAAATTTCAGGATTGTGCGGGTTGCCAAAATTTAAATTATCGGTCGAGCCAAGCGGCGATGCACCGGAACAAGCGAGATTTCGCGCCGCTTCGGCCACCACAATTTTCGCGCCTTCGTATGGATCGAGATAAACGTAAGTCGCGCTGCAATCGACGGTCATAGCTATGTATTTCTCACCTTTGAATTCAGTGACTTTCGATTTTAATTCCGGTGAAAGAACCGGTAACGAATCTTCCTTGATACGAATCACAGCGGCATCCGAACCGGGGCAAATTACCGAACCATCGCGGACCATGTGGTCGTATTGGCGATAAACCCAGTTCTTGGAAGCGATGGTCGGCGATGCGAGCAGCGTCATCAAATCGGCGATCGCATCCTTCGTCTCTGGAATTTGCTCCAGCTTAAACTCACGAACGGCTTTCAAATATTCCGGCTCGCGCGACTCGCGTTGATAAATCGGCGAGTCATCCGCGATTTTTCTTGCAGGAATATTCACGACAATTTCGCCGTGATTTCTCACGACCATATTTCCAGTGTCGGTGACGAAACCAATTTCTGCCCACGGCAAATCCCATTTGTCAAAAATGCGTTGCACTTCGGCTTCGCGGCCTTTCTTGACGATGATGAGCATTCGTTCCTGCGATTCGCTCAACATGATTTCGTAAGGCGTCATGTTCGGCGCGCGTTGCGGAACTTTGCTGAGTTCGATTTCAATTCCAGTTCCAGCGCGAGCGGCGGTTTCGCAGGTGGAACAAGTCAAACCCGCTGCGCCCATGTCTTGAATTCCAGCGACGCAATCCGTTGCGAGCAATTCAAGGCACGCTTCGCAAACCAGTTTTTCCATGAACGGATCGCCAACCTGCACCGAGCCGCGTTGTCCTTGCGCCGACTCGCTGGTTAAATCCTGCGACGCAAATGCTGCGCCCGCCAAACCATCGCGACCCGTTGCTGGACCGACGTAAAAAACTGGATTGCCAATTCCTTTCGCCGCGCCGCGCGCAATTTGTTCGTGACGCAAAACGCCGAGGCAAAACGCGTTGACCAGCGGATTTCCTTCGTAGGATTTATCGAAATAAACTTCGCCCGCGATGGTCGGAATTCCGAAACAATTTCCGTAATGCGCGATGCCGCTGACGACGCCCGCGAAGAGGCGGCGATTGTTGGCGATAGATTTAGAAAGCCCCTCTCCCTGCCCTCTCCCCTCATCGGATGAGGGGAGAGGGTGGCCGGAGGCCGGGAGAGGGGTTTCGTCTGTGATTGGTCCAAAACGTAACGAATTCACAGCGCAAACCGGCCGCGCGCCCATCGTAAAAATATCGCGCACAATTCCGCCCACGCCTGTTGCCGCGCCCTGAAATGGCTCCACTGCGCTCGGATGATTGTGCGACTCAATTTTGAACGCGATGCAAAGTCCGTCGCCGATGTCGATGATGCCCGCATTTTCCTCACCTGCGCCGACGAGAATTTTTGCGGACTTGGTCGGAAACGTTTTCAGCAACGGCTTGGTGTTTTTGTAAGAACAATGCTCGCTCCACATCACCGAAAAAATTCCCAGCTCGGTGTAATTCGGTTCGCGCCCAAGAATTTCCCTGGCCTTCTCGTATTCCTCCGGCGTGAGGTTGTGTTTTTTGACGAGTTCTGGGGTGATTGCGGGATCGCTCATTAAATTAGCAGCTTTGGAAATCAGTTCAGGTCAGTTCCGCCACCTGTTCATCTTCGTATTTTTCAATGAGAACACCCAAAACTTCCATCATCGAGGCGAGCGGATGGTTCTCGTTTTCGCCGACTTCATCGACCAATCGGTCGAGCAGTTTTACGAGCTGGCGATATTCACGATCATTATGCGGCACACGCAAGGTCGGCTCGACCTGCGGCCACACGGCAAAAGCTTTTTCAATTTGAGCTGTGGACATAACTTATTTCTCTTTCCATTTGCCCGCGTCGTATTCGGCGTGAGTCAACACAGCGCGAATATACACTTTGCGACGATTGTAGTGAATCGCCACGATGAGACGAGCTTTGTTGCCGCCGATGTTAAAAACGGTCAGGCCAGCAACTTGATCCGCGTGTGGAAAAGCACGGCGTAGCTCCGCAAAATTTCCGAAATTGTTTTTCTTTAAAGACCAATACCAATGACCCAAACCAGATTTCGCCGACGAATGTTTATCGGCAAATTCGTTCAAGCGTTTGCGCGTAATGATGTGCATCCAACGTCAAGCCGCTTTTGCCGCAAATTTATTCTCCAGTGAA
>JBDSYB010000133.1:0-3576 GCA_039925885.1 Verrucomicrobiota bacterium
AAGATTAAATGTTCGACTTTATTCATCCGCCGCGAAATCGATCCGAAGCATGGCGGTGCATGATGATCAACCTTCTCGCGTTTCCCGGTCTCGGAACTATTTTTGCGCGGCAAAAAATGGGATTTGCGCAAGCATCAATAATGCTCGTCGGATTTTTCGGGTTCACCGGTTATCTCTGCTGGTTTATTTTTCATCAGACCAAGTTGCTCTTCGACATGGGAACAAGTTCCGAAGAATTTAACACGGTGCGCTTCGATCATTGGTGGGTGGGCGCGGTTGGCCTCGGACTTTGTTTGATTGCGTGGTGCTGGTCTCTTTTCACCAGTGTTTCGCTCGTCAAGTGCACACCCGAAACTTCGCCACCTCCCTCTTCCGTGCCGCCGAAAATTCCCTGACCCGGCATTTCGGCAGATTCTTCGGGAATGACAAACGCCAAACGTGTGGCAAATAAATTCAAACGATGAAAACAGGGACGCTTGAAACAGAAACTCTCCGCGCACAAAGTTTATTCAAACAAAAATTTTCCTACACCGCGACTCACGTAGTAAGAGCGCCGGGCCGACTGGAACTCCTCGGGAATCACACCGATTACAATCAAGGCCTCGTTATGTCCCTGGCGGTGGACAAATATATTTTCATCGCGTCCTCCCCGCGCAGCGATGGCTACATCGAACTCGCTTCCTCCGCGTTTTCTGAAAAAGAAAAATTTTCCATTGCCGATTTAAGAAAGAATCCTGCCGCGCCCTGGGCCGATTACGTCAAAGGCGTTTTGGAACAATTGCGAAAACACGGCGCGCATTTTGGCGGGTTCAACGCGGCCATTCACGGCACTGTTCCAATGGGCGCGGGCATGAGCAGTTCCGCTGCGCTCGAAGTCGCGACCACGCTGACCATTCGACAACTTTATCCGTTCACCGTCACTGAAACCGGATCAACCGCCCCGCCCAAACGCGATAAAAAAGCTGCATTGCGGGAACTCCGCCTCGAAGAAAAACTGAATCTTGTCAAACTTTGCCAGCGCGCGGAAAACCAATTTGTCGGTGTCCAAAGTGGAATTCTCGATCAGGTTTCATCGCTGTTCGGAAAACAATTTCACGCGCTGGAAATCGATTGCCAGCAGTTGAGCGTCGATCACGTCCCGATGATTGGCGAAATCGCGGTTCTCATTTGCAACTCCGGCGTGAAACATTCGCTCGTCGGCGGAGAATACAACGAGCTTCGCCAGATGTGCGAGAGTGCCGCGAAAAAAATCGGCGTGAAAGCGTTGCGCGCCGTCGATTCCAAAATGCTCACGGAAAATAAATCGAAGCTAACCGAACGCGAATATCAATGCGCCTATCACATTGTTGGCGAAATTCAGCGCGTGATTTTCGGAGTAAAAGCCTTGCGCGAAGATGATTTTGCGCAGTTCGGTCAATACATGTTTCAGAGCCACGAAAGCTCCCGCGATTATTTTGGGAACAGCACGAAAGAATTAGATCTGCTCGTGGAAATTGCGCGACAACATCCCGGCACACTGGGCGCGCGTTTGACTGGCGGCGGTTTCGGCGGCGCGACAATCAATTTAATTAAGCGCAACGCAATCGACGAGTTCAGCAAGCACATGTCCGCCGAATACAAAAAGAAATCCGGCCACGAAATGACGCCGCTGCTGTGTCAAATTGTGGATGGGGCGACTTGATTCCGTTTATCTTCCCCTTGGAAATGCCGATTACAACGCATTCGTGGACATAAATCCGTTTTGCCTGTCGCGATTGGCCATTCACTTTAACTTGAACGATGCATCACTGTTCCCGAAATTCTTTTGTTTGAGCAACGCGGATTTTCTCAGTATCGTTTTCGCATGAGCACGGTTGCTGAAATTGAGAAAGCCATCCAGAAGTTGACGCCGCAGGAAGTCAAGGCGGTGGCCGACTGGCTTGAGGAATTCCGCGAAGAAATGTGGGATCAGCAGATCGCAGCCGATGCCAAAGCCGGAAAGCTCGACAAGCTCATCTTCAAAGCCAAATCCGATTATCGGTCTGGCAAAGCCAAGTCTTTTCCGTGAAATCTTCCGCGCTGCCGGAGTTCTGGGATTGTCTGGAAAACCTGCCGCCGTCAGTTCAGAAAATCGCCCGCAAGAATTTCAAACTCTGGCAAAAAAGTCCGTCGCTGAAATCCTTCCAATTCAAGAAAATCAAAGGTGACCTCTGGTCGGTGCGTGCCGGTTCGGGCTTTCGCGCCCTGGCGACCTTTGATGATGGCCGTTACCTCTGGTTCTGGATCGGCCCGCACGACAAATACGAACGCCTTCTTCGAAAACTATAAATTAATCCACGAGCAACTCGCCGCCGGAAAAGTTGCCGAAATCTGGCTCACGCAAATCGAGTCGCTGGACAATATTTTCACAGAGGTGAATTGGGGTTTTTGGCGTGAAGCGGAGCGCCGGTTTCCAAACCGGCTTTACGGATTCAAGTTTAAAAGGCTTTGATTTTGCGCCGTAAAATCAATTTGAAGCGCAAAGCCGACTGCAAGTCGGCGCTCCGAACTTTAGGGAATTTGGCCGGTGGCGAACGCATTGATCAGCTTCAAACCCTTTACATGCTTTAAGTCGTCACCAGCGGAATATTATGCGCCAAGGCCGTCGCCGCCATCACCGCGTCCGCCAGACTCATCTTCTTTTGCTGCCGTAATCCAATCGCACGTCGAATCACGATCGTTTTGAATTACGGAGAAAATGTAAACAAGGTTTGCCTTGGGTTCAACATTTTGTCCTTCCTCGACATAGGAAACACCCGAGCGCTTTACGTTTTTCTTCAAACACGGTAGTTCCGAGTCAGGAAAACAAATCCATCTGCGGCGGCGGGGCGAGGTCTTTTAGTTTTTCACGCTCGGCGCGATGACGCGAAGTCTGGCGGACTTTTCCTTCGGGCGTGAGTTCGGAGTCTTCAAGGTTGCGTAAAATTTCCTTGGCGCGTTCGAGAACGGGTTTTGGAACGCCTGCCAAACGTGCGACCTGGATGCCGTAACTTTTATCCGTCCCGCCTTCGACAATTTTTCGCAGGAAGACGATTTGGTCATTCCATTCACGCACGGCGACGTTGAAATTTTTGATGCGCGGCAAACGAGCGGCGAGTTCGGTCAATTCATGATAATGCGTGGCAAACAAAGTTTTCGAACCAACTTGATTGTGCAAAAATTCCACGATGCTCCACGCGAGACTCAAACCGTCGAAGGTGCTCGTGCCGCGCCCGATTTCATCGAGAATCACGAGGCTTCGGGCAGTGGCGTTGTTCAAAATATTCGCGGTCTCGCTCATCTCGACCATGAAGGTGGATTGACCGCGCGCCAGATCATCGCTGGCGCCGATACGGGTGAAAATGCGATCCACTAAATCGATGCGCGCTTCTTTCGCGGGAATGAAGGAGCCGGTGTGCGCGAGTAATGTGAGCAACGCGACCTGGCGGATAAACGTGCTTTTGCCCGCCATGTTCGGCCCGGTGATGAGCGCGATCTGGGCGAAGTTTGGAGTTCCGCCTTCAGGCGGTTTTGTTGCATCGCCAACCGGACCGCCTGAAGGCGGAACTCCAAACGTTG
>JBDSYB010000134.1:0-5783 GCA_039925885.1 Verrucomicrobiota bacterium
GCGGTCTCGATGGATTTGTTGAGCATGAAATGTTCAAGCTCCTGCCCTTCTTCAAAACCCATTTTCTCCATCATCTTGCCAATGCGGTCGGAACCAAAGAGGCGCATCAAATCGTCCTCAAGCGAAATGAAAAAGTGCGATGAACCGGGATCGCCCTGCCGCGCGCAACGTCCGCGCAACTGGCGATCAATACGCCGTGATTCGTGGCGCTCCGTGCCGATGACATGAAGCCCTCCGATATCCGCGACGCCCGCGCCAAGTTTAATATCCGTGCCGCGACCTGCCATGTTCGTGGCGATCGTCACCCCGCCGCGTTGTCCGGCGCGCGCGACAATTTCCGCTTCCTGTTGATGGTATTTCGCGTTGAGAACCGAGTGAATAATTCCTGCTTTCTTTAACATGCGCGAAACCTGCTCGCTCGTTTCCACCGAAACTGTGCCAACGAGAATGGGTCGTCCCAGATTGTGAATGGTCGTGATTTCCTTGAGAACCGCTGCGAACTTTTCGCGTTTGGTTTTGTAAACAGAATCGTTGGCATCATTGCGTGCGATAGGCCGGTTCGTTGGAATCACCAATACGCCCAGCTTGTAGATGTCAAAAAATTCCGACGCCTCAGTTTCCGCCGTGCCCGTCATCCCGGCCAGCTTCTGATACAAACGAAAATAATTTTGAATCGTAATCGTCGCGAGTGTTTGCGTTTCCTTCTCGATCTCCACGCCTTCCTTCGCTTCAACGGCCTGATGCAATCCATCGCTCCAACGCCGACCAGTCATCAAGCGTCCGGTGTTCTCATCGACAATCAGGACTTTGTTTTCCTGCACGACGTATTGCACGTCTTTCAAATAAAGACAGTAAGCCTTGAGCAATTGAGAAATGGTGTGAATCTGCTGCGCTTTTTGCTCGAACTCCTGCTGAACTTTTCCTTTTAACTCCAACCGTTTTTGCGGGTCGCTTTCGGCAGCGTCGATCTCCTGATATTTCATCGGCAAATCGGGCATCACGAACGCTTCAGGATCTTCGGGGCGCATAAACGCTCGTCCCTTTTCCGTTAAATCTGCTTCGTGACTTTTTTCGTCAATCGCAAAAAATAATTCTTCTTTCTCGGCGTAAAGATCCGTCTTTTTTTGGTCCGCGTGCAGTTGCAATTCGGCGGCGTTCATCAGCCGAAGATTTTCCGGCTCCTCCAAAACTTTCATCAACTCGGCGGAACGCGGGTTGCCGATTTTCACGCGATAGAGCAACAGCCCGATTTCTTTTTCCAGCGCGGCAGGATTTTTTGGCTGCGATCCATCCTCAGGACGCAATTTTTTAATCAACGCCCCGGCCTCAGAAAGAAACCGATTACAAAGTTTTTCCTGCGTATGAACAATGGATTCAATGGGCGGTTTGAACTGATCGTAAATCGCGTTGTCAGAACTGACCACGGCAGGCCCACTAATGATCAAAGGCGTGCGCGCTTCGTCGATCAAAATAGAATCTACTTCGTCAACAATGCCGAAGTAATGGCCGCGCTGGACCTGTTCTTCAAAACGCGTCGCCATGCCGTTGTCGCGCAAATAATCAAAACCAAATTCGGCATTCGTGCCGTAGGTAATGTCGCAGTTGTATTGATCACGACGAAACGCGGGAGATTGATCGTGCAGAATGCAACCCACCGTCAGCCCAAGAAATTTGTAAACCGCGCCCATCCATTCGCCGTCGCGCGCCGCCAAATAATCGTTCACTGTCACGACATGCACGCCGCGCCCGGTCAGCGCGTTGAGATACACCGGCAAAGTTGCCACCAGCGTTTTGCCTTCGCCCGTCGCCATTTCTGCGATGCGTCCGGTATGCAAACCGTAGCCACCAATCAATTGCACATCGAAGGGGACCATTTCCCATTTCAAAGGATGACCGCGCACAATCACGTCCTGGCCACAAAGACGGCGGCAGGCATTCTTAACTACCGCGAAGGCTTCCGGCAAAATTTCCAGCAACCGTTGCTTGAGAAGTTCGTTGTCCTCAATTTTCGAAAGCTCCTCTTTCCATGCGGCGGTTTTCTGACGCAATTCGTCGGCGGAGCCGTTTTGCAAAGCGGTTTCGATTTCGTTGATCTTCGCCACCAGCGGGCGGAGCCTTTTGACCTCGCGCTGATTTTTCGAGCCGAGGACCTTTTTGAAGATGTAGCCAATCATGTCGTAATTAGTGCGGAAACGGTACGAGAAGCGCGCCGCTTGTCAAAAGGATTCAAGATAGAGCGGGAAGGATATTATAATGGTGCCTGTGACCCTAAATTAAAATTTGGAGTCAATTCTTCTCTCCGCAAATTCTCATCGTCCGTAATTGCGTCGCTCGTTAAGCTCCAATCGGGCGCATTTTAATACTACCACCAAACAGCGACGCAGATTTCGTTTGGAGTTCCGCCTTCAGTCGGTGCGGTTTGACAAGCTTGCGCCCGAGCCGCCTGAAGGCGGAACTCCAAACGATGGTGATTTCAAGAGGACCCCTCTCCAATCCGCGCAGGCAAAAGGCATATTGACAGAATTTTATAATTATCTCAGAGTCGCCCGGAATTCACAAAAAATTTAGGCATCAACTTCATGAAAACACTCGGCAAAATTATTGTTCTAGCAATGCTGCTTATCGTTGAACTCACAGCCGATGCAGGCATCGTGGCAAAATGGTCGTTCAACGAAGAAAGCGGAAGCACGGCATTCGATAGCGTGGGATCGTTCTACGGAACGCTTTCGCCGACCGGCGCGCAATTTGTTCCGGGGGGAATTTCGGGCGGTGCTGTCAGCTTGAACAGACCCGCCAATGGATTTGTCACGATGGGCAATGTTCTTGGATTGACGAATGGCGATTTCTCCCTGGTCGCGTGGCTGAAAATGAATGCTGGCGATCAAACTCCCGATTCTATTGTTCTTGGCAAACACGCGGCCTTCACCAGAAACGGGTATTTTCTTCACGTCAATCAATCAACCGGCCTTGCCATGCAATCGACGAACAAAGTCTTTTTTTATGAAGGTGGCACAGGCGTCGGCCAGATCCAACGAGCGGAAACGCCTCTTTCCACTACCAGCGTAAATGATGGAAATTGGCACCAGGTTGTCGCGGTTTATCACGCGGGCGGAACGAAATCGATTTACGTGGACGGTTCTCCTGCCGAAGACACCAAACCCAGCCAGCCTTTTATCGGCAATGCGGTCGCATTTCTTATCGGGGGCGTGAATGAAAACGGCGTCCCGCGCAGTCGCATCACCGCGTTGATTGATGAAGTGCAGGTTTACAACCACGCTCTTTCTGAAGCAGACATAGGATTTCTTTATCAAAACCCCGCCCAAGTGGCTCTCGATTGTCCGCAAACCGTTGCGGCGCTTCAAACCCAACTTTCCGCAGCCAACAACACCATTGCGGGGCTTGAAAACCAATTGGCCGCAGCCAACAACAATATTCAGTTTTTGGAAGGCGAACTTTTATCCGTCGATCAATCATTGCAACGATTGGCCGACCGTTTCAAAACGTTATTTCGCAGTTCGCAATTTGAAATTCCCGGCACACTTATTTCTGAAAAGGTGGATAATTTAGTGTTGAGCATAGAGGCCGCGCCGCCGGGTGCCCAAAAGTTGATTTATTATAACTTGGGCGGCGAGAAACGCTGAGGTCGCTGCAGCAATATTCCAGAGGCAAATCTGCGGTGATGGCTTGGCGACGAAAGCAAGCCCGGATTTATTGGGTGTAGGATTATGTCTTTGACAAGCAATTCAGGAGAGGCGGAATTTGTTTTACTCCCTCTCCTTGGGGAAAGGGCCGGGGTCAGGGAGAACACATTAGCCGTGTTATTGCGAATTACCTTTATAGTTCGAGATCGCCCTCACCTATGTCCTCTCCCCCAGGAGAGGATTTCCAAAATCACGCGCTCGGTTGCTCAATAAAGGCTTTGGCCTGACTCCGCTCCATGTTTGTCAAAAGCATAATTCCAATTTGGTTTCATTATACGAAATTAACCCGGGCTGGTGTCTATTGGGTGAAAGTAGCAATTTGCTTATGAACCCAAATGACTCTTCCGAAAACTTAAAACAAAGCGTCCGCGGGAAATTTGTCCTGATCCTGTTGGTCGGCGGCTGCTTCCTGGCCCTCCTTTTAATTTGGTTGCCAAAAGTGAATCCTCCGGTTGCGCCCGCGACCCCCTCAGCGGAGGCATCGCTTAACGGAATATCGGGCGACCGTAAGAACCGTCCCGCATTCTCTCACCGATCCAACTCCCACGGAAAACAAACCGCTGAGGAAAAAGTCGCGGCGCGTTTAGTTGCCTTCGACAAAAACCGTCGAGAAGTGACTCACCGCTATGCCGAGAAATTGGGAATCGAAGTTCCAGACGATTTTGAAAAATTCTTCGATGCGGCGGAGAAAGGCGATTGGGACGAAATAAATCGGCTTTACAAAGAATTGCAGAAAAAAAGAATGAGTCTCCGAGGCGAAGAGGCCGTTAATTTTCAAAAGTTTCTGCCCGCTGCGCAGGAAGCGTGGGGCGCGCATGAAGCCGCGCATTCCTGGTCGGCCCAAGCCCTTTTGGATTATGGGCGCGACGTTCTGGGTTCCTTAAGATCGGATATGGTTTACGTGGGTGGGACTGATCCCGGTCGATTTATTCCCACTTTTCTAAACGAAACATCCGGCAGCGAAAATCACATTGTCCTCACGCAAAACGCCCTCGCGGATGGCAACTACCTTAATTACGTTAATTTTCTTTATGGAGACCGTTTGAAAACATTGACCGGGGAAGATTCACAAAGCGCCTTCAACGAATATCTTCAAGGCGCCGCACAGCGTTTTGCGGAAGGCAAATTACTACCCGACGAAAATTACAAGGCCGAAGAAGGCCGCGTTCAGGTATCCGGCACGGTCGCGGTGATGGCGATCAACGAGCTTTTGTTGAAAAAGCTGCAAGAGAAAAATCCCGAACTTTCATTCGGTTTGGAAGAATCGTTTTCCTTGCCTTCAACTTATTCCGGCGCAGTGCCACTCGGACCAATTCTCGAACTAAAACCGAACAGCTCGAATCCACAACTCACGACGGCGCTGGCCGCGAACTCGTTGGATTACTG
This sequence comes from Verrucomicrobiota bacterium, assembly GCA_039925885.1. Taxonomy (GTDB): domain Bacteria; phylum Verrucomicrobiota; class Verrucomicrobiia; order Limisphaerales; family CANJXF01; genus CANJXF01. The sequence continues at coordinate 5,088 of JBDSYB010000134.1, forward strand.
GCGCGATAAAGTCGGTCAACTGAACACCGCATCTGAGCCCACTTCCCCTCCTACCAGCCTGGCTTACGCTCACATGATCGTGGCGCAGGGAAATCTTTTCTCGAGTCAGAATTTTTCCACGGAAGCCGAACAAGCCTACCGTCTGGCCCAACAGTTGGGAGCCGATTCAGTGGAGCCGACCAGTAAACTTTACGATTTGCTCCGGCGAAACGGACGGACCACGGAGGCGGATAAAATTTTAATACAATTTCAACAAACTTATCCTGAAAAAGTCGAAGCCATGCAAAAGCTGATCAATCCGAAACGATAGCCCTTTCTCCTGCATATTCGATTTCCAGATGGTTAAAAAATGGGTGGGAAAATTAAATTTCGCAAGTCCGGTGATTTTCATTGCGCAAAAAATCCGCCGCTTTAAAGTCGAGGAAATCCTCAACCGCCAAAACGTATGCACTTTGGAGTCGATTATCATCCGGAACATTGGGTCTATCCTTACGCGGGAACTGCTGAAGAACCGGAGGCGCGCTGGAAAATTGACGCGCGGTTGATGAAAGACGCTGGCGTCAACGTCCTGCGCATGGGCGAATTTTCCTGGGGTATTTGCGAACCGGAGGAAGGGAAATTTAACTTCGGCTGGATGGAACGCGTCATGAATGTCATGGGCGAAAGTGGAATAGAAATTGTCCTCGCCACCCCCAC
>JBDSYB010000135.1:0-11311 GCA_039925885.1 Verrucomicrobiota bacterium
ATTGCGGTAGCTACGAAGGCGACGAAGATACGCGCCGCAAACTCGCCTACCACAACGGCACTGCGTGGACATGGACGTTCCCGATTTTTTGTGAGGCCCTGGCGCGCGCGTGGAATTTTTCACCTGAAGCGGTCGCGGCAGCAAAGTCATATCTCGGCAGCATGGAACAACTTTTGCGCCAAGGATGTTTGGGTCAAATCCCGGAAATCCTCGATGGCGATGCGCCCCATAAACAACGCGGCTGCGATGCGCAGGCATGGGGTGTGACGGAGGCATTACGCGTTTGGAAATTGTTGAACGCGGCAAATCTTACTTAGATTTTTTATCCGATGACGTTGGAGAAATTTTTTCTAAAGCGTTTTTTGCATGTTCACGAATCATTGCGTCACTATCGTTGGTCATCTTTATCAAGAGTGGAATCGCCGCCTTCGCGTTGGTTCCATATTCGCTCAAAGCCATTATGACATAACTCCCCACGATCTGATTTGAAGAGTTCAGATTGTCTAAAAGAATTGGAATAACTAAATCTGGAGAGTGATGAAGCGAGCCGAGAGATATAGCGGCGACGGAGCGTGCTGGTGAAGTACCATCGTTTAAAATTTTAATCAGTGCTGGAACAATAATATCAAAATCACTCCTGGAGCTTCCCAACGAGAGTGCAGTCGTATTGCAGATTACGAGATTCTGGTTTGTAAGATTTGAAATGAGAAATAACACGCCGTTTTTTCCCAACCCAGCCAACGCAATTCCCGCAGTGAGCGATTTGCCAGAGAGGAATAAATTTGTTAGCGGAGAAAACGCCGATTCAGCGCCAGGACCGATCGCGTTGATCGCTTCCGCAGCCTCAAGAGATTTAGTATTATCCTGCTCAAGAAGTCGCAAATGGAAGGGTAGTTTTCGTGTGGTTTTCCTCAGCCATTTTCGCGTTGGTGATTCTTCATAACTTAAAATTTTCAACAGGAAAGGAATGGCGTTTGTCCCCATGCCACGCATCGCAACTTCGCCTTGGACGACGGCATTTGTATCCTTTTCAAAAGTCTTTGCATCGCTGGAAAAATTTTCGAGCCAAGAACTCAATGCGCGCCCTTGATAGCGCGGTTCACCGGGTTGCGGGGCGTCGATCGAAAAGAAAACGGCAGCGCCCAGGATGATTAAAATGACCGCAAGAATCGATATGCGTTTTTGTCCCGACAAAATCTTTGCCCTAATTTCTTCGATCATTTTATTCTGACTTCGCGGCAGAACGCGATTCCAAATTCGCCAGCAGCGTGGTGATTCCATCAACGTGAGTTCGCCCGTCGTTGCCGTTGTAGGCGTTGAGCATGATGGAAAAAACCAGATGCTCGCCCGCTTTGGAGGTGACGTAGCCGGAGAGTGAATTGACGTAGCGAATCGTTCCCGTTTTCGCGCGCAAATTTTTTTCGGCGGAGGTGCCTTTGAAGCGACCTTTCAAAGTTCCATCCACGCCGGCAATCGGCAACGAATCATAGAAGGTCTCGGCGTCCCGATGTCGGCGCATGTATTTCAAAAGCTGGACGGACGCCGCGGGTTTCACGAGACAACCGCGCGATAACCCGGAGCCTTCCTCCATCAAGACGGCACCTTTTTCGATGCCCGCTTCTGCGCAAAACTTTTTCAAATCGGCGAGGCCAAGATCATCAGAATTTATTCGGCGCGTTTCAGGGGTTCGAGTTTTCTCACCGACTTGCAGCAGTAGTAAATGCGCATATAAATTTTGGGACGGCTTCATCATGTTCTTCACTATTTCCGCCATTGGACGCGATTCGATAAAGGCCACCTCCGTTAGTTTGGAGAAATCCACCGGTGCAACTTCACGGTCAAGCCAGTTCGCCGTTTTCAGTTTGCCGGAAATCTTGACGCCGCGTTTTTCCAGGGAGTCCCGAAGAGTGCTGATGAACCAAAGCGGTGCATTGTGGACGGCGACAGAATCATCCTGGCCGGGACTTCCCATCGGCAAATTTCCCCAAGCGTAAACAACGTTGCTGTCCACTGGTCGGTAGATTTCGAGGTGGCTTTTTCCATTCTGCGCGAGAGTTTTGGTCCGGTTTTCAAACGTGAGATAAGTTGTCAGCGGCTTGGTTAAAATTTTCAGCGGATCGCCGATTTTTTCGCCGGGTTTAAAAACCAAATCAACGGTGTTTTCCTGTAACGTCAGCGCGGAAGCTTCCGCCCCATAATAAAACTGCAAATCATCCACGCTCCAGCCGACGCCGTAACGTGAGCCTCGAAAAAAACTCTCATCGCCGATCAAATCGCCCTGGACGGATTTTACTCCGGCATTCACCACCGCGTCGGCAATTTGCTGGACCGCTTTTCCATAATCGTCGTTGTTAAACCGATGCGAAAAGGAGGGATCGCCTCGCCCGTAAACGATCAAATCCGACGACAGCTTCCCGGAAGCATCAGGCTTTCCTTGGGAATAAAAAGACGTGCGGATTTTGTAAGTCGGGCCAAGTCGATCCAGCGCGAGAGCGGCGGTAAACATTTTTCCGTTTGAGGCAGGCTTCAATAATTTGTCCGCATTCTGCTCGAAAATAATTTTTCCCGCGTCGAGCGACTCTACTTTCACGCCCAGCATCGCGGAGGCAAAACGCGGGTGCGTGGCGATGGTTTTGAGTCGAGTTTGAAATTGGGCGAGTGTTTCTGGTTGGTGGGCGGTGGCGGGTTGCGCGGGCAAATTCGAGGCGAAAACACAAGCGAGCAGTGGGACAAATAAAAAACGGGGAGGTTTCATCAGCCGAAAAGTTCCAGTAAAAAACAGGCCGGCACAAGAAATTTGGAAAGTGAAATTGGACCCACCGAACCGTGAATTCTACTTCGCCGCCGCCTCAGACATCTTTTGTTCGATGATTTCGAGATAAGTTTCGGCAATGGAATTAGGAAGCAGTTCTTCCGAACGTTCAAAGTGTTTTTTTGCGCCGGCCAAATCGCCCGTCTGCAAAAGATGCCAGCCTAAGTGAGCGGTGGTGTAGTAACCGTTCGGATCCAGCGAGCGCGCGGTCTCAAAATATTTTTCGGCTTCGGCAGTTCGCGTGAACCAGTCCAGACACATTCCGTAACGAACGTAGCTGAATGGATAAAACGGGTTCAATTTCATGCTGCGTTGCAACCAGGTCATGGCTTCCTTTGCGAGAGTTTCCTGATCTGGTTCGCCAGACCAACTTTGCTCTCGAAGAATTTCGCCGATGTTGTAGGCAGTTTCAAAATTCTGCGGCTCGATGGCAAATGCGCTTTGGAGATGTTGGAGTTTGCGCACAAGGGTTTGCTCTCGCTCGGCGGCCTTAAGAAATTGATCTTCTTGGATCTGACGAATTCCCTGGTCCACCAGAAAAAAACAAGCGGCCAATCCTACGAGGGACAAAGCGACTTGGCCGGGCAGTCGAATGCTCGACCAAAAAGATTCCGTGGCGAAGCGAAGGTAAGTGGTAACGAGGGCGATCAAAGTCAGCGCGAGTATGGCGTTGGCGGGAATATGGAGATTGAAATCGACGAAAGAGTGGACGAGCAACGCAAGCACGCCGAGGGAACCACCAAGGACGAACGCGGCTTTGTTGCTGGATTTTCGTTCAAGGTCGTTGGAAGTGCGGCGCACGTAACGCCACGTTTTAAAAACGCCGATGTAAAACAAGGCGAGAAAAATCAGAATCAAACCCAGCCCGATCAATCCCCAGTCGGCCAGTGTATTGAGATAATCATTGTGCGCGAAATCCGGCCGATCCTGGAGAGCAGCGGGGCGATATTGGCGGAACCGCATATCGTAATGGGCAGGACCCGCGCCCAACCAAATATTTTCCTGCCAAAGTTTTTGGGCAATGTTCCAGTAAATGATGCGGTCATCTTTTTTGCTTTCACCGCTGACGAGCAATTGGAAGCGTTTTTGAGATTTATGAGTGGTCGCGATTGAGGCCACTCCCAGAGTGAGAATGAGCCCAAGGACAATCAGCGATCGAATTCGAAAATCGCGCTGACAAAAAAGGACGACAAAAAAAACGGATAGCCCGGCTGCCGTCGCGACCCATCCGCCGCGCGAAAGAGTGGAACCAACTCCCACCATAAGAATGGCCGAGGCATATCCAAAAGCAATTTTACCCGCGTGGCTGTAGCGGCTGAGCAAAGTGTAAACTAAACCGAGGGGCAAAATCATTTCCAGGAATCCCGCAAAATTATTCGGATTGATAAAGGTGCCGCTCCCCCGACCCACGTAAGCGGGAGGCTTAAACATCCACCACACGCGAGGGGAATGCGTGATGAATTGATACACTGCAAAGATTGAGAGGGCGAAAGCGACGGTTACCAGAACGATTCCAATGATCTGAGTCGCTTCCTGGCGTGATAAATTATTGACGATGGCTAGAAATAAAAATGCGTAAGTGAAAATTTTTATTAACTCGATTCGCGCGACATATTCGATGGGCGCAAGGCGATAACGAATGACTGCGTAGATGATGAAAGCCAGCACCGCCCAACAAATTGGAGGCCAAAAAAATACGGGACGTGGACTAATCCAAATTCTCAGAATCCAAAGGGCGATGATTACAACGGTGGCTCCTTGAACGATGACAAATTCCATTGTCTGAACCGCCCCATAAGCCAGCGGGGCAAAAACCAAAATGGAAATCACGAGCGCTAAAATCCCTCGCTCGCACCAACGGTCTAACTTTTCACGATCCATTTGATAATCCTAAGCTCTCCTGGTCAGTGAAAGTTCCAGCTTCCTTCTAAAGTGATTGAGCGGGCCGCTAACTTAAATATTCGCGGGGGTCAGTGATTTTTCCAGTAAGCGCGCTGGCGGCGACGGTGCTGGGCGAGGCAAGGAATACTTGTGATTCTTTGTGACCCATTCGACCGGGAAAATTCCGATTCGTTGCGCTAATGCATTTCATCGGCGAATTCATCCGGCCAAATGTATCCACCGGCCCGCCCAGACACGCGGCACAACCGGCGTTCTCGGTCATCTGCACGCCGGCATCGACGAGAATTTGCCAAACCGTTTTATCGTCCCAAAGCGCGGTCTGCAAGTCGCGCACGATCTCGGGCGTGGCGGGAACTCCGAACGTGTCGATGACAACGTGCTTGCCGCGCAAGATGCGCGCGAACTCCATGAAGTCGCTGGTTTTTCCGCCAGTGCAGGAACCGACGTAAGCGCGGTCCAATTTCACATTGGAAAGTTCTTTGGCAGTTTTGCGTTGGCCGGGATCAGGATGACACGCAACGGTTGGTTCGAGTTTGGAAAGATCCACGACTTTTTCGTACATGAATTTTTCGTCACGGTCGCGTTCGACCGGTTCGTAATTCGCTTTGGTTCCGTTCAACTTGCAACGATAATCCACAGCGGCCTTTGTCTGGTCGTCGAATTCAAAAATTCCATTTTTCCCGCCAGCTTCGATGGCCATGTTCGCAATTGTCATGCGGTCGTCCATCGAGAGATGCGGAATGGCCGAGCCGTCGAATTGCATCGCGCGATACGTAGCGCCGTCAAAACCGATTTCGCCGATGCAATGCAAAATAATATCCTTGGCCATGACGCCGGGCTGCAGTTTTCCTTCAAGGCGAAAGTGCATGGTCTCGGGGACTTTGATGAGAAGTTTTCCAGTGCCCATCACGAAGCCCGCATCAGTATTGCCGATGCCGGTGGCGAATTCGTTGAACGCGCCCGCCATGCAAGTGTGCGAATCGGTGCCGAATAGAATTTCTCCGGGGCGCGTGTGGCCTTTTTGCGGAAGCGCCGTGTGACAAACTCCCGCGTAGTTCGACCCATATTGTTTATTTAACAAACCTTTGGTCGCATCAAAAACCCAGTGGCCATTCAGGTCGTCGATCACGTCATAAAAGTAGGGAAGCCCCTGCTCCTTCACGAAATCGCGAAGAATATCCACATTACGATTTGATTTGGAATCGGCGGTGAAAATGTAGTGGTCGGGAATGATGACGACTTTATTTTTGTCCCAGACTTTGGCGGATTTGCCGAATTCGCGTTTGAAAACGCCAATGGTCCCCGGCCCGCAAACATCGTGAGTCATGAGAACGTCCGCGTTCACCCAAATGTTATCGCCAGATTGAACGCTGCTCTTCCCAGCCGCGCGCGCCAAAATTTTCTCTGTCAGTGTCATAAGAGGCGGCCAACTTAATAGACCCTTTGCCTTACTGCAATCGCGAATGAACGGAAATCAGGTTTGGGCAAAGGCGGCGGGGCAAGAAACCGGAAAACATCACGCCTAAGAACAGGACAAACTGCATTTGACGCCAGAAGGAAAATGAGCGATAAGTAATGTTCGAAAAGATGTTTATTCGCCGATCATTCTCCAGTCGAAATTTTCTTAGCTTGGCCATAAGCGGAATTGTGGCGCTTAACTTTTCGATGAACGCGGGCGAGCCGATTCAGTTTTCCAAGGAAAAACAAAATGACTCGTCGCGTGAGGAAGCGGGGCGCTTTAATGGTATTTCCTCAAAACTATTTCGTGCCTATCGCCCTGGAGACGCTGTTTCCGGTGGAGATCCATTGGTCTCAAAATCACCGTTGCCCTTTCCGGCTGCTCCCAATCCACCGGTTTCCAACAAGCGAAATGATGACCTGTTGGATAAACAAAAAAACTGGATTTTTGTTTCGCCCAAGGATGACAAAAAAGCGGATACCAATCCCTTTGGCACTGAAGAAAGTAGTTTGGAAGAGAAAAAGGGGGTTGTCGGGAAGTTTTTGGAGAAGCCGTCGCTCGATAGAAAATCGGCCGGCCAAGTGAGCGAGAGCACTCGGCACAGCGATGAATTGTTGGGAGCGTTTCGTCCGTATGGTTTGGGAAACAGGGATGAAAATGCCGAAAACAAAGATGACTCGCGGGCTCCAGTTGGTTCTTTGCAGCCGCAAGTTTTAGAAAGAAGCCTGGCGAATCGGGAAGGCTCGGAAAAAAGCAGGTTGAGCGAATTTTGGAGAGATCAATTTGGACCCGACGCCAACAAACTCCGGGCGGAAAAACAGTCGCAGCTTAGACAATTTGAAAACCTTTTTGCGCCGCCCAACAGTAGCGTTGTGACCAGCGGAACTTTCGGAAGTGTTTCAGAACAAAATAATTTTGGGATACAATCTGTCAGGCCTCTGGAAGGCGTGGGCAGCAGGTTCAATCCGAATCTTCCAAGTGCTTATTCAGACAGCTTGAGAGGCACGCCCAACCGAATTTTAGGTTCGAGCACTTTGCCAACGCCCGATATTAACTCCCGGGTTTTCGGCGCTTCTCCACTTCCGCGCACCTCGCTGGAACCGGTCAGATCTGTGTCTCAACCCGCCGTTCTTCCGGTGCCGAAGCGTCACTTTTAACGAAGAATTCAAAGTTCCCATCGAAGGACTTTGACCACCGTGTTTTCCGCAAAAACAGTCCGCGCGGGGATTTCGACTAATCCATTGGATTTAGCAAGGGCACTGACGATGTGCGACGCTTGTGATCCTGCGGAACGAACGCTTCCTTTTTCATCGACGCAAACACGAACAAAATGGCGGCGGTCACCAAGATTTTCCAGCGACTCAATCAAAATTCCACTTTGTGCGGGCCATTGAAAATGGGTCGCGCCCTGGAGTTTTGCCAGCGCTGGAGCGACCAGCAAAATAAAAGTGACAAAGGCGGAAACAGGATTACCTGGAAGGCCAAATAAAAACTTTTCCCCTAACTGGCCAAAGACAAAAGGCTTGCCTGGTTTGAGGGAAATTTTCCAAAAATCGAGGCGACCGCCCAGTTCTCCAAAAGCCGTCTTAACAAAATCCAATTCGCCGACTGAAACTCCTCCCGTGGTGATGACAACATCGCATTCGGAAAACGCTCTTGCCATGGCTTCCTTGGTTTGCAAAAGCGAATCTGCGACAATTGGAAAAACTCTCGGGATCGCGCCCATCTGTGAGGCTAACGCGGCAATTCCGATGCGGTTACTTTCAAAGATTTGCCCCGCTTGAAGTCGCATGCCTGCTTCGCGTAATTCACTGCCGGTAGCGAGGATTGCTGTTAAGGGCTGGCGTCCCACTAGCACTTTTTCTATTCCAACAGCGGCCAGCAGCGACAAATTCGCGGCGTTCAAACGCATCCCTGCTTCCATTAAAACCGCGCCCTTTTTTACGTCTTCGCCAAGGAAACGAACATTCTCCCAAGGTTTAACCGAATCAAAAAATTGAATTTCAAGCGGATTTCTCGGATTAGCAGCAGCATCTTCCTGCATGGCGACGGCGTCCGCCCCGGCGGGCAGCGGTGACCCTGTGAAAATGCGGGCGCAGTGTCCAGGCAGAATTACACCACGAAAAAATTCACCGGCGGGAATTTTCCCAATTTCCTGAAGCAAAGTCGGCTCATCACGAGTAGCGTTCTGTAGGTCATTTGCGCCGAGCGCATAGCCGTCCATCGCGGAATTGTCGAAGGGTGGAAGGTCGATCTCTGAAATAATTCTATCGGCGAGAAATCTTCCATTCGCCGCGTGCAATGGAACCGTTTCGCGAGGCAAAATTTTGAGGGCAGCAAGGATTCGGCATTGCGCTTCTTCCAATTCGAGCATGATGAAATTTTCCAGCGGCCTATCCGGAATGTCGAGTGTGGAGTGACCGCATGGCGGCGAAAGATTTTTTTCTTTCCGAAATGTATCCGGGATTTCCAATTGGTCTTGGGAAAAACGCTTGTCTGAGGATTGAGTGTTCTTTCCCCTTGCCTGAACCCTTTTTAATACTTATTCCATAGTAGAGTTTGGCGAACGGTTGCCTCTTCTGTTTAACCGTTCTTTAAACCAAGATGGGGTCTTAGCTCAGTTGGTAGAGCGTCTCGTTCGCAATGAGAAGGTCAGGGGTTCGAATCCCCTAGGCTCCACCATCTTCCTCAAAACGGAAAACCAATCGAAAAATGGAGCGTGCCAGCGGGATCGTCTTTTCGCGGATTAAGGTTGTGACCATATTCCAATCGAATCGGGCCAATGACTGTTTTCCAGCGAACGCCGAGGCCAATGGAAAAAAGCGTTTCGTCAAAGGGATAATTGGCAAACTCACGCGCGAATCCGATGGAATCTGAGAAGGCGACCAGCGACCATTTTTCAGTCAGGGCTTGTTCGATTTCCACGTTGCCTGTCAGATATGTTTCGGCCCCGATAACTTTTCCCTGGGCGTTGCGCGGCGCAGCTTCGCCTTGTTGATAACCACGCACGGAATTTTCGCCCCCCGTAAAAAACCGTTTGTTGAACGGCAATTCATCGCGAGGATTTCCTTGCGTGAAGATCAATCCATGACTGAGGCCCAGATGAAGCCAGGTGGTCGTGGTCAGCGGAAGATGATACGATGCGCTCAAATCCAATCGCTCGAAATTAACGTCGCCCGCCAAAAACTTGGAAGCCGTTTCGAGACTGCCGGCCAATTTATAACCAGCGCGCGGATAAAGTGGGTTGTCCCGCTTATCATGTTTGAGATCGAACGTGACGGAACCGACCGCTGCCCGCGCCAGACCCACCTCCTGCGCGAGTTTGGTTTGAACCGCATTCAAAATCTGGTAGTTGTAGCGCACCCCAAAATCGCTGGAAATGGAGGGCAAAAATTTTCGAGCGCCCGCGCCGCCGCCATATTCTTCGCGGGTGAAAGACACTTCTTCGCGCCTCAATCCTGAGGCGTTGAAAAAAACATCCAGGTCTTCACCCACCAATTCGGGCATGGTGTAGAGATAATCGGCGCTGGAACTTTTAAAGGATTGCGCAATGCGAAACCGCGCCCGATGCGCCCGCCCGAAAACATTGTATTGGTTGACCTCGAAACCGAGGCGAAGGAGTTCGTAGGAGCCAAAGCCCAGCAACATGCTGACGTCCACTTCCTTGCCCTCTTTTAACTCGTAAACCACGTTGCGCGTGTGGTCATCAACCTGATCGTAACGGATGCCGACGGAATCGAAAATGCCCAGGCGTGCCAGGCGGTAGCGACCCTTTTCGGTTTCGATCCGATCCAAAACATGATGTTTTTTCAAACGCACCCGCCGCTTCAAAACAACTTCCTTGGTTTTTTTCAGGCCCGTAAATTTTACACTGCTCAAAAACATCTTCTCGCCGCTCTTCACTTTTGCCACGAGGTCGAGATGCACTTGGTTATTGGTCGCCTCCTGTTTGGCCCGCGCGATTTCCACCTTCGTGTCGGGATAGCCTCGATGATAATTCGTGGCCCGCAGCGCTTGCGCAAAATCCTGCAACCAAAGTTTCGAAAAAACAGCATTCGTCGCCACCGTTAAAACCTCAGCAGGCTCGACATTGGTTCCATAAAAAAATTCCGAGCGAATGGAGCGCACCAAAAACCTAGGACCTTCTTTGACCAGAACTTTGACTTGGACCGCGCCCGTTTCATCATTTTGATCGAGATCCGCTTGCGTGACTTCGACCTGGTCGTGACCTTTCCGTTCCAAAACTTCGCCCAGGCTGGACAGTCCGCGCTGCAGTTTTCCTGGAGTAAACGCGCGCGCCCCTTTGAATTTTACCAGCGCTCCCGATTCCACAAAAAAAGCGCGCGCTTCTTTTTCCGTCATCGCAGTCAACCCCTCAAAAGTGATCGCATCGAAAAAATAGAATACGCCTTTTTGAATCTCGAATTCGACGTGTTTGGCCTTCAGCGGCCGCGGGATGGGTTCGCGCATCGTGCCGCTCCAATCATAACTTTGCCTCGTGCCATCTTCGAGCGTCAGATGGGCGGCAATGGTCGGTTTCAAATACCCATCCCGACTGACGCGCGACATCAAAATCAAGACGGTGTCTTCAATAAAATTCGCATCGTAAAATTCGCGATGTTTCCCCTTATCATCAAATGTTTTGGCGAGGTTTTTCAATTGCAGATCGCCAAAAAAGCCGTAACCGGAAACTTTCAGAGTGGCGTCATTCGTCGAACTGTTTCCGGCAAACGCCACCGTTGTCTGCCAGAAAAATAAAAAGACCAACAGTTTCCCCATCGGGCAACTTCGGGTCTCGTGACGTTTCAGCCCCTTCGCTATTTTGAGAAAAATTTCCATTTCAAGCCCGCGTTGATTCCGCCAAAACGGTCGTATTCGCCGATGATGGACCAATCCTCATTTAATTTGTATTCCAGATAATAAGTTTGTTTGCCTTCCGTGGAGACATCTTCGCCGGAACGAATTTCCAGTTTGTTTTCACTTACGCCGCCGGAGCCGAATTTTGAAAAGAGATTTTTTCCAAGGAAATACGCCAGCGTGCCGGCCCGTTGCTGAGTCGAAAAACTGATTTCATCATGCGGCAGTTCGCCCGCCGTGACCATGAGTAGGATTTGCTCCGACGTTAAACCAGGAGTGGA
>JBDSYB010000136.1:0-2702 GCA_039925885.1 Verrucomicrobiota bacterium
GAGGCCCATGCCCACTGAAAATTGAATCCTCCCAACCAGCCCGTAACATCTATCACTTCGCCAACAAAAAATAATCCGGGAACGCGCCGCGCTTCCATCGTCTTGGAGGAAAGTTCATTCGTATCAAGTCCGCCGCGCGTCACTTCCGCTTTCCCGTAGCCTTCGTCGCCACACGGACGAATTTCCCAGGAATGCAAATGCGCCGCGATGGATTCCAATTCGCGCGGCGTAAAACGGTTCATGGGGCGCGAGGGCGCATTCTGTTCGCACCACGCTTGCGCAAAACGTTGCGGCAAACATTGGCTCAAGACGGTAGCAAGTTCCTTTTTATCGGAGCGATGCTGCGCAAATAATTCTCGCGCAGACTTGTCGGGCAGGAGATTGATGCGGATCGAGTCGTGCGGGCGATAATAATTGGAAATCTGTAAAACGACAGGACCGCTTGCGCCGCGATGGGTAAACAAAATGTTTTCACGAAATTTCGCTCCGGGCACAGTCGCAATGACATCAAGCGAGAGGCCGCTCAATCCAACGAATAAACCGCGCTCTTTTTCTGCGAAAACAAACGGGACCAATCCCGGAAGGCGCGGAACCATTTTCAAACCAAACTTGTCGGCGAGGCGATAACCCAAATCGGTCGCCCCAAGCTTAGGGAAGGAAAGTCCGCCTGTGGCAACTACCAGAGAATCAGAAGTAAACGCGCCGAAATTTGTTTCCACTTCAAAGCGACCATTCATCCGCACGTCGGCGACGCGGCAGTTCAAACGAATTTCAACTTTTGCAGCGGCACATTCTGTTTCCAGCATTTCGACAATTTGTTTGGAACTGAGATCGCAAAAGAGTTGGCCGAGTTTTTTTTCGTGATAAGAAATGCCGTGCTTTTCAACGAGTGCGATAAAATCGGCAGGTGTGAACCGCGCCAACGCAGACTTGCAAAAATGAGGACTGCCACTCGTGACGTAATTCTGGGCGCTGACTTCGAGATTGGTAAAATTGCATCGTCCACCTCCGGAAATCAGGATTTTTTTCGCCAACCGCTCGGCCAGTTCAAGCACCAAGACGTGCCGACCGCGCTTTCCAGCTTCGATCGCGCACATCAACCCCGCCGCCCCGCCCCCGATGACAATTACGTCATAATTCATTTTGGGTTTAAGATGCGCATCTCCTGCTGGAAGTCGAGCAATCGGGATTCAACGGAACACATTTATCGCCTCGTTACCCAATAAGAATTTCCCCACCCGAGCTTGACGATCCAGCCCGTTGGCGCGAGTTTTGTGCAACAACAGGAACGCTATGCAACTTCAAAAATATTTCAAAGGGTTCACACGCAACCTCAGTATTCTCTTCTTATTTTCCGCAGCAGCCGCAGGAGCCGCAAATTCTTTGGATGATACCGTCACCAATTCAGGATCCCGCAGTCGTCCCCAATTATCGTACGGCGTTGCCAATATTTTGAAGCTGTCACAGGCGAAAATTGGCGAAGAAACAATTGTTTCTTATGTCCAAAATTCCGGCCTGAATTATGGTGGACTCGGCGCAGAGGAAATTATTTACCTTCACGACGAAGGCGTTTCCAGCAGGGTGATCTCCACCATGTTGGCCGAGCAAAAGAAATTGAACAACCTCGTTGCGCAACCATCTACCCAACAAAATCCGATTGTTCCTCAAGCGCCTGCTCCTCCGGTAGCGACGATAGTCCAACCTTATGCGCCCCCTCCAGTCTATGCACAGCCCCCTCAAAGCCCGACTGTTATCGTGATGAGAGATTCTTCGCCTAGGTTGGTTGATTACGGAATCTATCCCTTTTACCGAAATTCTTTTTATCAGACGTGTGGCTTTAGAGGCTATGGTTATTCAGGCTCTGGCTATTCTTATCCATCTGCCTCATTTTCCATTGGATTTGGCGGCGGTCATTTTGCAGCAGGATATCGAAGCGGCCATCACCGTGGCGGCTACTATGGCGGCTGTGGACGTTGAGGTTAGAAACCCACGACAGAAGTTTTCTAAGGTTCGCTCCAATTTACACAACGGTTCGCGCCCGTTTTCTGTCTTTTTCAACCAAACACCGACACGCTGAAAGGCCTGTTTAACTTACGGCACCAGGGAATCGGCAATAGTAAGTCATTTCTTTCCAAAAGACTAAGCAGAAGATTTTATTTGAAGACACGTAGAAAATCAGCTTGCGAAAATCGGATGGGACTGATTCATTGAGACATGGTCGCGCATATGGTGGAATTGGCAGACACGCTACTTTGAGGTGGTAGTGCCGTAAGGCGTGCAGGTTCAAGTCCTGCTATGCGCACCAACTTTTTTTCACCTCACACCCATCATTTCTAGGGGCAACTATCAATTACTGTCGGCTTCGAGTCCGTATTACCACAACGAGACGAAAAGTAGTGACATAACAAAACAAGGATTGAAAGTTGTTCAGGTGGAGTGTGGCGATTCGGAAAATCCAAATGCCGGAGTTAAGCAAGCAGGCAAGTCAGAGCCAAGTATTTGATTTCCGTGCGCGGCTATCTTAGGGTCGGTGCGATTGGAGACCCGGACAGAAAGAATTTCATTTAGATCTTTAAAAAAGAAAAAGCCGAAACTTTCGTTTCGGCTTTATTAAAGTTCTGGCGGTAACCTACTCTCGCGGAAGCTATACAACCACTACCATTGGCAAGACTGCGTTTGACGGCCGTGTTCGGGATGGGAAC
>JBDSYB010000137.1:0-9258 GCA_039925885.1 Verrucomicrobiota bacterium
GTTGACGGCGAGGTCATCGTCGTGCGACATCCCGAACAGATTGTTTTCGCAGAAAAGAAAACCACCTTGATCGTGGTCGATCCGCAAGACCATTTCCACATTCTCGAGGTGGATCAAATCAGCAAAATCCGCCTTCTCCCGCGCCGCGGGTCCAACGGCACCTCGACAAAATCCCGTCAGTCGGAATGAGCTTTTGCATTCCATCAGGAGTGAAATGGATTTTGGTCTGCGGAATATTTTTTTGGTCTGGCCCAAACTTGTTTGCGGAAAATTGGCCTCAGTTTCTCGGTCTGAACCGAAATGGCATTTCAACTGAAACGGGTCTGCTTGAAAAATTCCCGACGAACGGCCCACCGCTTGTTTGGCAAAAGGAAATTGGGACGGGTTACAGCGCGCCTTCGGTTCGCGACGGAAAACTGGTTTTATTTCACCGCGTCGGCACAAACGAAATTGTCGAATGTCTCAATGCAACGAATGGAAAACCGGTCTGGCAATTTTCTTATCCGAGTAGTTTCCAGGATCCCTACGGCTACAACAACGGCCCGCGTTGTACTCCCCTGCTCTCTGATAATTTCTGCACCACACTCGGCGCGGAAGGAATGTTGACCTGTCTTGATTTGAAAACCGGCAAAGTCGTCTGGCAACGCAACACGGCGAAAGAATGGGAAATTCCCGAAGCGTTTTTCGGCGTCGGCAGCACGCCCGTCCTCGAAGAAAATATTTTAATCGTAATGATCGGCGGACAACCGAACTCCGGCGTCGTTGGACTTGACGCGAAAACTGGCAAAACCATCTGGGAAAGTGTCGGTGAAAAAAACTGGACTGGTATTCCGATGACCGGCTGGCCGGGCGACCGCAAAGTCGAATGGCGTCGTTACGAAAAACAAGCCAGTTACGCCACGCCCACTCTCGCAACGGTGAATGGAAAGCGCACCGCGTTTTGTCTGATGCGACAAGGTTTGGTTTCGCTCAATCCGAAAACCGGCGAGGTCTATGACAGCTTTTGGTTTCGCGCACGCGTGGATGATTCTGTGAATGCGGCGAATCCTGTCGTGGTGAGCAATGAAGTTTTTATTTCCAGCGCGTATTACAAAAGCGGTGCCGTTTTGTTGAAGGTCAAATCGGAGAACCAGAAATTTGAGGAAGGCTGGCGCAGTCTTGTTGCTGAAATTCATTTCACGACGCCGATTTTTCACAACGGGTTTCTTTACGCTTTCAGCGGGCGCAACGAACCGGATGCGCGTTTTCGGTGTGTGGAATTTCATACGGGCAAACTGATGTGGGATCGCGACGAACATTGGCAAGCGCACAGCACGCCGCAGCCAAACGCCTACGGTCGCGGCTCCTGCATTCTGGCGGATGGAAAATTAATTGTGCTCGGCGAAGGCGGCTTGCTCGGTTTGTTCAAATTGAATTCGCAAAAGGACGAAGAACTTTCGCGCTGGCAAGTTCCGCAATTGCATTATCCGACTTGGGCCGCTCCCGTTCTCGCCGATAAAAAACTTTATCTCCGAAGCGAAAATCGGTTGGTCTGTTTGAGTTTAAAAAAATAAATTTCGACTGCATCGTCGGAACGATTCATCTCCCTGTCCCGCGGATTTGCCGCTTGCCCGATTTTCTGGAGCGAGTAAAAGAAGTCGAATGTCGATGCCCAATGAACATGTTCCCGCCGAAGTGCCCGCTTCCGAAACGCCGGTGGCGGATCGCACCGGCTTGAGTCGCGGGACGCGGAGTGGAGAGAAATTTTTCATCGCTCTGGCGCTGGGAATTTTAATGCTCCTGCCCTTGATTGAAATCGTCTTGCGCAAAGGTTTTCACTCTGGTCTGACGGGCACAACTGCTTTCCAGCAACATCTCGTTCTGATGATTGGGTTGCTCGGCGGAATGTTTGCCGCCCGCGATGGACGGCTTCTCTCGCTTTCCACATTGACGAATTTTCTCAAAGGTCGCTGGCAGATCTTCGCCCAAATTTTTAGCAGCGCCTTCGCCATTGCCGTGACGATTTTTCTTTGTCTGGCTGCAATTCAACTGGTCCAGGCGGAACGTGAAGGCGGGAAAATCCTCGCCTATGGAATTCGTGTTTGGGCAATTCAACTTATCATGCCCATCGGTTTTGGCGTCATCGCGATTCGCTTATTACGGCATTCGGCAAAAATGTGGTGGGGCCGCATCGTCACAGTGGCAATCGCCGCTGCTATAATCTGGATTGGCTTTCATCCCCCCGTCGCCCAGGAAAACCTGGTCACCCCCGGACTGATCGTTCTGCTCATGGCGGTCATTCTTGGCGCGCCGATTTTTGTAATGCTCGGAGGCGCGGCGTTGATTCTATTTTGGGGACAGGATTTACCGATTTCCTCCATTTCTCTGACGCACTATTCCATGGTGACAAATCCAACGCTGCCAACCGTTCCACTGTTCACGCTGGCCGGATATTTTCTGGCGGAAGGGGGCGCGTCGAAACGGTTGATCCGCGTTTTTCAGGCGTTGCTCGGCTCCATGCGGGGCGGGCCTGCCATTGTCACTGTTTTGCTTTGCGCGTTTTTTACGTCGTTCACCGGCGCATCTGGCGTGACGATTCTTGCGCTCGGCGGTTTGCTCATGCCGGTGCTGATCGGAGCTGGATATTCTCAACGGGCCACGCTTGGGTTGCTCACAGGCTCCGGCGGACTGGGACTTCTCTTTCCACCATCGCTCCCGCTGATTCTTTTCGCCATCGTCGCCAGCACCAATTCCAAAGGCTCTGGCGTCACGATCGAAAAAATGTTTCTCGGCGGACTCGGGCCGGCGCTTTTGCTGGTGGGCATGTCCATCTGGCTGGGAATTCGTCTGGGGCCAAAACGCACTGAAAAATCGACGCGCAAATTTGATTCGGCGGAAGCAGGCAGGGCGATTTGGGCCGCGAAATGGGAATTGCTTTTACCCATCGTTGCGCTCGTCGCGCTGTTTGGCGGATTCGCTACTCCGGTTGAAGCGGCGGCGGTCACGGCATTTTATGCATTCGTCGTCGAGACATTTGTTTACCGCGATTTCAAAAAAGCGGGCGATGTGACGCGGGTCATGTCGGATTGCGGAGTGCTGGTTGGCGGCGTCCTGTTGATTCTCGGCGTCGCGCTAGGCTTCACCAATTATTTAATCGACGCTCAAATTCCGACGCGCGCTGTCGAATGGGTCACCCATACCGTCCACTCCAAATATACTTTTCTTCTGGCGCTCAACGCCTGTTTGCTCGCCGTCGGTTGCGTGATGGATATGTTTTCGGCAATCGTCGTCGTCGTACCGATTATTGTTCCGCTGGGTTTGGCGTATGGGATCGACCCGATTCACATGGGAATTATTTTCCTCGCGAATATGGAGTTGGGATTGTTGACGCCGACTGCGGGGATCAATATTTTTCTTTCGTCGTATCGGTTTAATAAACCCGTGCTGGAAATTTCTCGATCCGTGATCCCGATGCAAATTGTGTTAATCATCGGTGTGCTGTTGATCACTTATTTGCCACCGTTAACCACGTTTTTGCCCCGGCTTTTTGGAAAATAAATCCCGGACCTTCACCACTCGGTCGCGAAATGTTCCGAATCATTGCGCCTCTGCATCACCGCTGACCAACACCACAAACTCGCCTTTCAGCGAACGTTTTTTCAATAATTCTAAAAGCTCCTCTGGAGTTCCGCGCAAAAACTCCTCGAACTTTTTTGTTAATTCACGTGCCAGCACGACAACTCGCCCGGGAAAAACTTCGCTTAATTCTCCAAGTAATTTTTCGATGCGATAGGGCGACTCGTAAAGAATCAATGTGCCGGAAAAAGTCTTGAGCCGCTCGAGTTGTTTTCGACGTTGACCAGATTTGTGCGGCAGGAAACCGATAAAATGAAATTCATCCGTCGCCAATCCGCTGGCCGTCAAACCGGCGACTAATGCACACGCTCCGGGAACCGATTCGACACGAAATCCAGCGACAAGCGCAGCTTTCACCACGCGCTCGCCCGGATCGCTGATTCCTGGACTTCCCGCGTCTGTCACGAGCGCAACTTTTTCCCCGCGCCGCAATCGCTCGATAATTTCTTCGCTTCGTTTGGCCTCATTGAACTGGAAGTAACTCAGCATCGGTTTGGAAATTCCAAAATGTTTCAGTAGTTGTCCTGAATGCCGCGTGTCTTCGGCGGCGATCACGTCGCACTCTTTCAAGACCCGCAGTGCTCGCAAAGTGATGTCCTCCAAATTTCCAATCGGCGTCGCCACGAGATAAAGTGTTCCCGGCGTGAGGGGTGGCAGCGATTGTTCCATGCCTTGACTTAAACAAAATTCCGGCGCGAAATGAAATGGATTCGACGGACAATTTTTTTATGCAAAATTCCATTCGCTTCAAAAAATTCCTTTTGCCTGCCCGTTTTGTTTTTGGGCTGGTTCTAATTCTCACTACTTTGCCGACGAGCGCGGCGCAGGATGAAAACACCCTTTACGATTCTGACCCAAAACATCTTTGGAACCGGTTGAACGAAACCTTGTTTGTTCGGACAGCCCAGGACGGCAAAAAATATGGCTCGGACGAATTGGACATTCTCTATTGGGCGAACACAAAAAATTTATTGAAGGAACCTTCTTCTCATAAGGCGTTGGCAATTCTCGGTGAGTTTATTAAAACACACGGCGAGAAATTAATTCGCAATCCCCTCCAACGCGCTTTGTTGCAGCGCGATTTATGGGAGCTTTTCGATTGGTCAGCCGAGCCTTTGGGGGACTCGAATCAAGATCAAGCGCGTCGCGAACTTCAAGCGCGTCTCGTCCTCGTCATCCGCCAGATTGCGCTGACGACAAATGAAATCGCTTTGTTGCCGGATAATTATGCCAAAGCCGAGTCAACTCATTCGCTCACAAATCTGCCTCAGGGTTTGTTTCAAACGAATGGCG
The DNA here is from genome assembly GCA_039925885.1 of Verrucomicrobiota bacterium. GTDB lineage: Bacteria > Verrucomicrobiota > Verrucomicrobiia > Limisphaerales > CANJXF01 > CANJXF01. Next base: position 4,909 of record JBDSYB010000137.1, read on the forward strand.
ATTGGGTGAACGTTGGCATCATTCATTTGGATCCCGCAGCAGTGGCGCACGTCCGTAGCTTTTCCGGTCGTTCGACATTTCTCGTGATGCTCCATCATCCCGACGGTCGGCAAGCGGGGATTGATTACTTGAAGCGGCTACGTTCGTTCAAACCGATGTGGGCGGATGCGACGAATTCGGATTCGCATGAGCACTTGAATCCAAAGTTGCCCCAGTTTCCTCCAAACACTCAATGGGGGCTGGTTCGGCGAATGAGCGTCATTGATACTGAAGGCCAAATCCAACCCACGCGAATCATTGAGAGCATTCAAGTGCGAACCTATTTGAAAATACCCACTACTAATAACCTATCAATTTCCGGCACAATTTTGCAGGAGAGCCTTCAACGATTCCAGGAATTCCAAATGTCCCAAAAATCTGACACGGCGCTGGCCGCGATTCCTGAAGGCAAAAAGGGATTTAACTCTGTTCATTTCTTCTCAAAGGGAATTGATCCATTTGAAACAAAGCACGATTTTGCTAATTTTCGAGGTGAAGCGCTTGAGGCGTGTGCTGGATGTCATTCATTTGGTCCAGGCATACATTCTGTTAACACTTTCAGCAGGATTTTCTTGGGTGATCAGGCGTTACGAACCACGCAACTCACTGACTCAAAAGCAGAACCTGAATTTTGGGTGACGCGGGAGTGGAAGCAACGGCAATTTGATTGGGGATTATTGCAAGGGTTTTGGCATCGCGAAAATGAAGCGAAGCCGTAAAAAATCGTGTTCGAACCTCCGGCGATTCACTCGACATTTCGGGTTTCAACCGCTAAATTTTCACCATGAGTTTGGAGCAAATTAAGAGTGAGTTGGCTGAAATGCCCAACGAACATCAGGATTTGTTGGCGGCTTATCTTGTCCACCTCCGTCATCAACGCGATGCTGAAATCCGCCGGGAGATCACCGCGCGAATTGATGACAAAAATCCTGCGCATTGGATTTCCGTGGATGCACTTCGGGAAAAATGGAAAGACTGACCCTTGGCTCGTTACAAAGTTTTAATTTCCATTGAGATTCTCCAACTTGATCGCCCCACGCCCAGCCAACGCCAGAAAATTTTAGCATTTCTCGAAGGCCTCGCGCACGACCCAAATCGGAAAGGCGATTACGAAGAAAGAGATGAAGTGGGCCGACCAGTTCAAATCAAGAATTGTCGGGGATTTTGCGCTCACTTTTGGCCTGACCACGCGGTTAAAGAAGTGAAAATTAACAGAATCGAAAAAGCGGATCGGAAATAATCCGATTTGCTGACGGCAGGTTTTTTGCAACTTCGCAACGCTGGACAAGCGAAACCCGTTTTGAAACACTCCGCGCCCGTGAAACAATCCATTGTCACATTAGACTTAGAAGGCGTTTTGGTTCCCGAAATCTGGATCGCTGTCGCCGAGAAAACCGGCATCCCGGAACTGCGCCGCACCACTCGCGACGAGCCGGACTACGATGTGTTGATGAAAGGCCGCATCAAAATTTTGGATCAGCACGGGTTGAAACTCTCGGACATTCAGGAAGTCATCGGTACGCTTGAACCACTCGATGGCGGCAAGGAATTTCTCAACGAACTTCGCTCGATAACGCAGGTGATTATTTTATCCGACACCTTTGAGGAGTTTGCCAAGCCGCTCATGCGTCAACTCGGATGGCCCGCTATTTTTTGTCACAAGCTGGAAGTCGAAAATGATCGCATCGCGAACTACAAACTCCGGCAGATTCACGCCAAACGAAAATCTGTCGAAGCTCTAAAAAATCTGGAATATCATGTCATCGCGGCGGGCGATTCCTTCAATGACACCGCCATGTTGTTGGAAGCGGATGTTGGATTTTTGTTTCATTCGCCAGAACATATTCAAAAACAATTTCCGCAATTCAAGGCGGTGGAAGAATATCCGCTTTTAATGAAACTCATCCAAAACGCCATGAACCAACGCGGCTGAAGAACGATTGCAAAATTCCTTGCCAAACCATTACGCGACGCTGGGGCTGGATCAGAACTGCACAACCGAGCAAATTCGCGCAGCTTACAGGCTGCTTGCCAAACAACTTCATCCAGATTTGAACAGCGGTTTGCACGCGGCCGTACATACTCAGGAACTGAATGCCGCATGGGAAGTTCTCGGTGACGCCGAGCGACGATCCGCCTATGACAGCGATTTGGCGGACGCCGCTAAAACGAACCGTCGCACCACCAAAATCTCGCGCAATGTTTCCCATGAAGTTTATCTGCGATTAGAGGAATTCTTTCGCGGAACCACTCGCGAGGTTCGCATTCATGACCCAGGCAATTCCGGCGGCGTGGAAATTTATCACCTTCTTGTGCCGCCCCAAACTGTGCCGGGAACGCGCCTTCGTTTGCCTCGAAACGAAGGAGGCTTCGTCATTATTCGCGTCCGTCCGCTGCCGCATTTTCAATTCAAAGCACGAGGATCTAATTTGCGCTGCGACTTAAAAATCAATTGGAAATTAGCCGCTCAAGGGGGAGAGAAAATGATTAAAACTGTGCCTGGCCAAATGCTCAGAGTGAAAATTCCGCCTCGCATTGAGCGTGGTGAAATTATTTGCATATCAAACGAAGGATTGCCGAAACAGCGTGGCGGCCGCGGGGATTTGTTAGTCAAAATATTGTATCAACCGGAAGTTCGCGTTACTTCTTACGGACGCAGTTAAACTAAAAAGAAGGTGAAGTTAAATTTTTTGCCACATTTAATCGGGCATTTCCTGAATTTGATTTTTCCCTCAGCGGCGAAGTTGTCTCTCCAACCCCTTTGCGTTCTTGATCGCGAACCGTCGCGGTGGTGACGATGCCGCCTGACCGACACAGCGATTTTTCCGGCTGTTCAAACCGTAGATTTCGCTTTGTTCAATTCATAGGTCTCCACGTAAAGAATTCACAGTTGTTCAGTTAAAGCCGGATTGCGGAATGCACGGAGTCTGAGACAATTGTATTGATGAAACCCCACACGCTGCGACGAACGTTTGCTTTTGTTTTTATTGTGGTTCAGGTCTTGGCGGCGCACGATGGCCTTCTCGCCCAGTCTCCGATTTTTCCCAAAGGGACGAATCTCACTTCTTTGACGGTCATTCACGGAACCAATCTGGGCAATGATTCGCAAAAGTTTTTAATGGCGACCTTGCAGGGTTTGGTGGCGCGACGTTCCAGTTCACAGATTTATATCGATAACGACGGCTCTTACGGACGTTGGAAAAATCATTTACGTGATAATTACGGCGTTCCCTACACCACGACTCCAATCTTGGGTTACTGGACGATGGTCGGGAATTTTGCGCCGCTGGTTAGTGGTCGTTACATTCTCTACAACCGCACCGCCAATGCCAATTCCATCAGCGTCGCCAATTCTCTTAGCGGACCGCTCGACGCCGTGGCGGTGGACGCCAGCATTGAACTCTCTGCCAAAGTGCTTGGTGGATTGAATAACAAAATCCTGGACGTAAGCGCTCGCGACGAAGCGTGGGCCTGGACGAATTACTACAGTTCATTCAACCGCAGCAATGTGGTCGAACAGGAGGAATGGATTGCTTTCAACCTGCGCGATTATGCCGCGATGGCCAATGCGTTTACTTTTTTCGACGGCAATTCGACGTTTCGCTCGAACGTTTTAAGCGCGATGGATCCCGATACAGCGTGCATCGGTTGGGGCGACGGTTCGCTGGGCGAAGATCAATTCGTGAGTCGCAGTTCGTCGAATGGCGTATTTACCGTCCCTGCGAATTTTGCGTTGAATCTTTCGACTCTCAGCAGTGTGCGTGACCCGTTTCTCGTCCAACGAACCTACACTTTTCCTACCCCTGAAACCAACGTGCATTATGTGACGTTCATCGCCACCGATGGAGATAATGTGCAATGGGATGTCGGCGGATACGATGGCTATTTCAGTCAACCGCAACGCGGCAGTTTCAACATGGGTTGGACGATTGCGCCCACGCTGCCTGATCTCGCGCCGTCGGTGATGCGTTGGTTTTACGAGAATTCATCCAACGGCCCCAGTCGCGATTTCTTCGTCTGCGGCGCCAGCGGTGCGGGCTACATGTATCCGAGCATGTATCCTTCGGCGGAGCTTCCGCTGCACGTGCAAAAGTTAAACAACCTGATGGCGCGCGCTGATTTGAACATTTCGGAAATCCTCGATTTCAATTCCGTCAGCCGGATCGATTTGTGGAATCAATATTTGGCTCAACCCGCGATTGATGCGCTTTATTATCTGGATTATTCGCCTTACCACGGCGCAAAGGGCGCGGTTTATTTTTCGACCAATGGCAAACCGGTGATCGCCTGCCGCGAATCGCTCTGGGCTGA
>JBDSYB010000138.1:0-17859 GCA_039925885.1 Verrucomicrobiota bacterium
TTTTATTTTATGCAATCCTGACGCTGTTTTGCACGTTGGCGGCTTACACCATGATGAATCATTGGCAACCGCACATTGACGCGACGCGCGCGGGACTGATTTATTGCGCGGAGCCACTCTTCGCCAGCCTCTTTGCGCTCTTCATTCCTCAGTGGTTTTCTATTTTTGCGGGCATCGATTATCCAAATGAAAAATTAACGGCGAATGTTTTAATCGGTGGAGGCTTCATCACGGCGGCGAATGTTTTGATTTTATTGCAGACAGCCTGTTCGTCCCGGAAGCAAGGAGCGGTTTCAAAAATATCTGGTGCGTGATCACATTCTTCGGAGTGGGGCTTGTTGTTACTGCAAGGCGACGGAAAGCGGCCATCGATTCGCTTTAATGCAGGTTAAGTGATACCAACTTTCCTCGGAACAACGATTGAGTTCCAAACCAGAAACTAAAATTATGAATACTGAAAAAATCAAACTATTGGCCAAAGATTTAACGAATGAATTTCCACGCAGCCCGCGCGAAACGCTGGGTGGTTACGTCCTGGCCGCGCGCTGCATCGATAAGTGTCGCGCTGTGCTGAATAATTCGGCGGGCGAATTTCATTACGATTGTCCGCTCGATAATTTTTTCCTGAGCTTCGCTGAACTCAATCCGGAAAAACTTAAGGATTTCGTCGCCACCGGGGCCACCGATGCGGAAGTGGCCGAATGGATTACGGCCAACGCCAAAAAACGCGAGCGGGTGGAAATCATCCAATGGAACAATAAACAGCGCGATTTGCGCTTGAGCGATTTGCCGCCGCACTTGCAGGAATTTATGGAGGATTACATCCAGAAATTCATTCCGCGCAACCGTCCCGTTTATCATTGGTTCGATGTTTACGATCTTGAAGAAGAAAGGATTTGAATGATCACCGCTAGAAAATCAAACGAACGCGGCCATGTGAAAATTGATTGGCTCGAGAGCCGTCACACCTTTTCTTTCGGCGAATATCACGACCCGGCGCACATGGGATTTCACGCGCTGCGAGTCATCAATGAGGATCACGTTGCGCCCGGTTCCGGCTTCGGTGCCCATCCGCATCGCGATATGGAGATCGTCACTTACGTTCTCGATGGCGTGCTTGAACACAAAGATAACATGGGCAACGGCTCGCTCATTCATCCCGGTGAGGTGCAACGAATGTCGGCGGGAACAGGCATCGTGCACAGCGAGTTTAACCATTCCAAAACTGCGCCGGTGCATCTTTTGCAAATTTGGATTCTACCCGAGCGAAAAGGAATTTCGCCCGGCTACGAACAGCGCAACTTTTCGCCTGAACAAAAGCGCGGAAAATTCTGCCTGATTGCTTCACCTAACAGTCGGGATGGTTCTGTGAAGATTCATCAGAACGTCGATATCTCCGTAGGAATGATCGAGAAAAACAAAGCGCTCTCCTATCCAATCGGTGCGGAGCGAAATGTGTGGGTGCAGGTCACGCGCGGTTCTCTTAAAATAAATGAAATAATTTTAAACGCGGGGGACGCGGCGGCTGTCGAAGGTGAGAAATTACTCAGGCTCGAAGCGGTGGAGGAGAGTGAAGTTCTTCTGTTTGATCTGGCCTGAAGATTTTTTCGGTTTGCCGGACGGTTATTTAATCCAATCCAGCAGCGATTTATCGGGCGTATCGGGGTTGCGGATTGGACGGGTAACTTAAACAATTCTTTTAAACAAATAACAAAATTTATGTCTGTTAGAACCCAACCCAAAAAACAGGTGCCGCGTCGTTACAAAACATCCCGCAAAATCGTCTCGCTCGCTCCCTCGTCGAGACGAAACCTCAGCAAGCGCACCCCCGCTGCGCCTGCCTTGAAAGACGCCAAGCGCGTGCGGTTGCCCGAGCCGGTGGAAATCCCGCGCGATACCCCTCCGCCTTATATTCCACCTTCCGAACGCGAGCGCGGCTCCTACGATGGCGACACAGCCATCAAATTGTATCTCCGCGAAATTGGCTTGGTAAAATTACTCACGCCGGCGGAAGAAATCGTTTTGGCTGCGAAAATTAAAAGAGGCGACAAGAAAGCCCGCGAGCTAATGATCAAAGCCAACTTGCGCCTCGTCGTAAAAATCGCGCATGACTACGAAAATTTTGGTCTTCCCCTGCTTGATTTGATCAACGAGGGCAACATCGGTTTGATGAAAGCCGTCGAACGTTTTGACCCGGCTAAAGGCGGAAAACTTTCCACCTACGGTTCGTGGTGGATCAAGCAATCCATCAAACGCGCCTTGGCCAACCAGTCGAAAACGATTCGGTTGCCGGTGCATCTGGTGGACAAGATTTCCAAGATGCGGCGCACCGCAATGAAGCTTCAGGAAATTTTCGGGCGCGAACCAACCGACGACGAGTTGGCCGAGGAAATGGGCATGACCGCCTCGCGTGTCGCGCAAATGCGCACCGCCGCGATTCGTCCCGCCTCTCTTGATGCGCCCATCGGCGACGACGATTCCAATAATTTTTCTGAAGTGGTTCAGGACGAAAATGCCGACACACCTTACGAACAGCTTGAAGACAAAACCGTCACCGGCATGTTGCAGGAAATGGTGAAAACCCTCGACGCGCGCGAAGCCACGATTCTCCGCTACCGTTTTGGACTCGATGGCGGCAACGAAAAAACATTGGAAGAAGTCGGCCAAAAGTTTGGTGTCACCCGCGAACGCGTCCGGCAAATTCAAAACATCGCCTTGAGCAAACTTCGCCGCATGATTGAGAAGCTCGAAGCGGTGCAGAAATAAAGTTGGACACCTTTTCCGCGTCTCGGATTTGCAGTCTTTGTCGGGCGTTCACCTTGCGATTAAAACTTTGCTGGACAGAAACTTGTGTCAAAAATAGTGTCCACCCATGAAACTAGATAGGCTGCAAAATGCGCCGCCTACTTAAATGTTAGGCGCTGATGGCCATGCGAAAGTCCTTGTCAAAACTTCTTCGCCTCGTGGCATTCGTCAGCACGTGTATGCTGTTAACCTCGTGCGCAGAGAGTTCAAATTCGAACGATTGGAAGGTTGTCAGCACCTTGCACTCGCCAAAGGGTGAATACGTTGCCACGGTTTATACAATCAGCGGGGGAGGCGCAGCCGGGTGGTGCGAGCAGCGGATTGAAATTACTAGCCGGAACAAGCCATTCGATTTGGAAAGAACAAAGAAGGAAGCGAATTTCTGCTTTAGTGCGAGTTGCGGGAGCAAGCTTCAGGTAATTTGGAAATCTGAAACTTCTCTGCGAATCAAATATACTATTGATGACGCCGGAGTGAGCATTTACCAACGTCGCATCGCTCCTGGTCTGCCAGTTAGAATCGATTATGATACGGAATGACGTCGCGCCTAATACAGAGATAGACAGAGATAGGCTGCAAATTCTTCTTCGTCTGATTTCAAAGAACCCTGCTGTTCCGTAAAAATCTCCTAGCCGTTTTTCTTTCCACCGCCATAATTCCTCCCGCCATGAATACAACCAGTCCCGCTCTCAAAGATTTGGAGCAAGCCATCCGCAACGTCCCTGATTTCCCAAAACCTGGAATTCAATTCAAAGACATCACCCCACTCCTCGCCAACGGTCGCTTATTCGCCAAGTGCATTGACGAACTCTGCGGAAAATTTAAACCTGGCGACGTGGATGCCGTCGTTGGAATCGATGCGCGCGGATTTATCTTTGCCGCCGCCGCCGCTTTAAAATTGCAATGCGGTTTCGTTCCCGTGCGCAAACAAGGCAAACTTCCATTTACAACCTACGAACAAAGTTATGATCTCGAATATGGTTCCAACACCATTGCCATCCATACCGACTCCATCCGCCACGGCAGTCGCGTTTTGCTGATCGACGACCTTCTCGCCACTGGCGGAACCGCCGCCGCCGCCGCTGAACTTCTGAAAAAAGTGGGCGCGAATATTTTGGAAATCACGTTCTTTATCGAACTCAGTTTTTTAACGGGCCGCGACAAGCTGAAAAATTTTCCGGTCCGCTCGCTGGTCATCTATTGAAGAATTGCGATGATAATTTACGCTTTAAGATTTACGATTTACGAAGCGCCCGCCAGGCGAGGCGTCGGTTTTAATTCGTAAATCGAGAATTCCATGCTCCATTCACTCGAAGTTGCCGTTTTCCATTTCATCAACGGCACCTTGAGTAATCGCTTCTTCGACACGCTGATGCCCCTGTTCAGCGGCAATTCTTTTTTTGCACCCGCTCTTTTTTTGTTGGCAATTGCTCTCCTTTGGAAAGGCGGCAAACGCGGTCGCCTCTGTCTTTTTTTTGTAGTCCTCGCCGTGGCAGTGGGCGATGGATGGATTTGCAATACGATCAAAGAAGCCGTTGCGCGCCCGCGTCCCTTTCACGAATTTCCCGAAGCCAACCTTCTTGTCGGACGCGGCAAGGCCTACAGCATGCCCTCCGCGCACGCCGCCAATTGGTTCGCTGCCACCATGGTCGTCGTTATTTTCTACAAGCGCAGTTGGCGTTTCATGTTGCCCCTCTCGTTGCTCGTCAGCTTTTCTCGAATCTACAACGGCGTTCATTATCCCAGCGACGTTTTGGCGGGCGCAGTTTTAGGCGCGGGTTACGCCGCCGCGTTCGTCTGGCTTGGGAACGCGGCCTGGCAGTTTATCGGCCCACGGTGGTTTCCTATTTGGTGGGAAAAAACTCCTTCGTTAATTGATCCGACTCGCAAGGTTGATGTTTCGAAACTCGACCTTCGAACCTCGGTCCTCGACCAGCACTGGCATCGACTTGGTTACATTTTTATCCTGGCCTTGCTCGCCTTTCGTCTCTTCTACGTTGGCTCCGGAAAAATCGAATTGAGCGAAGACGAAGCTTATCAATGGGTCTGGTCAAAACACCTCGCACTTTCCTACTACAGCAAACCGCCCTTCATCGCCTACATCCAGTTCCTTGCCACACACCTTTGGGGAGATACGCCATTTGGGGTGCGTTTTTTTTCTCCAGTGATTGCCGCCCTCCTTTCATTTCTGTTACTGCAATTTTTTGCCCGCATCAACCATGTCCGCGCCGGATTGCTCCTGATCGCTTCTCTTGCCGCGACACCTTTGACCGCCGCCGGTTCGCTCCTGATGACGATAGATCCGCTCTCCGTCCTGTTTTGGACGGCAGCGATGGTGGCAGGTTGGCGGGCCGTTAAGGATGAGGGAACGACACGCGACTGGCTTTGGACCGGCCTTTGGATGGGATGTGGTTTTCTCAGCAAATATACAAACCTCTTTCAACTTCTTTGCTGGCTGGTCCTTTTTCTACTTTGGCCAAAAGCGCGAAAGCATCTCCGAAAGCCCGGCCCCTATTTAGCGCTGGCACTGGTCCTTTTTAGTCTGACGCCGGTTCTAATTTGGAATGCGCAACATCAATGGATTACTCTCCAACACGTCGCCGATAACGGCGGATTGCAAAAGCACTGGGAGCCGACGCTGCGTTACACTTTGGATTTTCTCGGAAGTGAATTTTTCCTTCTCAATCCATTTTTTTTCCTCATGGTTGTTTGGGCCTCCATCATTTGTTGGCGCACCGCGAAAAAGGACCCAATGCAGATTTATTTTTTCAGCATGGGCGCGCCTGTTTTTTTGTTTTATTTCGCGCTGAGCTTTAAATCACGCATCCTCCCAAATTGGATCGCACCGGCAATCGTCCCTCTTTTTAGTTTAATGGCGCTGCAAATCACCACGCGCTGGAAAACGAGTAGAGAATTTTTGCAACCGTGTTTGATCGGCGGTTTCTGTCTCGGCTTCAGCATCGTCGCCCTTCTGCATGAAACCGATTTGACGAAGAAAATTTTCCATCGAACCTTGCCCGCTCAAATTGATCCACTGCGGCGCGTTCGTGGCTGGAAAGACACGGTCAAGGCAACCGAAGCTGCGCGACAGAAGCTCGCGGAAGGGGGACGCGATACTTTTATTATCGGCGATCATTACGGCATCACCGGCTTGCTTTCGTTTTATCTACCTGCCGCAAGAAACTCCATTCGCCATGACCCTTTGGTTTTCTATCGCGCTTCCTCCCATCCTAAAAATCAATTCTATTTTTGGCCTGGTTACGAGGGTCGCGCCGGAGACAACGCCATTTATGTGCAACAACTTGATTTGCCGAAACTGCCGCCTGACTGGGCAACCGAGTGGTTGCTGAAAAACAAGATTCCCTACACTCCACTTGCGATCAGAAGTTCCCCGCCTGCGGAAATTCTGCGCCAGTTCGATTCCGTGACCAGTGTCGGCGTAAAAGAAATTTCTTATGGCAAGCGAGTCTTCCGTCGCGTGCAACTTTTTGAATGCCGGGGTCTGCGCCCGCCTCACCCTCGCAATGAAGTTGGCCCGTAAAAATTTTACGATTTCCAATTACGATCTGGCCGCCACGCTAAATAGCGGCCAGGCGTTTCGTTGGAAATTTCGCAAGGACGCATGGGAATGCGTGATCGATTCGTGCTGGGTCCGCTTGCGGCAAAATAAAAATGCGCTGGTCGCAGAAACAGCGATTCCAATGAACGATTGGGAATGGCTGGAAAAATATCTTCAACTCGGAGTGAATCTCACCGAAATCGTTTCCACATTTCCCGATGACGAACCGATGAACGCCGCTGTGCGAGCATGTCGCGGGCTGAGGTTATTGCGCCAAAATCCATGGGAATGTCTGGCGTCCTTCATTCTGTCATCCACCAAACAAATTGTGCAGATCCAACAAATCGTGGCGCTTCTTTGCGAACGTTTTGGAGAAAGAGTTCCTGTTCCGGCGGGGCATGAGCCAACATTTTCTTTTCCAACTTTTCAAAAAATCGCCGCGCTGGATGAAGCCGATTTGCGTCATTGCAAAATGGGATTTCGCGCGCCTTATTTGTTGGGCACCGCAAAAATGTTGGAGAACAACGTTGTTGATTTGCAAAGGCTGCGTCAATTATCGGTCAGTGAAGCGCGTGACGAACTGTTAAAATTTCCTGGAGTGGGCCATAAAATCGCCGATTGTGTTTTGCTGTTTGCCTACGGTTTTCAGGACGCGTTTCCCGTGGATGTGTGGGTGATGAAAGCGTTGCGTCAACTTTATTTCGCGAAACGCAAAATAAAATTGGAGCGGCTCCAAAAATTTTCCCAAACTCATTTCGGCCCGAACGCCGGTTACGCGCAACAATATTTATTTCATTACATGCGGACTCGCAGCCGCTTGTCTCGGTAGGGCGCGTCACTCCGTGCGCGCCGACACGACATTGCCAAAAACGGCTCGCACGGAGTGACGCGCCCTACCAACACAGCCTTCGCCTCCGTTGTTTCGGAATTCGTCATTGGACATTCGTTCGTCATTCTGGTTTCGTCATTTGTCATTTAAAAATGTCCACCAACCTTGAAGTTTTATTTTCGCCCGCAGAAGTTGCCACGCTTAAAAATCGTGACTTGAGCGACTCTGTCTGCGTCGTGTTCGACATCTTACGCGCCACGACGTCGATGATGAGCGCGCTCGCCAACGGGGCTGTCGCAATCATCCCCGTCTCCGAAATCGCGGAAGCAATCAAGCTGCGGGAAAAAAATCCTGACGTGCTGCTCGCGGGTGAACGGGACGGCCTGCGAATTCGCAAGGAACAAACTGGTTCTGTCGATTTTGATTTTGGAAATTCCCCGCGTGAATTTGCCCGGGAAACAGTCACCGGCAAAACCATCGTGATGACGACCACCAACGGCACCCGCACTTTGCAAGCCTGCGCCGCCGCGAAAACTGTATTGCTCGGCTCCTTTCTGAACCTGCGTCCTATCGCCAACTGGATCATTGACCGACGTCCGCCCAACCTGATTTTGGTTTGCAGCGGGACTTTCGATCAGCCCTCCCTGGAAGATACTTTGGCCGCGGGCGCTCTTTGCGAAAAAATCTGGGTGCATTACGCCGGTGGCAACGTGGCCGACTCCGCCGAAATGGCGCGAAGAATTTATCCGTTGCTGCAAATCGATTTGGTGGGCGCAATGAATCATTCCCGCAATGGACGCCGTCTTCTTTCCAGCCCGGATTTGAAAAATGACGTCCGTTTTTGCATGCAACGCGAAACATTGAATTTTATCGCGGAAGTAAAAAACGGCGTTGTGCGGCGGATGGAATAACTTTCAGTCCGTTCAAATTGTAAATCGCCTTTGACACCGGCAACGGGGGTTGGCAAGGTCTCAATTTATGGCTGACTTAGTTGGAAATCTTTTGGTGGCGCAATCCGGGGGGCCGACTGCTGTGATTAATGCCAGCATCGCGGGAGTGATTCAAGAAGCGGGCAAACATCCTGAGCAAATCGAAGAAATTTATGGAGGGTTGAACGGAATTCTAGGAATACTCAACGAGGAAATTATCGACATTCAGGAGGAAAAGCGGAACACCATCGAAGGTTTGAAACACACGCCCGCTGCGGCTCTTGGCACGTGCCGTTACAAAATTGATTTCAAAAAGAAACCGGAAAAAGCCGCCCACGACATGGATCGGTTGTTCGAGGTTTTTCAGGCGCACAACATCCGCTATTTTTTTTACGCCGGGGGAAACGATTCGCAGGACACGGCGCACAAAATTCACGAGCAAGCCATTGAACGTGGTTACGAAATGCGCATCATCGGAGTGCCGAAAACGATTGATAACGATCTGCCGCATACCGATCACTGCCCGGGTTTTGGTTCGGTGGCGAAATACAATGCAACCACCGTCATGGAAATTGCGGACGATGTGAGCAGCATGGCCACAGACGATGGCGCGTGTTGCATCGTCGAGGTGATGGGACGCGGCGCAGGTTGGATTGCGGCCAGCGCGGTTTTGGCGCGACGTCTGCCGAACGACGCGCCGCATTTGATTTTGTTGCCGGAAATTCCTTTCCACGAAGAAGCATTTTTAGCTCGTGTAAAAGAGACGGTGGATAAGTTGAACTATTGCGTGGTCGTCGTCGGTGAAGGTTTGAAAAGTGCGGACGGCACCGAGTTCAGTGCGGACAGTTCGCGGCTTGATTCCTTCGGACATCCGGTTTTGGCGGGCGCGGCAGAACGACTGGCGGACTTGGTCACTGAGAAATTGAACACCAAAACCCGCACCGTGAAACTCGGTTATGCGCAACGTTGCGCGGCGCACTACGCGAGCGCAACCGATGCCGAAGAAGCCGCCGAGTGCGGGCGGGCGGCCGTTCGTGCTGCCACCAGTGGCGAAAGCGGTTTCATGGTCAAGATCGTTCGCACTCAAACCAATCCGTATCGCTGGACAACGGGTCTGCAACCGCTGGGTGACATTGCCAATGTGGAGCATTTTATTCCGCGCGATTGGTTGAGCGATGACGGGTTTATGCCTAACGAAAAATTTGTGGAATATTGCCGACCGTTGATTGAAGGCGAAGTGAAGGTTCCGACCGAAGGCGGATTGCCGAAATACGTGGTGCTGGAAAAAATTCTCGTGGAGAAAAAGTTGCCGTTGCGGGTTTGACGCGTCTTCAATCAGCGTCCAAGACTCCCACCCCCGTGTGTCCACTAAATCGGGGGAACCTCAAGGCCATAGATTCAGCCTTTCAACGGCCTCGGCGCGGATTTCGGCAAGCCTTTGAAAAGGCGCAATTCTCTCGTCGCACGCTGGACACAGGGCTATGAGAATGTAAAATTTCGATGCTGCAGTTGTGGCTGTCCCTCAGACTTGTGGCGGCACGGGAAAAATGCATTAAGCTGAATTATCGGCGACCTCGCGGGGGCAAAAACATCAAACCAGGAGCGGAAGAAATTTATGACAACATCATCGACGACGGCGGCACCTCGAAAAAAGCGTAACGTGGGACGAATCATCGGCATCGTTCTCTGCATTTTAATTTTACCAATCGTCATCGGCTATTTCGTCGTGACGAGCACCGGCTTTTTCAAAAAATTCATTTTGCCACGGGTTGGCGCGTCGATGAACTCCACTGTCACTGTCGCCGACGCGAAGATAAGTCCGTTTTCGCAAGTGGTTTTGAAGCAACTGACCGTCACGCCGCATGGCAAGGAAACCTTGCTGAAGGCCGATGAACTTCGCGCGCGCTACAGCTTGATGGACATCATTAAGGGAAAAATCACTGTCCATGAAGCAACCCTCATTTCGCCCGTCATCACGATTTTCACGGCGGCGGACGGCTCCAGTAATCTGGATCCGATCACCAAACAGGATGAAAAAACCGGGTCGGGAAAAAACAGGAAGGTGAATTCCAAATCAGAGCGACCGCCGAATTTGAACATTCAAAATGTTTCGTTGCAGAACGCATTGGTTCAGCAAACGAAAAACCTTCCTGGTGGCGGGCGCGAGTTCACCGAAATTTCTCAACTCAATCTCTCCATGGATCGTTTGGGAAACGGGCAACCGGGAAAAATGACGGTGGCGGCGAATGTTCGCATGGAGCGCGTGCCGTCGGCGGGGACGACGAATGCCACGCCCGGGTCGCTGCAAGGAAAATTGGCGGGAGCATTTGATTACAAACTGACGGCTGATGCCCAACCTGAGTCAGCCAAGGGAAATTTGCGCCTCGATGTTTCGGAGGCGAAAGGCGACATGGCGGAGCTCGCCCAACTCGGTGCGACTTTGAATTGTGATTTAACGCCAAGCGACATTCGCGATCTCAGTCTGCAATTTTCCCAAGGCGGACAGGCGCTCGGCGCGCTGCGAGCCAGCGGGCCGTTTTCATTCGCCAATCGCGAAGGGAAATTGAAAATGGAACTCTCTTCGATTGATCGGCGCGTTTTGAACCTTGCGGGGGCTTCGAAAGGGATTGATTTCAATTCGACGATCATCAGTTCAACCAATGAAATTTCCATTTCGCAAAAGGGCGCAGCGATGTCCATCAATGGCGAATTGAGTGCGAACAAACTGAGCCTGACGAAGAAAGCGGACAAACAAACCACACCAACTTTGGAATTGCGCGCGGCCTATCAAGTCAGCGTGGATGAAACTACGAAGTCGGCGCTGATTCAAAAATTCGATGTCAATGGCACGCAGAATCAGCAAAAAATTTTGACGGGTTCGCTCTCCCAGCCGATGGCGATTTCATGGGGCGGCAGCAGCGGCGCTCCAGAAAATGCCACCTTACAACTCGCCTTGATTGATCTGAATCTCGCGGATTGGAAAGCGTTTGCCAGCGACATGGCGCCGTCTGGGAAATTGAACACCACGTTAAATGTTGTTTCACAGGAAGCGGGAAAAAGACTTTCGCTGGATTTCGTGTCGCGCATGGAAAATTTTTCCGCGAAATTTGGCAGCAATCAGATTTCCAATGCCGATGTGGAGTTGAAGGCGAAAGCCGAGATTGCCGACATGAAAAAGGTTTTGTTGAGCCGCTATTCAGCGGAGCTTTCGCAAAACAAACAATCGGCGCTGACCTTAAGCGGTTCGGGCACGTTCGATTTAGAAAGCAAAGACGCGGACATTAAGGCTGCTGTGCAAGGCTCGCTGGCATCGCTGTTCAAACTCGTGGTTCTTCCCGAGGTGAACGCGACCTCCGGCACGTTGAGTTTCGATGGTCAAGTCACGCAGCGTAAAGATGCGAAAAGCGTGAAAGGAAATTTTGCGCTGACGGATTTTTCCGGCAGTTATTCTGGTTCACCGCTGGACCGTTTTGGAGCGAAGTTCGACGCCGATCTGGAGATGAACCAGCAGAATTTGCAGATTCGCAAATTGTCCGGTGAAATGCAGCAAGCGGGCCAACCCGGCGGCACCTTTGATGTAAAGGGTAATTACAATTCGGAAAAGAAAACCGGCGACATTGAAATGAAACTGGCGAACGTGAACGAGAATGCGTTGCGGCCTTTTCTGGCGAAATCACTCGGCGAAAAACAACTCGTCAGTATTTCGGTCAATGGAAATACCACCGCCCATTTGCGCGAAAACGAATCGAGTTTCAAAGGAAATATTGATCTGAAAAACCTGGTGGTGCGCGATCCGAAAAAGAGCGAGGCGGATGCGCCGCTGGCCGCGCAAGTGCAATTGGACGGAGCCATGCGCAAAGACATTTTCGATTTGAAACAATTTCAAGTGACCCTTTCTCCAACCGCGCGAGCGAAAAACCAGTTGAACATCACCGGGCAACTTGATCTTTCTAAAACGAACGCCATGAAGGGGAAGTTGATCGTTCAATCAGACTCATTTGACGTAACGCCTTTTTACGATCTTTCCGCGAAGCCGCCTCAAGCAACCGCTGCAGGCGACGCTCCATCCTCTTCGCCGGCAAATCAGCCCGCCGCTCAATCGAATGAGGAACCGAAACCGATGAAATTGCCGGTCGAACTCATCGTGGCAGAAATCCAGATCGCGCAGTTTTATCTGCGCGAAATTGAAATCAAAGATTGGCGCGGCACGGCGAAGATTGAGGGTAGCCGCATTTTCCTCAATCCATTTGAACTGAAGCTCAACAATGCGCGCGTGAAAGTTAATGCGGACTTGAATCTCGGCGTGAAAGGTTATGCGTATGATTTTTCGGCGTCGCTCGACGGCGTGCCGCTCGAACCGCTGGCGAATTCGTTCATGCCGGACCAAAAAGGCGCGTATCAGGGAACCATTTTTGCGAACGCGAAATTCAAAGGCGAAGGCACCACCGGCGTGAATTTGAAGAGAACCTTGAGCGGCCAGGCGAATTTGAATTTCACCAATGCAAATATAAAAATCGTTGGCCCAAAATTTAAAAAAATTCTGGTTCCAATTGCCGCTGTATTGCAAATCCCGGAAATCGCCGAGACGCCGATCAATTGGATTGATGCGAAGTTGGACGTTCGCGAAGGAAATATCCATCTGGAAAACTTTGCGGCCGTGAGCGCGTCCTATCGCGGAACCGTTCGAGGAAATATTCCAATTGCAGGTGTATTGACCAATTCGCCGCTGAATAAAATTCCCGTTGGTTTTGAATTGAGCAAAGCGCTGGCGGAAAAAGCGCCCCAACAATTGGGCCTGGCTAATGGCGCGACTTCCGCAGATGGACAATATGTGAAACTGCCCAACCTGATTATGTTGGTGGGGACGCTGGGAGATCCGCAATCGGAATTCGATAAAAAGGGTTTGACGGCCCTGGCCCTTCAAACCGGAGCGGGATTTATCAAAGGTGATGCCGGAAAAATTTTGCAGGGTTTGGGTGGAATTTTGGGCGGCAATCAAACTAAGACCAATGCAACCACCAATCCAGTCCCTTCAGACAATCAGGTCACCAATAACGCCGCGCCCAACCAGCCCCTGAATATCGACAGCGTTCTCGACTTGTTTAAGAAGAAAAAGAAAAAATAGGCAGACGGGGATGTAGCGTCAGGCATCCTGCCTGACGTAGAGGGCGGCTTCCAGCCGCCCGGAAGAACGTTGAAATTTTCAGCCGCTCACGCATGACGATTTGCTTCTGTGTTGCGAAGGTTTTTCCGTCGGGCGGGAAGCCTCGTCTCTACAGTAGCCAGGATGGCCGCCGCTACGATGTTTGACGCGCCCAAATCAAACCCGATTGACTCTTCTCATTGCGGATTTGCGCATCCAAGCGCAGAGTTCTAAAAAATCACATGCAAGCTGTCCTTTCTTATCTCAAACAAAACGAAAAACGATTTGTCGCTGAACTTTGCGATTACGTGCGCTTTCCGAGCGTGTCGGCGCAGCCAGAGCACAAAAAAGATGTGGCAGCGTGCGCGAAATGGTTGCTGAATCATTGCCGCGAAATCGGGTTGCAAGCGAAACTGAATGAGACGGCGGGCCATCCGGTTCTTGTCGCGAAAACTCGGCGCGCAAAAAATTCGCGCAAGCCGCATTACGTGGTTTATGGGCATTACGATGTCCAGCCTGCCGAGCCGTTTGAGCTTTGGAAAACGCCGCCGTTCGAGCCGCGCATCGAAGGGAAATCTTTGTTTGCGCGCGGCGCGAGCGACAACAAGGGACAAAATTTGGCGCATCTGAAAGCGGTTGAAGCGTATTTGAAAACGGGAACGGAACTCCCGGTCGATTTAACTTTTGTCATTGAAGGTGAAGAAGAAGTTGGCAGTAAAAATCTCGCGGAGTTTTTGCGCAAAAATAAATCGGAATTGAAATGCGAAAGCGTGGTCGTATCCGACACCGGGATGCCTGATAAAAAATTCCCCGCGCTGACGTATGCGTTGCGCGGAATCATCGCGGTGGAAATTATTTTGCACGGACCGGATCGCGATTTGCATTCGGGAATTTACGGCGGCACGGTGGATAATCCGGCGATGGCGTTGGCGCAATTGCTCGCTCAGTTGCGGGATATAAACGGGAAGATCGCGATTCCGGGATTTTATCGCGATGTCGCTCCCCTCTCCGCTTACGAACGAAAACAGTTCGCGCGCATTCCGATGAGCATTGCGGCGTATCAGAAACTTCTCGGCGTTCCCAAATTATTTGGCGAACGCGGCTTCACGCCATTTGAACAACGCGCGGCGCGTCCGACGATTGAGATCAACGGGCTAACCAGCGGTTATCAAGGCGAAGGCAGCAAAACGATTGTGCCGTCGTGGGCGAAGGCGAAATTAACTTTCCGTCTGGTGCCGAATCAAAAGCCCGAACACATCCGCGCCGTGATTTTGAAACAGTTGCAGAAACTTTGTCCGCCGACGGTTCGGATGGAAATCAAGGCGGGTCACGGCGGCGAGCCGTATCTGGTTTCGCCCACGGGAAAACATGCGCAAGCCGGATTGCGCGCCCTGAAAATGGCGTTTGGTCACGAACCGATTTTGATTCGCGAAGGGGGTTCGATTCCGATTGTGAACGATTTCAAAAAAATTCTCGGCGCAGACACGCTGTTGCTTGGTTTGGCGTTGCCGGATGACAACGCGCATTCGCCGAATGAAAAATTTGATCTGGAATGTTTCGCCAAAGGAATGGTGATGAGCGCGCAGCTCTGGCAGGAATTGAGCGGCGTGATGAGATAAATCCCGGTAGTGGCTCAATTTGAAATTCTTTCAGTTTGGAGTTCCGCGTTTACGCGGCCCGGAACCGCCTGAAGGCGGAACTCCGAACCAAATTGAGCCATTACCCAATTCTCGAACCCTTTGCCATTCCCGCGTGGCATGTCAGAAGCAATCCGTCCACCAGAATCGCCACGCGCCATTTTGGAAAAATAAGATCCGGATTAAATTGTTGCGTGAACAAAGACCGGCTCACCAAGGAACATCGTTCGTGGAATATGTCGCGCATTCGCGGCAAGGACACCAAGCCGGAAGTGGCCGTGCGCCAGCACATTTCGTTTCCGTCTGCACGTCAAAATTCCGATTGAGGTAGGCATGTCGGTCCGCGCGCACTGGAATCAAGCTGGCATCGCTTAGCACATCATTTCCAGCATTCGTTTCCCGGAAGCATTGGCGGTTCCGCTTGTTCATAAAAAATATCTTCGTGCAGTCGTTGCAAAACTCTATCGTCCGTTCATGAATCCCACTGACGAACTTACCAAACTCAAAAACGAAGTCGCGCGTCTCAAGGACCAAATGAACAAGTTGCGCCGTTTTTTAACCATCGAAGAATCCGAAACGGTTCCTGGCATAATGAACCTCCACATAACATGCAGCAGCGTTCACCTTCGCGATCCAGAGGGCGAACTTCAGGGCTTCATCAGCGCGGGAGATAAAGGCGCGCAAATCGCTCTTTGGGGCGATGACCAGAAACTACGCCTCCATCTTAGCACCGGAAAGGAAGGCCGGATCACTTTTTACCAGCCCGGATTGAAAATGGGCGTGGACATCGGCGTGAGCGATGACAATCACCCTTACGTTGCGGTGCTCGATGCCGGTAAACCACGCGCCGTTATGAAAAGCCGCGAGGGCGGCGGCGCCGTCTCCGTGGTGCATGATGATGGAAAAGTCCGCGCCACTATGATAAGCGAGCCATTATGCGGAGAAATATTTGCGGTTGATGGCGACATGCGGACCGCCGTAAAAATATCTTCCAACGGCATGAAAGGCGGTGGGTTCCTCACCGTCAACCATCCAAACGGCAAAGCTGCCGTCATCCTTACTTCAACCGATCTCTGCGGAGCCGTCATTGTTCAGGATCATCGCAGCAAAATTGTTGCCTCTCTCCCGGACCCGAAATCCTTTGGTGATAAATGTTGATGTGTCAACTATTGGCTCGGCAGCGTTTGAATGCGGAAGAACATTTGCAGCGCATTCGCGGGCACGATCAGCGTGGTGCCTCCATTACCGCCAGATGAAATGGGGCTGCCGTAGGCTTGGAAAGTGGATCCCAAATTAGTCGTGGCCCAAACCTGATAATTCGCACCGTTAGTGCTCGGCCACGTCAGCTTGGCCATCTGTGATCCATTGGTATAAATCAGCGATGAGCCAAAGCCCACTACCGGAGTCGGAGTAACTCCACTATTGTTGGAAACATCCCAGTTAAAGGAAACTGTTTTGTCCGCAGTCCCATCAAATCTCGTCGGGACATAATCGATCTGTAGAGTAGCGTAGGTCAGGCTGATATTCTCCGTGAACCGATCCTCTCCGCCAGACCCGCCGGTAGAGACACTGGTCACCCAAACGTTAGTCAGGATGACTTTGATATATTCGACTGGTGTCCCTGTTTTGCGGACAATGAGCGTGACTTTATCAAGACGGGTCTCTCTCGCTAGGGCCGACATGAGTGGAGCGCTCGCTTTGTCCACATACTTCGTCACGTTGAGAACTTGGAACTTGTTTATCCCCGCGCCCGCGCCACTGCCGCGGTGCGTTGTTCCGGTGTTGGATACTCCCCAGCTCCAAGCCAGCACATCGACCTGATTCGTATGAACAGTATCGCGGGATTCTCCCGGCATGGTAGGCCCGAGGTCTAGAAACATGTCCACGGCAGCGTGGAGTGAGGCGCTGCAAATGATGGTTAACCACAGCACCACTGCCATGAATGAGGTTTTTAATTTAGGCATAGCTTGCACAACCGAGGCTGGCCGCATCGCTTAGTAGGTAGCGTTCGCGGGAATGTCCCACCTAAACCGAACTGCGGGCCCTATAGCCCCGTTGTCCAACACTGGGAAATAGTCAAACTGCACTCGGCCAAAGTTGAGGGAGATCGTTTCGGTCAGCCGGTCCTCTCCGCCGGAACCGCCAGTCGAGATACTGGCGACCAAAACGTCAGTCAGGGTGATTTCGATGTATTTGGTCGGTCCCACTGGCCCCGCTTTGCGGACGATGAGTTTGCCCGTTGTAATATGGGTGCCTCTGGCGCAGGCCAACATGAGTAAGGGGCTCGATTTGTCCACATACTTCGTCAGGACGAGATCCTGGAACTTGTTTGTCCCCACACCCCCGGCACCGCTCAGGTGCGTGGTGGAATTGGACATTCCCCAACTCCAAGCCAGCGTATCTATCGTGCCGGGGTAAGTAGAGTCCCGGGATTCTCCCGCATAGGCAGTGCCGAGATCCAGAAACATGTCCATCGCCGCAGAGGCTGGTAGCGCGACGAGGATGACAGCGAGACAGAGTGCGACTGATAATTTTCTAAGGATGCTTTTCACGTGATTAATTTGATGAGATTCTTTTTTCTGATTTTTTCCGATCAATCTCTATACGGTGTTATTGGTATCATGCCAAGTTTTCGTTGATACATTCTTTTGCAGAGATGAAACGCGGTTTGGACAAACTGACGAAAGAACGGCGCAAATTATCTTCTCCCTCTCCGTTCGGGGGAGAGGGCCGGGGTGAGGTGTCAAAAGATCGTTTATCAAAACAACATCGTTCGTGGAATATGTCGTGCATTCTCGGCAAGGACACCAAGCCGGAAGTGGCCGTGCGCCAGCGAGCGTATCCGAAAGATTGTGTTTGGGTCATAACTGGAGATAAAAGCAGATATGACAAAAGAGCAGAAAGAAGCGCGGAAAAGAGCGGATGGGTTGATTGAGGAGATGCTGGCGGAGCATGGG
>JBDSYB010000139.1:0-4398 GCA_039925885.1 Verrucomicrobiota bacterium
CTTTTATGATCATTCCTCCCACCTGGACATTGCCGGAATCAATTCGCGTTCGACTGGGACAAACCACTTACGGACGGCAACGCGCAATTGTTGAAGAAGGTTATCTGCTGCTTGTTTTGCATCGGCCGCCGGGTCCAAGCGACACCAAACGCGAAGGTGTTTTGTTTTTGCGAACACCTGCGGGTGAATGGCAGAGCAACCGCGACGGAACAGGTTCCGGCGCGCTCAAACGTCACATGCAATCGTATGCTGAAATTGAGGCGAAGCTGACCAAAGAACACGAAAAAGCAAACGGAACAAAGTCACTCTTTGATTTAATGGAACGGTTGACGCCCTTAACTCGCGCCGCACGCAACATGCATCTCGCATTACAGACGGCGCGCGAGGCGATCAAGAGCGACGGGTTTCTAATTGAAATGCGGGATCTTGCCTACGAACTGGATCGCAATTTCGATTTGCTCTTCGAGGACGTGCGTAACGCCATTCAATTTCAATCTGCCCGCGAGGCCGAGGAACAAGCACGACTCAGCAAAGAAGCGTTGAATGCCAGCCATCGCCTGAACACTTTAGCAGCGTTGTTTTTTCCACTCACTGCAATCGCAAGCCTCTTCGGAATGCAGCTTTCCCACGGCTTGAACGAACACGACCCACTCATTTTTTGGATTATTTCTGCTGTATCGGTGGCGCTCGGATTCGGCATGAAAAGTTGGGTTTTAAAAAAATCAAAAACGGACAAGCCGGGTTCCAAAGACCAAATCTCAAAAATTTCCGGCTGAAAAATTCCGGTTTAGCAATTCCCCTCGCCTTCCAAAATTGCTTCTGTTACCTCAAGCGTGTTCTGAAAAAATGATGCCTGGGGAACGCAACTGGAGTTGATTCAAATGGCGCTGGAAAATTTCTCGGGCAATCGCAAAAACCACTTAAAGTTATGATCCAAACTATACTCATCGGGCTGGTTATCTTCGTCGTTTTGTTTTTGGGCGGGCTTTCTCTGTTTTGCATCCGCAAGATCCAACCCGGACGCGCCGGAATCAAGGTTGGCTGGGGCGGCGTCAAAGTTGCCTTTGACTGGATGGTGCGCATTCCGCTCGTGCAGAATTATCACATCGTCGATATCTCCGTGAAGAAATTGGAGATTGCGCGCAAAGGTAAAGACGGCCTTGTCTGCAAAGATAATATCCGCGCCGATATTACGGTGGCATTTTACATTCGCGTGGATGCCACCGAGGAAAGCGTTCGCAAAGTGGCTCAAATGCTCACGCCGGAGCGCGTCTCAGACGTCGAACAATTGCGACAGTTATTTGAGGCTAAATTTTCCGAAGCGCTGAAAACTGCGGGCAAACAAATGGAATTTCACGAGTTGTTCACGGAACGCATTCGTTTCCGCGATCAGATTCAGATGACCATCGGCAAAGACCTTGACGGTTTTCTTCTCCAGGACGTTGCCATCGATTATTTGGAGCAAACTCCGCTCGATCAGCACGATCCCAACAACGTGCTCGACGCCGAGGGTATTAAGAAAATTACCGAAATCACGCAACGTGAACGCGTCATCGCGAACGAGTTTTCGCAGCGCACTGGTGTTCAAATTGAGAAAGAAAATGCCGACGCTGACATCGCGCGGCGCGAGCAAAAACGGCGCAATGAAGAAGACACCGCAAAACAACTCCGGGCGATTACAGAAATCAAAGCGAACGAAGAAGCGGAATCCCGCAAGGTAATTGAAGCGCGCCGACAGGAAGTCGAAGGCAAACGTTTGGAAGCGGAGGAATCGATTCGATTGCGCACGGAAGATATGAATCGCGCGGTGCAGGAACGCGAGTTCACCGTCAAAAAGGAAAAACAACGTTTGGAACAAGAATCTTTGCAGGAAGGCGAAGAAGCGCGGGTGCGTCGTGAGCGAACCATTTCGCTCGCCGACATGGACAAGGAAGCGAAAATTGCTGAAGCGGGTGTGGATGTGGAACGCAAACGCGCGATTGTCGTCGCTGAACAAAAAGCGGTGGTGCAACAGCAGGAAGAAAAGTTGAACATCGAAGCGCGCATGACGGCGGAACGCGTTCGCGAAGTGACGTTGATCGAAGCGGAAATGAACGCGAAGAAACAGCAGGTTGAAAAAGTGGTTTCCGCCGAAGCGCAACGTGACGCCGACCGCGCTCACGCTGAAGGTGAGAAAATAAAATTGGTAATGGCGGCGGAAGGCGGGCGCGATGCGGCAGTGCGCGACGCGGAAAAAATTCAAACGATGGCGGACGCGGAAGCAAAAGTGGCGGACAAACGTCGTTACGCGATGGAACAGGATGCGGAAGGAATCGCGGCGAAAGAAGCGGCGACGGGATTGGGCGAGGCGAAAGTAATGGTCGCAAAAGCGGGCGCGCGCAAAACGGAAGCGGCGTCGCTCAAGGAAGTTGGTTTGGCTGAAGCTGAAGTGATGAAAGCCAAAGGCGATGTTCACGCCGAGGTCACGCAGAGCCAGGCCGAAGCCGAAGCTGAAGGAACGAAAGATCGTGAATTGGCCGCTGCGACGGGCATCGAAGCGCGCGGTCGGGCGGAAGCGAAAGCGATCGAAGAAAAAGCAAAGTCGATGAAGCTCCTCCACGAATCCGGTCAGCTACACGAAGAGTTCCGCTTGAGATTGGCGAAAGATCGCGATGTGGAATTGGCGGCGATCAATATTCAACGCGACATTGCGCAAGCCCATTCGCAAGTCGTCGGCGAAGCATTGAAGAATTCCAAGATTGATATTGTCGGCGGCGAAAATGATTTCTTTGAAAAAATCGTCCGCGCGGTTGGCAATGGAAAATCGGTGGATCGTTTGCTGAACAACAGCGAAGCGCTCACAGATATTAAGAACACGTTTTTCAACGGGGACGGCGAACATTTCAAAACGCAGTTGCGCCAGTGGATCAACGATTTCGGAATCACGAGCGAAGATGTGAAGAACCTAACGATCTCGGCGCTGCTGGCAAAACTGATGGCGAGCACGAGTGACAATTCCATTTTGTCGCTGATGAATTCTGCGTTGACTGCGGCAAAATCTCGCGGCGTGGCGAATACGCCAGCGGCGGCGATTGTTGTGCAGGAAACATTGGTGCGAAAATAGTTTCGGAAGGGAAACGCAATGTCATCGAGCGTTCAACTCCCGCAGGAGCGCACGCCTCTGGCGTGCGGTAGTCGGCGTCACGCCGAATACGTTCGTTCCTCATTGTTCTGCGTTTTGTGGTTTGTCGAAAAGTTAAAGATGAGAAGTCGTTACCGGGACGGCAACGACAGCACGCGAGACGCGTGCGCTCCCCATTAAGTTATGGCCGAGAATCCGACATCACCGACAAATCCTCCGAAAGTGGAGGAAGCACAAGGCGTTGCCTCGTCTGTTCTCGGAAGCGCGACTTACGAAATCATCCGACAACGGTTGCAGGAACAAGGCAACCTGCTTCGCGAGCGAACCAAAAATCTTGATGTCGCGCGCAAAGAAGTTTTTGGCAGTATCGAATTCAAACTCCTGCAAGCCGACCGCATCACCACAGCGCACAATTGTATTCCGCAAGACATGGTTCAGCTTGGGCAAGGACATTTTTTATTTGGATTCAACGTCAGTTTTGGACTGAAAAAAGAAATCGAATTGTCCGATGTTTTTGCGATTTACAATCGCGATGCAGAAACCGGCGCGTTCAAGGAATGCGATCTCGAATTCATCGGCGATAAAAATTTCCTCACCGATTTCAAACGGCTCTATAACGTTTACACCAAGGCATCATTCAGCAAATTTTCGCTGATTGACGGTTGCCTTTACATGGTGTTTCACACCGGCGTTGGCGCGACTGACATCGCCGTTTTCAAATGGGCGTTTCAAAATGAAACATTGCGTTACGCCGATGGCCGCGCGGAAAGCGAATTTCGTCGTGTCGGTTTCCCGCCGCAATTCAGTTTTCGCTGGCTCGTCCCGGACCGCGAATCGTATCGCTACGGCGATCATCCGCACATTTCCATTGATGACCGCGTGTTCGTCGAATGCATCGGCGGAAACGTCACCATCAAAATCGAAGACAACACTGCGACGGGCGAAGGCGTTTTCGAGGAACCGGTCGATGACAAAAATCAAAAAGTCGATGACGCGGAAATCAACTACGCCATTCTCGGCCATTTAATTCTGCTGAAGATTCGTCCCTACAAAGAAACCAACGCGCGCTTTTACATCTTCAACGAAAAACTGCAACAGGCCGTGCGCGTCGATTCGCTCGGACAATCGTGCGTGTTGTTGCCCGAAGATCACGGCGTCATTTTTCCCGATGGTTATTACCTCGCGACCGGTGAACTGAAAATTTTCGGCGGCAAAGAACAGGGCATGACGATTGAGCGGATTATTCACGCGCCGAATGGTGAAGATTCGCTCTACAT
>JBDSYB010000140.1:0-9478 GCA_039925885.1 Verrucomicrobiota bacterium
GGCCATAGGAAACCCACGCGCCCATCGCGGGGAAACCGGGCAAAACAAATCCGGTGTTCTGCATGAAAGTTGCGGGGCCGTGAACGTTCGACTTCGACTGCATCGAGTGGAGAAAAGTAATTTCATCTGCGCACGAACCAATGTGGGGAACCAAATCAGAAATCCATTTTCCAGATTGGCCGTATTGTTTCCAATCCCACGGACTTTTCATCACTGCGCCCGGATCGCTTTGGAACAATTCAACTTTGTCGCCCGGATCGAATTTTTGTCCGCTGCGTTTGATGAGTTCCGGTTTGTAATCAAACGTGTCGCACTGGCTGGCCGCGCCCGACATGAACAATTGCACGACGCGTTTCGCCTTTGCCGGAAAATGCAGACCGCCGTTAAATTTTGGATTCGGTTTCGCGACGTCGGCGAGCAAACCGTTTTCGCCGAGCAAATGAACCATCGCGATGCCGCCGAGTCCGCCGCCGAAACGCCAGAGAAATTCGCGACGATCAATCGCGCGCATTTCTTCCGCGCCGAGTTGAATCGGACGTTGCTGCTAAGTGCAGATGTGGGCGCTCGTTTTCATCAATCAATAAATATTAAAATCAGTAGCTTCGATTGAGCGTCGAAAGCATAGGAGCGCAGACGTCTCGTCTGCGTGTTTCTTTTCCGTTAATTTATCAACACGCAGGCGGGACGCCTGCGCTCCTATCCAAACAGAAAACTCGCCCGAAAAAAATTGTGAGTTGGGCATGGGAATTTTCATCAATCGACAAACATAAATTCCGACGTGTTAAAAATCATCCGCGCAACATTGGTCATCCCGAATTTTTGCGCGAACGGAACGAGCCGTTTCATTTCTTCAGCAGTCGGTTTGCGATTCAACGCCAGCTGATATGCTTCCTCAATTTGTTTTTCCAATTTACCTGCCGTCGCCACGCGCGTCGCGAAATGTTCGCATTGTTTCAGAACGAAAGGATCGTTCAAAACCGCCAACGCTTGCAGCGAAGTCATCGAGACATTTCTTTTGGGAGTCAGAATCGAGGCGTCGGGACAATCGAGCGAATCCATCAGTGGATCGGGCGCGCTGCGAACTCCGAAGCGATAAATGCTGCGCCGCCGACCCGCCGCACTGTCCACATCGAACTGCGTGTAATCATAAACCGGCGAGTGATCGTCCTTGAAACCGAATTGTTGAGCGGACGGTCCGCCCATCGTGAGATCGAGTTTCCCGGAAATCAGCAGCATGGAATCATGAATCGTTTCGGCATCGAGTCGCGTCCGATTCATGCGCCAGAGAAAACGACTGTCCGAATCCACCTTCGCAAATTCAGGATTGTGGGCGGAACTTTGCCGATAAGTTGCACTGGTGACGATGAGGCGATGCAGTTTTTTCAGCGACTCGCCATTTTCCAAAAACCAAAACGCCAGCCAGTCGAGCAGTTCGGGATGCGACGGCGACGCGCCCATGTGACCAAAATCATTCGCGGTCTCGACGATGCCGCGACCGAAATGATATTGCCAGACGCGATTCACGATGGAGCGACGCGTGAGCATATTTTTCCGATCGGTGATCCATTTCGCCAAGGCCGCTCGACGCGAGCCTTCGTCATTCAAATTTGAAATTTGAAATTTTGCATCTGGCCCGGATACCGCAGTGATGCCCGTCGGCACCATCAACTCACGCGGTTGTTTCACATCACCGCGCGCCAAAAGATGAACCGGGCGCGGTATTTTTGCCGGAATAAAATTTCCATTCGGCGTAAAATCCGCCGTAGCCGCGTAAACTGTTTGCGGCGGAGGCAAGGAATTTAATTTTGCCTGAATCTCCGCCAGACGATTTGTGATTTTTGAAATTTCTGGTGATTCAGATTCAAATCCTGATTTCGCGGGTTCCCGTATATTCGCCAGTTTCGCGCGACTGCTAAAACCGTCCACGAGATTTTGTTTTGACCACAATCCCGCCTCAATCGAATCAAGCGCGGAAACTTTTGCGTGCAAGGCGATATTTTTTCCGCCGGAAAAGATTTGCAGTTCCGCCAGCGCAAAAACGTAATCGTGCGTGCGCTTCCAAAGTTTTGTCGCCGTGACGCGGATGAAACGGAAGGAGCGAGATTCATCGGAGCGCAGGCGTCCCGCCTGCGAGTTCGTGGCGCGCTCCAAAACATCATGAGTAAGAACACTTTTGGAACTCGCAGGCGGGACGCCTGCGCTCCCATCCGGCACTCGAATCGAGACTCCAACATCCCCCGGATTTGCAAAATCGCTGCCGCTGAAATCGGCGAGAACTTTTCCAGATTTGAACTCTGGCTCATCGGACATTTCCACGCGGAAGCGCAACGGAAAACCGAAGCCCGGCGTGTCGGGAAAATCCACTGGCCGCGCCGGAATCAAACGAATCTCATCTATCTTTCGCGACTCGCCCAAATCCACCTGAACCCATTTTGTGTAGTCGGGAATTTTTTCGATGCCGCTGTGGTAGCCGTTGGCTGGACTTTTTTCAGGAGCGAGCGCGGCGAGTTTTAGTTCCAACGCCGACTTTTCATTTTTCAATTCGCGACGGCGGTGGCGCGTTTCTTTGTCCGAATCAAATTCTCTGTCCGCTCGATCCACGCCTGCGAAGACGGCTTGCAGGCTGTAATATTCCTTCTGCGGAATCGGATCGAACTTGTGATTGTGACAGCGAGCGCAATGAACGGTGAGACTTTGAAACGTGGACATCGTCGTCATCACCATATCGTCGCGGTCGTTGTAACGCGCAATGAGGCCATCGGTTTTTTCAATCGGCAACTCGGCGTGTCCGACGAAATCCCACGGCCCAGCAGCGATGAAACCAAGCGCGACAATTCCATCCGACTCGTCGGGAAATAAAACGTCACCCGCAAGTTGCTCCTCGACGAAACGCGAATACGGCTTGTCGTTGTTCAGCGAACGAATGACGTAATCGCGATACGGCCAGGCATTGAGACGCGGTTTGTCCTTGTCGTATCCGTGCGTTTCGCCGAAGTGAACGACATCAAGCCAGTGCCGCGCCCAACGCTCGCCGTAGC
This sequence comes from Verrucomicrobiota bacterium, assembly GCA_039925885.1. Classification (GTDB taxonomy): domain Bacteria; phylum Verrucomicrobiota; class Verrucomicrobiia; order Limisphaerales; family CANJXF01; genus CANJXF01. The sequence goes on from JBDSYB010000140.1 coordinate 3,039, forward strand.
GTGGCGAAGCGAGTAAACGATCCACAAGATTTTCATAAGCCTTCGGATTTTTGTCGTTAACCAACTTTTCCACTTCTTCCGGGGACGGCACTAAACCGATGAGGTCAAAACTCAAGCGACGAATCAAAGTGCGCCGATCGGCTTCCGGCGATGGCGCTAATTTTTGTTCCTGCAACTTCGCCAAAATAAAAAGATCGAGTTCGTTGCGCGCCCATTTTTTGTTTTCCACCTTTGGCAATTCGGGACGCGTCGCCGGTTTGAAACTCCACCAATCCGCTTTGTCTTTTGTTTTCGGTAGCGCAACTTCCTCCGGCCAGTTTGCGCCTTGATCAATCCACGCGCGCAATAAACCGATTTGTTCCGCCGTCAACCGCTCGCCTTTTTTCGGCATGACCAGATTTTTTTCCAAGCCGGCGACGAGATGAATCATCCGGCTCTCGCCGCTTTTGCCGGGAACGATTGCGAGGCCAGAAGTTCCACCTTTAAGCGCGGAAGATTTTGTGTCCCAACGCAAATCGTTTTCCTGCTTATCTTCCCCATGACAGGAATAACAACTTGCAGAAAAAATTGGCTGAATGTCGCGAACAAAATCAATTTCCGTTAGCGCGGCGGGAGGAATCTTCGAGGCATCACCCTCTTCCGCTAAACTGTTGAAAGCAAAGGCAACACCAAAAAACAGAATTTGGAAAAGTGATCTCATTGCAAGCTCGGGGAAGAGAAGATGATCGAATCATGGTCGAAAACAATGTAACTTAGTCGTCGCCAAAAAGCGAACGCCCAGGATCTAAATTTTCGCCAGACCGCATCTTATTCGAAAGATTTTACTTCAAAGGCACCTTAACCAACTCTTCGTGCGTGGGAACTTTCGGAAGTTTTGCCGTCGAATTTGGAGCGGCGGCAGCGCGAAATAAATTGACAGCGAATTGTTGCGCGGAAGGATCCACAGAAACCGACGCTTCCAAATCAAGATCGCAAACCCAGAGGCGGCCTTTGCCGAGCGGAATTTCAAATAGCACGGTGCGATATTGTTCCTTCACTTTTTCTTCAGAGATGTAACCGTGCGAGGGAATAAACCGGATCAACTCGCGCGCGGTGGAATTGGTTTGGAGCCGATGGGAAGCGTTCGCCACGAAAACGCGCGCGTCATCTTTACGTCCCCACCATTTCAAATCCATTGGCGCGAGATTTTCCGCGAGCTTCGTTCCGGCGTACGGCGCAAAATCGGCGAACTCGCCGGGCGTATTTGTGCGATGAAAAATGTCCGAGGAAAACATCTGGGTGAATTTATCGCCGGGTGAAAAAATAATTGCCGTCCCGCCGCCTTCGATAGCTTTTCGCACGACGCCGTCTTTATCCAAGCCAGCCAAATCATCTTTCAAGCCGAGTAAAATGACTCGCGCGTTGGCGGGTTCTGCTTGCGAAGAAAACTGCGCGGCTGTTTTCAGGAATTCACCGAGATTTGGGCCGATGCTTCGCTGGAAAACGGGAGCGTCAATTTTAATTGTTGGCTGGGCGGAAAGAACTTCAACGTAGTCCGTTGTGCGGCTGATCTCTCTGTCGCCGCTTAAAAGACGAAGTTGAAGCGCATATTCCCAGCGCGGCAAGCCGTTTGGATTTCGCGTAAGTTCTTCGTTTCCTGACAGCGCGGATTTCAAATCTATTTTCACCGGCACACGCGCGGTTTCGTAAAAGGCGAGCTTCGGTAATTTTCCAATTTCGCTCGTGCTGATTTTTTTTCCGCTTTTGCGATCAATGAAATTTATTTCAATTCGCAAATCAGAATAATCTTTCTGGTTTTCATCGTCGTTCGTGATGAAGACAGCCGTTTCAATTTGTTCACCTTGAAAAAACCGGCGTCGCCCCGTTTCCAACGCGAGTCCAACGGGCAAATAAGCTTCGCGGACGGCCTCCAAAACGGAATAGGGCTTCACGGTTTTCGCATCGTAGCTGTGCGAGAACCAACATTCCGTGGCGAACAACATGAAACCCGCCGTGCGGTCGCCGCGTTCGTAACGCAAACGTTCCGCCCAACGCTTTGTCACGGCGCGATAATGTTCGAGAAACCATTTTGGGTCGTTGCCGCGATACGCGAGATTTCCAATCCACGCTTGCGGCGTGAGCAGATCGCGCGTGTAACGAAACACCGGCAAGCCCGTGTCGAGATCAGGATAGCCAGTGGACATTTCCTGGCCGATAATCGGACGCGCGCCGCCGTTATTTGTTGCTTCCTTCAGGAATTTCGCGTCCTGGACGAACGACGACGGCGCATACCAATTATTATAGCGATGCAAGTCATCCGCATCACCATCGTCAATGCCAGCGGGCTTGAGCAATTCGTCATACATCTTCGGCTCGCGCGCATATTCCGACGAGCAAATCACCGGGCGGGTCGGGTCGAGCTTGCGCGTCTGTTTCACCACATCGGACAACTGGTGCCACTTCGCCACGTTGGTCGTATCTTTCAGCATCATCTCATTGCCAACGGTGTATAGGAAAACGCTGGGATGATTCCGCGCGCGTTTCACCACGTCCTCGTTCTCCATCAACCAGTGCGCGAACAAATCCGGCGGGGTCGGGCCAATTTTTCCAGCGAGCGCCCACGGACGTATTCCTTCGAGACTCACGCCCAAACCAATTTCATCCGCAGCGTCGAGCCAAGCCTCATTCCACGGCGTCGCGTGGGTGCGCGTGACACGAATATTTCCGTCGTGAAGATATTGGATCAACTTGCGCGCGAGTTTTGGATCAAATGGATTTTTTCCATAAGGCAAATGATTTGCGCCGCGCAGCCAATACGGTTTTCCGTTGAGAAACAATTTATTCCAGCGCGCTTCGAAAGTGCGGAAACCAACGTTTTGCGTCCACGTATCCAAAACCTCACCGGTGGCCGATTCCAGCGTGACGTAGAGGCGATACAGGTTTGGTTCGGCGGGCGTCCAGAGTTTTGGTTTGACGTTCCGCAGCGTGATGGTGTTGGAACTGACGAGCGGTCCCAATTCGATTTTCGTAGGCGCGATTTCCGCAAAGGTCTTGCCCGTTTTGAGGTCAGTCCATTTCGCTTTCACGCTTGCCGCCTGATGCCAACTCAACGCCTGTGCTTCGACGCGCACTTCTGCGCCATCAAGCGACGGCACGAAAAAAACATCGTCCAGCTTCGCCGCGCCGCGCACGACGAGTTTCACCGGTTGCCAGATGCCGTGCAGATCGTAGGTGCGATTATCGGCATTGGGCGAAAGCGGGCCATACATCCCCTTGCTCATGCTGCGGATTTTCGACGCGGTAAGATTGACCGTCACGGCCTCGCCCATTGTCAGCGACGACGGCGGAATTTTTTCCATCGAGACGAAAACGGCGAGGAGATTTTCGCCGGCTTTCAAATGCGGCGTGAGATCATAACTGAACCGGCTGAACATTCCTTTGTGTTCGCCGAGCAATTTCCCATTGCAAAACGTTTTGCTCACCATCGCCACGCCGTCGAATTCGATGGAAATGTTTTTGCCCGATGGAATCGCGGGTAAATCCAGCCGCAAATAATACCAGCCGTCCTCGGCGCGATCTGTATCGAAGCCAAGTTTTTTGAGACGCGCTGTTTCGTATGTTTTAAAATCCTCCGAGTCATCGAGCCACCAATGAATGCGGTTGAGCAATTGCGGAACTGGGACCGGCACGCAAGTTTTTTGATCGGCGGCGCTTTGCGGATTTTGGTTAGTGGCCACCGAATAGCCCGGTTGATAAAGCCAATTGCCGGTCAAATCCAACGATGTTCCGGGGCGAAGTTGTTTCTCAGGCAATTTAATCGCTCCGTCCTTCACCGATGTTTTTGAAAACGCAACCGACGTCGCCAGGAGCCAGATTAGAATAATTTTTTTCATTAGATTTTTGCTTCGGACAGTTCAAGTTTGGCGGGTTCCATGCGCGGCACGAGCAAGTGGATCACGAGCAATGCCACGAGATAAGCAGAACCGGCGATCATAAAAATTAAAGCGTAACTTCCCGTCGCCTGTAAAATCGCGCCGACGACCAGCGAGATAAACATTCCGCCAATCGCGCCGGCGGTTCCGCCAATTCCCACCACGGAACCAACTGCTTTGCGCGGGAACATGTCAGAAGTCAGCGTGTATAAATTAGCCGACCAACCTTGATGCGCCGCTGCGGCCAGAGAAATAATTCCGACGGCGAACCAAAGATTCGGAACCGCCGCCACGAAGAGCACCGGCAAAACACACAAAGCGCAAATAAACATCGTGGTTTTGCGCGCCCGATTTGGCGTCCACCCGCGTTTGATGAACGAAGAGGAAAGCCAGCCGCCGCCGATGCTTCCCACATCCGCCACGAGATAAATGCAAATTAGCGGCGGCCCCATCGAACTGACCGTGACGGTGACGCCGTGGTTTTTGCTGAGAAAATCGGGAACCCAAAATAAATAGAGCCACCACGCAGGGTCGGTGAGAAATTTGCCCATCGCGAACGCCCACGTTTGCCGGAACGTCAACAGCTTGAACCACGAAACACGAACCGGCGCATCGGATGGGTCGCTCCTGATGTAAGCCAGTTCAGCCGGCTTGAGTTGTGGATGTTGTTCCGGCGAACGATAGACCGCCAACCACCAGATCAACCACGCGAAGCCAATCAATCCCGTCACGATAAAGGCGGATTTCCATCCCCAAATTCCCACGAGCCACGGCACGAGCAACGGCGTGGCGAGCGCGCCGACATTGGTGCCGGAGTTGAAAATTCCAGTGGCCAGTGCGCGTTCTTTTTTAGGAAACCATTCAGCCACCGTTTTAATTGAACCTGGAAAGTTTCCCGATTCGCCCAGGCCCAAAAGAAATCGCGCCAAGGCAAAACCCGCCGCCGCGCCGGTCAGTGTCACGATGGAAAATCCTGTTTTCGCATCGAGATGGAGCATGGGCACTTGCAATCCGGCGACCATATCCGCTCCCGCATGCGCGACGGCGGCAATGCTCCAGATGACAATGCAGACCGCGAATCCAAGCCGTGTTCCCACTTTATCCATGAATCGTCCGACGAAAAGAAAACCGATGGCGTAGGCGAGTTGAAAACTGAAAACGATGGAGGCGTAAACCCGCTCGTCCGACCAGCCAAACTCCTTGGTTAACGACGGTTTGAGAATGCCGATGACCTGGCGGTCGATGTAATTAATTGTCGCCGCAAAAAACAGCAGCGCGCAAATCATCCAACGAAAATTGCCGATGCGCGTTCCGGCGGAAGGGACTACAGAGTTTGTTGTCGGTGACATGAGGAATATTTTTAGCCGCAGGCACAGGGGGTTGCCAAGCTTTTGCTCAGGCAATTGCACGTAAATTTTCCGGCTTCATGGGAGCGCAGGCGTCTCGCCTGCGTGTATGTGTTCCCGACCGTTCGACACGCAGGCGAGACGCCTGCGCTCCGATGAGGCATCATTTTCGCAAACGTAAAAACCGGTTGCTTCCGTTGATGTTAAATGTCGCGGTGTTGTTCGTTCCGCTCACGACCAAACTATTTGTCACAGCTGTCCAATTCGTCGCGGACAAAACGGTTGTCTCTTCCAAAATAAATCCGGTTGAATTCGTCGGCCACGATACGACGGCGCTGTTGCCGGAAAGTTGAATCTTCAAAATCGGGAGAGGCGGCGCAATCAAAGGATCAGTATGTGCGACCAAAATTTCATAACCGTCAGAATCGCCGTCGCCGTCGGTGTCGGGATTGTTGGGGTTCGTTCCGAAAATATTTGTTTCCGCTTCGTCGCTGATGCCGTCGTTGTCGGTGTCTTTCAAACGCACAAGCAAAAGTCGCGGGCCATTCGCTGCGCTGCCTTCGAGCGAGACGAGTTGCATTCCGTCAGGTTGCGTATCGCCGGGGGCGAGTGAGGGCAGCGTGACATTCCAACGCGGGTCTTGCGAAACGAGGAAGCTGGCATCGTAATTCGTGCGGGCGCGAATGAATGACGAAACATCAATCTGTTGTTCGGAAAAAGTCGTGGAAGAAAAAACCAATTGTCCCTGGAGAAACGCCGAATCGCCGAGGCCATTGACGAACTGGCTGGGAATGGTGTTACCGGCTGCGACGTTTTGCGAAAGGTTCGGCGCGGTGGCCCATGTGACCGCCGTCTGCGACCAATTATTATTGGTGATCCCGAAAACGTGGGCCTGAACCGGAGCGTCGGTGGTAAGCGTCGCGCCTGAAACTGTCAACACGGCGAGTTGCACATCCGGCAGGTAAATCGTCGGCAAACGGAATTTCACGAGGGCGACACTGCGATTTGTGGTGTTGGTGGGATCATTGCGGACCACGAGATTGGTTTGCGCGCCGAAGTTGATATTTTTATTTGCGCCGTCCTTCACCATCGCGTCGTTGGTGGCAGTGAGAGTAAACGTCGGCACGCCGGGCGTAACAAAATGCTGCGGCTTCGAGGGAATGGTGACGAGCCAGACGGAATT
>JBDSYB010000141.1:0-4768 GCA_039925885.1 Verrucomicrobiota bacterium
TTTTGGAACGTAGCGGCGTCTCGGCAGAGCGCCGAATGGGTGAGAATTGGGAAAGACGGCGCTCTACCGAGACGCCGCTACGATGAGATTTCTTGTCAGGGCGTTTGTTCCAAACGCCATCCCCCAGTCGTTGAGGACAACCGCCCTACAATTCAATAGTGATAAAATAAAATCCTAACGGTCCCGGCGGCGTGGGAGGCACCGCCTTTGCCGGTTTGTTATTTTGCCCAGCATTGCCATCAATCCGCGCTGGACAAGATTTTAATGGAAGTTTAACGTCGGAAACATCAACCGGGTTGGCCACATGAAAAATATGAAAATTATATTCCTAAAGCCACTTCTCTTGCTTCTCTTTACCATATCAGCAGTAGCGGGGGAGTATCCATATGACGAACTCAGCGTTGGAATGAAGCCCTTCAAGGGTGTCAAAAAAGCGGGCAAAACATACGTGCCATTCTGCCTTATGCTTCGTGACGAGAAGGCACGGGAGAATATTGACCTCGCGAATTTTAGGCTACTAACACAGTCTAAGGAAGAATTTAAGCTAGAAATCGAAAAGTTCTCCGACTTGCCTAAAGACCAACTTACGGAAATGGAAAAAGATTTGAAAAAAGAGGGTTACACACACCGGATTTGGATTCCCAAAGACGGCGCTAAATTCAAAGGGGGCAGTTTAGTAAATTCCCTACCTAAGGGGACCGTCACTATACAGTGTGGCATCCACATTTCCGACACCTTTGACGAGAAATAACATAGAATCTTAAATAACCGCAAATTCTATTTTATGATGTGGCCTAACAAAATTGCTAGGCATCAAATTATGCACCGCTTATTTATCACAGCCGTCTTTTTGTTGGGCCTTATTTTGTCTGCACATGGCTTGAGCGTGGAGATTTCTGTCACCCCCACGAACCTCGACCAATACAAATATGTCTTCGTGATTTCCACAAATGCCGCACCCAATGGAGTTGCCTTTCATGTCGCCATCACTGCGAAACGGGAGGACATTTCCTCGGATTCGACCGCTGGCCTTTCGATCGTCACACACAAAAACGAGGGCGGCAATCGGACGCATTCGATAGAAGGCGTCAAGCCTGCCATTCCAGTCGTGCTGAAAAAAGAAAGCCGTGTTTGGAAAGCCGATTTTACGGTGTCACATGACTTGTTGAAAAAGCCGGGCCTTTGCTTTGTCTTCACCGAGCGTGCTCACGCGAACATCGACGGCAAGAGCGTCGCCATGGAATCGGCGGATTTTTATGAGATTAAGTTACAGGATTTCTTAAAAAGATGATGCCTAACCGGAGTATTTCTTGAAATCCGCAGTCAAATAGACATGAAAAGAATTGTCACTCTTCTGGTTGTCATGCTCGCCTCGCTAGTTCTGGCGGCTGTCCACGCTACAGCCGCGCCTATTCCCGCTCACTAAAAATGAAAACACTACTCTCTTGCGCCATCACGACGATGCTTTCGCTTCAACTCTGCTCGTTAGTCATCGCTACCGATTCGACGCCCGCCAAATTGCACGGGCCGACGCTTGGCATTGAGGATGCGGTCAGAATCGCCAAAGAACTCGTTCGGAAGCAAAATATCAGCGTCGCCGACAGCTACATTGATTCGACGCGGCTTGAGCAGAATCGCAGCAGTGACCGCCGCAAGTTCTGGATCGTGACGTGGCTGAGAAACGAATACGTCAATGACGTCGCAATTAAGGGAGGCCAGACTTACGTGCATATCTACATGGATGGCACTGGCAAGGTTTTGCATGGCGAATAGTGCTGACTTGAAATGACCATGACACCTAACCATGCGGTGCACTTTACGAAAAGCTCGGCATCACGAGCCTCAATGGATTGGAAACCCAAGATTCCCCGCCCCGTCTCCTTTTGCCGTCCTGAACTTGGAGCATTAGGAGGCAACCATATATCGCCCTTGGTGTTTATTTGGGAATGAAAACAAAAGGAACAGTTTATGTTTCCATTTTCATTATGCTGTTCACTTTGCATCGTGGGATTGCGTTGGCGGATGAAAATGCAACAAAGAATCTGCCGAAGCCGAAGCCTCTGCTACGATATAAATTCGACCCGCACCCGAAGCCGGAGCCAGTGGTTTCCGCATCAATAGAACAATCCGCGCCTGTGGAAAGACCCCCAGAGAAGGCAATTGCTAAAACTGCCTGGAATTCGATGAAGTTGAATCTGTATTTTCCTGCTGGTGAAGTCACCGTGGTGGATGCGAAAAGGGCGATGGTCGAGTTTAACGGGAGCTTCCAAAACGCAGTTGTGGTTTTTGTTAATCCTAGAACAGGAAATGTTTTGGCTGGCCGGGAGGCTGATTTTTATTTCGAAACGGATGAGGGAATAGTTGGAGGGTGGCTGGGACTTAGTATTTTACAGTGGTACAAAAGTTCCAATCCAAAAATCAAACCGGGCGAAAAGTTAGATGATGTCGTAAATCGTTTTGCTAAAAACATAGATGCTAGGGAGGTGTTTCAAGATTCAGAACCAGTCACGGATCTTGCGTCGGTGTTAAGGCCTAATTTTTTCACCGCATTTGAAAATAGCTCTGCGATGGGATTTACGAAGAAAAACAAGATCGAGATAAAAGGTCGGGTTTTACAATTGGATTTGGAAAGTGGATGGGGCGCTAAAGCCAGTGTCTGGGTTAGCCTTGATACAAGGGAAGTAGTTAAAACGGTGGAAAACGGGAAACAAACGTTTCCGACGGGAGCTACGCAATGAATTTCCAACACTTTCACCCCACGCCCATTCAGAGAATTGTCAGCGCGCTCTTAAATTTTGACACTGTGAGGAGCCACCTTTAACTTTCGGCCATGAAAGTTTCGCTCACCCCGCATCAGGAAAAATTCGTCGGCCAGAAAATGAAGGGGGGCGGTTACTTGACGCAAGACGAGGTCATCCGCGAGGCATTGCGCGTGTATGAACTCGTGGAGCAGGAGGACAACGATCCGCAATTGGAAGCGGCCTTGCGTCACGCGTTCCGCAGTCCTTTGAAAAATATAAGCCCGGACATTTCGCGGCTCTTGCCACTTGAACACGGTTGAAATTTTCGTTCGTCACGCTGCTGCGCGGCTTCTGGCGAGTGCTGGCGCGCGGGTTTCGGTGGAAATTTAAAATTGAAAATTGGCAATTGAAAATTTTCAATTTCCCTCCGCCACCCATCGTCACGCCGGATCTTGACCGGACGTAAGAGAAGCTTCACCTTTGACGGTATGAATTGGACTGACCGCATCACTGTTGAGCCAAACGTTTGTCACGGCAAAGCCTGCATTCGTGGCACTCGTGTCATGGTGTCGGTTGTCCTCGACAACCTGGCTGCAGGACTCAGCCCGACGGACATCGTCCAGAGCTACCCCTCCCTCCAAGCTGACGACGTGACTGCTGCGATGTCCTACGCAGCCGAGCTTGCGCGGGAGCGAATTGTCGCGACACCGCTCGGAGCGGCCCCGTGAAGTTCAAGTTCGATGAGAATCTGCCTTCCGATTTGGGAGCGGTTCTTCGGGCCGACGGTCACGACGCTCATTCGGTCCTCGACGAGAATTTGCGCGGCGCCGCTGACCCATCCATCGCCAAGGTTTGCCAGGACGAGCAACGCATTCTCATTACAATCGATTTGGATTTCGCGCACATCAAGAACTACCCGCCGCAGGATTACCCCGGAATCATTGTCTTGCGATTGGCGCGTCAGGACCGCGACACGGTCATCGCCATCATTCCTCGCATCCTCACGTTGCTCCAGACGGAACCCATTGCAGAGCGTCTCTGGATTGTGGAGGACAACCGAACACGAATCAGAGGCGAGAAATGAACCGTCATTAACCGGCACCAATTAGTGCGAAAACTTTTTTGCGCAAGTCGCGGGTCTGCGTTTCTGCCCGCGTGCCTCAGCTTCATCTATCGGAACAGGTTGAAAATTTTCTCCCTTTCCTGACTTCCAAATTGTTTTACTTTGGTGCGCATGAACAGAGATCAGGTCGCGCAGATTCTTGTCGAGATCGGGACGTTGCTGGAATTGAAGGGGGAAAATCCGTTCAAGACGCGCGCTTACCTGAATGTCGCCCGGACGCTCGAAGGCATCAGCGAGCCGCTGGAAAAAATCGTTGCCGAAGAACGGCTCGGCGAAATCAAAGGCATCGGCGAAGCGATTCAGAAAAAAATTACCGAACTCGTCACGACGGGTCGGCTCGAATATTACGAGGAATTAAAAGCGTCGCTGCCAGCGGGTTTGATGGAAATGCTGGGCGTGTCGGGACTCGGCCCAAAAAAAGTCAAAGCGCTTTACGAGAAGCTCGGCATCACGAGTCTCGATGAACTTGAGGCGGCGTGCAAAGTGGGAAAAGTCGCCGTGCTCGATGGCTTCGGGGAAAAAACGCAGCAGAAAATTTGCGAAGGAATTACTTTCAAGCGCACTTACGCATCGCGGCATTTGATCAGTGAGGCACTCCTTGTTGCGGAACCGATTCTCGAAAATCTACGCGCTCATCCAGACGTGATTCGTTGCAGCACGGCGGGAAGCTTGCGGCGGTTCAAAGAAATTGTTGGCGACGTTGATTTTTTGGTTTCGTCGAAAAAACCCGCTGCCATCATTGAATTTTTCACGCAACTTCCCGGAATTCTCAGCACAAGTGCCAAAGGCGATACGAAGGCGAGCGTCATTTTGGAAGGCGGCATTCAAGCCGATTTGCGCGTGGTGAGCGACGCCGAGTATCCTTTTGCCCTCGCCTATTTTACCGGCAGTAAAGAACACAACA
>JBDSYB010000142.1:0-11415 GCA_039925885.1 Verrucomicrobiota bacterium
AGATCCGTGCTGACGGATCGGATGGTGCGCCCGGACTGGACCAGCGCCACGGCATTTTCTTTAAACTCAGCGTCATAGCGACGCGACGATTTACTTTTCGTTTCCATACTTGTTCTTTCTACACCCCCAAAGCCCTCTCCACAAAATCGAAGCAACATCACCCCATCACAACAACTCTTTTCTGCTCCCCGCTCGATTCCTGTCTGGCTTTCTTGAAGTTCACGTCCGGCAAATAAGCGGGATGTTCGGCGCAAAGGAATGAAAATCTTTTTGCTCGTCCTCCCCCTAACCAACTCCTCCGAGAAGAGGGAGAATGATTTACAATCACCGGGAAAAACTGCGTGCGCCTTTCGGCGGCTTCTGCGTTAATTCCGCCGTGAGCGACTCTCGGAAAATTCGAAACGTGGCGCTGATTGGCTTCATGGGCACCGGCAAATCTTCGGTAGGCCGGCTGGTCGCGGAATATTTGCGGTTCGCTTTTTACGACACCGACGAATGGATCGAGGCTTACTCCGGGAAATCCATCGACACGCTTTTCACCGAGCAGGGCGAGGCCGCGTTTCGCCAGTTGGAGCAACAAGTGGTGTTAGAATTTGCGACGCTGAAAGGCGCGGTGATTTCCACGGGCGGCGGCGTGGGCGCAAACGAGGCGAATCTAGCCAGCTTGAAACAGCACGCGCTGGTCGTTTGCCTTTGGGCGTCTCCCTCAGTAATCTGGAGCCGAGTGCAGACCCAGACTCATCGTCCTTTGCTGCAAACGGAAAATCCTCAGGAAAAAATTCGCGAATTGCTGGCGGCTCGCGAACCTTTTTATCGGCAGGCGGATATTTTGGTGAACACGGAAGTTCGTTCCGCCAAAGAAGTCGCGCAACATGTCGGTTACGAATTCCACCTCGCTACTCATCCGCGGTGAAGCAAGCCATCCAAAACAAAGCGCGCGAATTGGAATTTGACGCCTGCCGGTTTACGACCGCCGCACCGCCGGAACACTCGCTCCATTTTCAGAAGTGGCTTGCCCGGGAGAACCATGGCGAGATGGGTTATTTGCAGCGCAACGTAGCCAAGCGCATTGATCCTCAACTGGTGTTGCCCAATGCGAAAACAATTATTTCTCTTGCGGTCAGCTATGGCGAAACATCTGCTGAGGAAAGTGGTGCGACGTTTCAAGGGGTGATCGCTCGTTATGCGCGCTTCGCGGATTATCACGACGTTTTGGCCGAGCGACTGAAATCATTGGCCGCATTGGTAAATTCTTTTCAGCCGCAAACCACGCGTTCGCTTTGGTATGTGGACACCGGCCCGCTTCTGGAACGCGATTTCGCCGAACGCGCCGGGATTGGTTTCATTGGCAAACACACCAACTTGATCAGCCGCCAGTTGGGCAACTGGATTTTTCTTTGCGAGATCATCACTACGCTGGAATTGGAACCGGATGCGCCTGAGAAAAATCGTTGCGGCTCCTGTGCGCGTTGCATTTCCGCTTGTCCAACCGATGCGATCACCGCGCCTTTTCAATTAGATGCGCGCCGCTGTATTTCCTATCTGACCATCGAGTTGAAAGGTTCGATTCCCGTCGAATTTCGTCGGGCAATCGGCAATCGCATTTACGGCTGCGACGATTGCCTGGCCGCTTGCCCATGGAATCGCTTTGCCCAATCGGCGAAAATGATGAAGCCATTTGCCAAAAAAAATCTGGCTGCGCCTGATCTGCTGAAACTTTTAGAACTGGATGAAGAGGGGTTTCGCCTGCACTTCGCCGAAACGCCAATGTTGCGGGCCAAACGCCGCGGATTGTTGCGCAACGTTTGTGTCGCGCTGGGAAATATCGGGGACGCCGGGGCGCTGCCGTCCCTGCAACGCGCCGCCGAAGATCCCGAGCCATTGATCAGCGAACATGCGCGATGGGCGATTTCAGAAATCGAAGCGCGGCAGAAAAATTGAGACTGGTTGTTTTACCGCGTGGGATGGTGCCAAAAATTTGATTTGCGCTTGCCATGAAAAAGAAGCGTGGCATCGTAAACGCCCGCTGGTTTGTGCGCGGTTAGCTCAGTGGTAGAGCATTACCTTGACACGGTAGGGGTCAGAGGTTCAAACCCTCTACCGCGCACCATTTGCTTTCATTTTATTCGCCGGTTGCTAGGCTCGTTTCGAGATGAAAAAATCCGGGCTGACCTTTCCAAGCCAACTCGTCATTCTCATCGCCTTTTATTTTTTCGGCGGCTTGGTGGGAAGAGAGACGTCTTTCGTTTCCCAACACTTCACGCTACTTTGGCCCCCTGCGGGAATTGCACTCGCCGCCATTCTTCTTTTTGGAAATCGCTTTTGGCCCGCTCTGATTCTCGGCGCATTTTTGTTTGGTTTTGAAGGCGGTCAACCGCTCAGGTTCACGGTTGGAACAGCGCTTGGAACCACCATCGGCGCACTGGCTTCGGCCTACCTCCTGAAGCGCTTTGTCGCCTTTCGACCGGCGCTGGATCGCGTCCGCGATGTAGTCGGTTTTGTTCTCGTGGTTCTCTTCGTCGGGGCAAGCATCAACGCGCTTTTCAGCGTGGTTGGACTTTTTTATTCAGGGCAGGTTCAATGGGAAAATTTGTTTCCCACGGTTCTGCAATGGTGGGTGCCCAATGCGCTCGCTGGCCTGGTGGTCGCTCCGCTCCTGTTAACCTGGGGATCTCCGACCGTGTTTCGCTGGCCGCGCAAATTGATATTTGAAGCTCTCATTTGCGCAACCGCTTTGATTGCCGGAACTTTAATTTCATTTAGAAGTTGGTATGCATACGGCATCCAGAATTATCCGTTGGCCTACCTCCCATACCCGTTTCTCATCTGGGGCGCTCTTCGATTTGGCCCACGCGGGGCCGCCACCGGGTCTGCGCTCGTTTGCGCCGTTGCCATCCATTCTCTCTTGCGAGGCCGTGGTCCGTTCGTGATGACTCAAATGAGCGATAGCTTGATGCTCCTGGGCAGCTATCTCGGGACGCTTTCAATCGGAAATTTGTTCTTCGCTGCCCTCGCCGCTGAACGTGAGGAAGGCAAACGCGCCTTGTTTCAAAGTGAAAAATCTTATCGCGCAGTGGTCGATGATCAAACCGATTTGATTTGCCGGTTTGACGCGACGGGCCGCCTCACTTTTGTTAATGAAGCCTACTGCGCTTTTCAAAAAAAGTCCGCGCTCGAATTAACTGGCTCGTTCTTCCTGCCGACCCTCTCCGCGCAAGACCGCGAAATCCCACTGGCCGTCTTCGCCGCTTTGAATCCAGCGCAACCCACCGTTTCCTACGACGACAAATTAATTTCAGAGGAAGGGAAAGTGATCTGGCAACAATGCACCGTTAGGGCGCTTTTCGACGAAAATAACCGCCCGCAAGAATTTCAAGCGGTCATCCACGATGTGACCACCCGCAAGGAACTTGAGGAAACCTTGCGGGAACGGGAGGAATTTTTTCGACTCATTTCCGAAACCATGACCGACATGGTGGCGGTGCTCGATTTAAAAGGGAACCGCATCTACAATAGCCCCTCCTATTCTCTGTTGCTGGGCAACACTGATTCGTTGGTGGGGACAAATTCGTTCGCTGAAATACATCCCGACGACCAAGCCACCATCAAACGCATTTTTGACGAAACCGTTTCCACCGGAGTCGGCAAACGCGCGGAATTTCGTTTTGTTCGCCAGGATGGATCCATCCGTTTTGTGGAATCACAAGCAAGCGTGATCACCAATCGCTCCGGGAAACCGGAAAAAATCGTTGTGGTTTCCCGTGACATCACTGACCGCCTCAGTTTTGAAACCCGTCTGCGTCAGTCCCAGAAAATGGAAGCCATCGGCAGATTGGCGGGCGGAATCTCGCATGATTTTAACAATTTGATGCAAGCCATTATCGGCTATTCCGGTTTGCTCCTGCAGCGACTGCCGGATTCCGATGCGAATCGCGATACGATTGTGCAAATCGAAAAATCGGCGGACCGCGCTTCGGCGTTGACCGGACAATTGCTCGCCTTTAGTCGGAAACAAGTTTTGCAGCCAAAAATATTTTCATTGGATTCCACTGTCGCTGATGTCCACAAACTTCTCCGCCGGTTGATCGGTGAAAACATTCAAATCCTCACCCGCACCGGGCAAAGCGGGCATGTTTGCGCAGATCCCGGACAGATTGAGCAAGTGGTTTTGAATCTCTCGCTCAATGCGCGCGACGCCATGCCCAACGGCGGCACTCTGCGCATTGAAACAAACAACGAACATCTTGCCGCTGGTAAAGACGGGTTTTCTGAAGAATTTCAGCCGGGAGACTATGTGCGTCTTTCCATCACGGACACCGGCACCGGAATGTCCGATGAAGTAAAATCCCATTTGTTTGAACCGTTTTTTACCACGAAGAGCGTGGGAAAAGGAACTGGCTTAGGCCTTTCCATCGTTTACGGAATTGTCCGGCAAAGTGGCGGGGAAATCACCCTCGAAAGCGACCTCGGACGCGGCACCACTTTTCACGTCTTCCTTCCCCGCGTTGACCAGCCGCTGACCGACTCCAACCCATTTCCCAAGCAGCCATCTCTCCAGGAAACCACTGGATCGGAAACTATTTTGTTGGTGGAAGACGAGGAAATAGTTCGCGAAATGCTGGCGGAAATTATCCGTGGTCGCGGCTACGTTGTCCTCGAAGCTCGCAACGGCAACCAGGCTTTGGAACTCGCCAGTCAGCAGTCAGAGCCTCTTCACCTTCTGATCACCGATATGATGATGCCGGAAATGAACGGTAGCGACCTCGCCCGCCGCCTGTTGAGTGTCCGCCCGAGTCTGCCGGTTCTTTACATTTCGGGGTATAGCGATGATGAGGCTCGGCAATTAGGGAATTTCCAAGGCCCCGCCGAGTTTCTCCAAAAACCATTCCGCCCCGACGCCATTCTTACCCGCATCCGCGAAATATTGGATGCCAAAAGGAATACGCAAGAGACATCTCCGCCATAAGGGAATCAAAACAAAAAGGCCGGAGAACAACTCCGGCCTTTCACACGAGAACATCCACCAAGAACGAAGCCAAATTACTCAAACGGTGATTTTGGGCTAGTCCCCACTTCTGGGGACACCACTAAGTTCGCATTCAAGATTCATCGCTCGCGAAATGAATTTCAAATTGCGAAGTAAATAGGATTGCGCTGGCTCCCGTTTCGCTGAAGCAATGGATAAAATTTTCGCAGACTACAAGTTGTAGAAGCGGCGTTGACACAAACCCGCTAATTGCTAACGTCAGCGCGCAAAGGGTCAACGCGGCATGAAAAAAATTCTTTTTTTGTTACTCTTCTTCAGTTTCGGAATTTTTCTAAATTGCATTGCCCAGCCATCGGCGGAGAGCGACAACAGCGTGGCACTGGCCATCGTTTACGACACCTCCGGCAGCATGGCCGAACTGGTGCGAGACGGCTCGAACAAGATGTCTCCAAAATTTGTCATCGCGAACCGCGCGTTGACGTCCGTAATCAACCGTCTGCAAGACGTCGCCCACTCAAAGACCGCTCCGCGCAAAGTGTTTTGCAGCCTCGTCGTTTTCAACGGAACTGGAGCCAGGGAAGCGGTGCCTTTCGATGAATTAAACGAAGAGAAATTAATCTCCTGGGTAAAAGCGTTCCAGAAACCGTCCGGTGCCACTCCACTCGGTGAAGCTATTCGCACCGCTGCCAAACCGCTTCTGCAATCCAAGGCCAAACACAAACACATCCTCGTTTTGACCGACGGAATCAACACCGTAGGCCCGCAACCGTCCGAGGTGATTCCAAGTTTAAAAACGGATGCCGAACGCAATGGCAGCGGTCTTTCCTTACATTTTATCGCGTTTGATGTGGCGGCAAAAGTTTTTGAACCGGTCAAAAAATTGCATGCGACCGTCGTGGGCGCGGCGAATGAAAAGGAGTTGAACACGCAACTCGATTTTATCGTGGAAAAAAAGATTTTACTGGAAGAGGAAGAAGCGCCGGTAAAAACGGATAAAAATTCTCCAATCAAACTGAAATAAAATTATGTTTCGAGCATTCAAACGGGTTTTCATCTGGCTCGGTCTCATGGCCGAACAAGCCACCGAGACTGACGCCATCAATCAAGCGATGGTCGAACGCGGCATTCGCGATTCCAAAGCCAAAGCTGACAAAGCGCATTACGCCAACGGCCAACTCGCCGGGCAGGTCGCGCTGCTCAAGGATCAAATCAAACGTCAGGAACGGCAGCGCGAAGATTTGCAAGGGATGTTGCAGGCCGCCGCTGCGGCCAATGACGAAGCCAACGGCGCGCATTACGCCGATGAATTGGCGACGGTTGAAACCGATTTAAATGAGAACAAAGCCCAACTCAACACGCTCGATCAATTGTATCAGCAGAACACGCAAATCATCGCGCAGAGCCTTCGCGAAATTCAAAAATTCCAACGCGAATTTGAAACGGTTAAAACGAAAGTTGCCATAGGCCGTTCGCTCGAAAATCTCGCGGGCCTGATGAAAGGTTCCATCACGGAATTGCAGGGAATGATGGGCGGCGAGATGGGCCAATCCATGCAGCAGCTTCGGCAATCCGCCGCGTCGGGCGAAGGTCAAATGCGCGCCACTCTCGATCTTGCCAAGGAGATGGGTTCCAACGTTTCGCGTCAGCAGGAAATGCGCAAAGCGCGCGGCGCAATGTTGTTTCAGGAATACAAAAAGAAAATGAATCTGGTGCAGGGTGAAGCCGCCCCAACCACAGAACAAAGTCCGCAGCAGCGCCAGAAAATTGCCGAGTAAATTTCAGTGAATCCTAAAATGAAACGCTCGCCCTCACCCCGGCCCTCTCCCCCAAGGAGAGGGAGAGTGTTATCCAGCGCTGGAGAATATTTCACGTTCAGGATGGAAAAGGTTTCGCGTTGAGAATAAGCCAGTGCGCATTGGTTCTGTTTTGTTTCCACCGTGAAAGTTTTTCAGCGCTGAAAAATGTTTGGCGTTGAAGAATGGCCGAGCGCATTCATTCTTGTTCCCTCTCCTCGGGGGAGAGGGCTAGGGTGAGGGCGAGCAATTATCTGAATCGTTCCGTTTAGCTAAGAGGAAAATTAAATTATGACAGCACGAGGAAAAATCTTTTTAACATTCATCATTCTGGCCGTCGTCGGCTTTGGAGTTTATCGCTGGTGGGACAAAATCGCGCCCAGCGGACACACCAACAACGTTTCGGTTAATCCGCAATCGGTCAAAGACGAATTGGCCAAAGCGGGAAAAGTGGACGCAGCCGTTGCCAGTAAATTGCTCGCGGGTGACAAAGCGGTTTCGCTCATTGATGGTTCTGCAATTCCCGCCGTTTCGGGCGTGAGCGATTACGACAAAACCATGAAAGACGGAAAATTGGTCGTGCAATTTCCGATCAATGTCTGGCCGGGCTGGGCGCCAATCATCGTGGCCAACAACGGAATGGCCGCCAACGAAGGAAGTCTATTTTATAAAAAATATGGTTTCTACGTGAATCTCACGCTCGTCGATGATCCGGTCAAAGCGCGCGATCTTTTTGCCAGCGGTCACAGTCATGTGCTTTGGGGAACGCTCGATATGATCGCGCTGTTCGCGCCGGAACTCGCGAAAGATTCACGAACCGTTCCGGTCGTTTGCCAACAGGTTGATTGGTCCGACGGTGGCGACGGAATTGTCGCTCGCGGCGAACTTCGCTCCATCAACGATTTCCGAATGAAAAATGGCAAACGGAAAAAAGTGGTGCTCGCGCAAAATTCTCCGAGTCATTACCTCATCATGTCGCTTTTGATCGATGCGGGAATTGATCCCGCGGAAGTCGATTTCAAATGGGCCGGTGATGCTCCCGCTGCCGCGAAAATTTTTGTGCAGGACAAATCGTTCGATGCATTCGTGGGATGGTCGCCCGATATTTACACCGTTTCCGAACAGGTAAAAGACACGCGCCTCGTGGTAAGCACGGACAGCGCGAATCACTTGATCGCTGACGTCTGGGCGGTGCGAAATGATTTTTTCCGCGATCATCCTGAAATCGTCGCCGGTCTGGTAAGGGGAATTTTTGAGGGCGTCGATATGTTGCGAAAAAATGTGCCCAACGCCGCCAAGCTCATGTCGGCGGCTTACAGTTTGCCGGTGGAAGATTGCACCGCGATGATCGGGAAAGACGGCGGGATTATCGAGGGCGACGCTCATCTGGCGAATTATCGCGAGAACTCAAATTTCTTTCTCGACCCGTTGAATCCATCCAACTTTGAAGTCGTTTGGAATCGCGCATCGACGATTTACCGTTCGCTCGGCGCAATTAGCACGCCGGTTCCCTCCGCGAAAGTCAAAGCGGCTGGCGTTCTCGCAAAACTTTCCGAGGAATATAAAGAAGTGCGCGATCTGTCCCAACCCACTTTCAAAGCGGGCGCGATGTTTAAAAATGCCGAGGCGGAGTCGGGCGAAATTTTGACGAAATCCGTCATCATTTCTTTCGAGCCAAATCGCACGACGCTGAATCCCGAATACGACACAAATATCCCGACCGTGCTCGAGGAAATCGGAAAACTCGCCGGCTCCTTTGGCAACGCTTACATCGTGATTGAAGGAAATACCGACTCGAGTCGCAAGGGAGTTGTTCCCGCAGATTTGGTGCGACAACTTTCTTATGACCGCGCGGATTCGGTTCGCAAATCCATTCTTGGAAAATACAAATTTGACCCGAATAAATTTAAGGTCATGGGCAACGGTTGGGATAATCCCGTCGCTGCAATGACCGACGCCAGCAATCCTGAACACAACAAAAAGAATCGGCGCGTCGAAGTTAAAGTATTTCCGCTGGAGAAAGAATAGTGCTCAAGTTTTTTACCTTCGCGATTTCGTTTTCCCTCGTGTTGAGCGCGCTTGTGCGTTTCGCGCGATTGCGTGTGCGCGCGCCGCTGGCTGAGAAAAAATCTTTCTTGCTCACGATTTCATTTATCGCGCTGATGTTTCTCGCATGGTGGTTCGTCACACGCGGCGAAAAAATTGAAGACCGCGTTTTAGCTCCGCTCATTCTGCCAAGTCCGATGGAAGTCCTGATGGCATTTCCAAAATTGCATTTTGAACAGGAGCTTGTGCGCAGCGCGTTAAAATCTTTTCAGCGCGTCACCATTGGCTTTTCGCTCGCCGCAATCGTCGCGGTCCCGCTTGGAATTTTTATGGCGGCATTTCCGCCCATCGCCGCTTTTTTCCGTCCTCTCGCGTTAATCGGCGCTTACGTCCCCATCGTAGTTTTTATTCCATTGACGCTGGCGTGGTTTGGTCTGAACGAAACTCAGAAAATTGGATTTCTTTTCATCGGCTGTTTTGTCGCGCTGTTGCCTGCGGTTTTTCGAACGATTGCGGACGTGCCGCGCGCATTTCTCGATGTCGCGGTCACAAAAGGCGCAACGCAATGGCAGCTTGTCACGCAGGTATTATTTCCCGTGGCGAAAGCCGAAGTCTGGGATTCTTTGCGCGCCGTTTATGGAATCGGCTGGGGCTGGATTATTCTAGCCGAAGTCGTCAATGCTCAACAAGGACTCGGCTATTTAATTTCCATTTCGGAGCGACGCGGACACACCGCCGCAATTTTTGCCATCATCATCGTCATCGTTTTAATTGCGATTGCCTGCGACCAACTCTGGCGTTTGGGCGGACGATTACTTTTTCCTTACAAATACGCGAACTGACATGGACGCCGCGCCCACCACTCCTACCAACGACGAAAAATCCAAAAGTTCTCTCCCGGAACTCGTGCGCTTCTGCAATGTCACAAAAGTTTTTGGCAGCGGGCCGACCGCAGCCGTCGCGATAAAAGACGTTTCATTTGTCGTGCATGATTTGCCCAACGTGGGGGAAATGATTTCCATCGTCGGCCCGTCCGGGTGTGGAAAATCAACTTTGCTCCGCACAATCGCCGGTCTCTCGCCGCACTTTCCGCCGACCAGTGGCGAAGCGTTAATTCTTGGAAAACCGATTTTTGGACCCGACGCGCAACGCGGCTTGGTGGACCAAAAATATTCACTGCTGCCGCACTTGCGAGTCGTGGATAACATCGCGTTCGGTTTAAAATTGCGCGGCGTTCCGGGAAATGAGCGGCGCGCGCAAGCAATGGAATGGGTGAAAAAAGTTGGCCTCGAAGGTTCTGAAAATAAATTTCCATCCGAACTTTCCGGCGGAATGCAACAACGAGTCGCTATCGCCGCGACGTTGATTCTGAAGCCAAAATTTTTGTTGATGGACGAGCCGTTTGGCGCGCTCGACCCGAAAATTCGCCTTCGTATGCAGGAACTTTTGGTCGAGCTTTGGAAAGAGCAGCAAGGCACAATTTTTTTCGTGACGCACTCGGTTGAAGAAGCAGTTTATCTCGGCGACCGTGTTTTCCGCATGGCGGCATCGCCGGGACGATTGGTGGAAATTTTATCGTTGCCGCGCCCCGACGAACCGCCGGAAACCTTGCGGAAAAAATCGTGGTTCACCGAAACCTCGCAGGAGTTATTGCGTCGATTGAAAGAGGACGCCATCGCGGGCGGCGCGTTGAATAAATAGAAACGGAGCGCGGCGTTCACGCCGCTTCAACGTCGAAAGCCAAAAACACATGGAAAATCACTTGAACAAATGTTGGTGAAGCGGCCTGAAGGCCGCGCTCCCCCGGACAAACTTTTTTAATGGACGAACAACGGATAAATTATCGAGGCGAATTTCTCAAAAGCCCGCAGCACGCGTGGCTGGGAATTCTCACGCTCGGTATCGGTTTCTTGAGCGCGAACCTTCTAGGATTGATTGCAGGCGCGACACTTTACAGCGTCGGCTGGATTCATTTGCCGGACGCATCTTTTTTCCGCCGCTGGGTGGACAAAAAAGGTCAGAACGCAAAGCAACTCGCCTCGATGACCCAGGTAAATCAATTTGTGCAAAAGCGGGACGCGCTCTTGCAATCTCTTTCCCAGCCGCGTCGCGAACGCTACGGCGCACTCGCTGAGGTTTGTCGCAACATCGAATCCGCCAGCGCGGAAAATCCGATGGCGTCTGACTCTGGAATCGACCCACGTTTGCGAAAACTCGACGAATTGATGTGGACGTTTCTCCGCCTCTTGACCATTGAAGAATCGCTCGACCGTTTTCTGGAAACGGAACGCGAGGAGAATTTGCCGCGCGTAATTCAGGACGCTGAAGCCGAAGCCACGCGTTTGACCAAAGAAGTGGATGACTTGAAAGCGAAAAAAAATCCGGCTGCAGATTCGCGCCAGCGTTTTCTCGGCTCTCGACTCGAGCGAATGGAAGTTTTGCGCAAGCGTTTGCAACGGATTGAGCAAGCGCAGGAAAATCTCGCGCTCGTCATTTCCGAGCAGGAACGTCTCGACCAACAAATTAAATTGATTCGCGCTGACGCCGTGGCGACAAAAAATGCGGAAACATTAACGGCGCGAATTGACG
>JBDSYB010000143.1:0-11173 GCA_039925885.1 Verrucomicrobiota bacterium
CCTGTCGCGAAATGATTTCACGCGCGAGGAGGAATGGTCAATTCGTTTGCTGACTTCGAGCGATGTTGTAGAGATTTGTTCAAACGATTTCAACTTTTTTCTACAAAAAACGAAAAATATTTTCAAATGATGTGGCTAGCGCCCGCTTTTAGCGGGTTCGAAGCAACGCTGTTTAGCAAAATTGCTTCTTAAAATTATTTCGCATCCGCCGGAGGCAGCTGTCACTCAACTTTACTTTTGAACTTTAAACTCAAACTCGTTAGCGTCGCGCCACTCCGATGAAAACAGCGCCCTCAAAATTTGACCTGCGAAGCCAATTACGTTTGCAGGAATTTGGATTGGTCGTCGTGATTTTTGTTCTCGGCGCGCTGCTCGCCATATTCGGCGGGAAAGTCGATCGGCCCGAATTCAAGAAAAATTCCAAAGGAGAAATCGAGCGCGTCACGGTCGAGAAAAATAAATTCCTCAACTCCCAAACTCTCGTCCAACTCGCGAAAGATACGAGCTTCGTCGCGATCATGGCTATCGGCGCTACTTTTGTCATCGTCTCCGGCGGAATCGACTTGTCGGTCGGGGCGATTTACGCGCTGGCATCGGTGCTCGGCGCGATTACTTTCCATCGGTTCGGTCCGGAATTTTCCGGCAACGCAAACGGAGTCTGGTTGGGAATGTTGGCCTGCATCGGCTTCGCCACCATTTGCGGTTTCCTGAATGGCGCAATGATCGTCACGCTAAAAGTTCATCCGTTCATCATCACTTTGGGCACGATGGCGGTATTTCGAGGTATTGCATTTGTCGTCACGAATGGCCAGTCGATCGGCGGCTTTCCGCAAAATTTTCGCGACCTGGTGAAATGGGAAACCACTGGCGGCCTCAGCGTCGTCCCTTTGGGCGTGATGATTTTGGTGACATTCATCGGCTGGATTTTTTTGTCGCAACTCGTCCTCGGGCGAAAAATTTACGCGGTGGGCGGAAATGAATTGGCCAGCCGGTTCAGTGGAATCCGGGTCGAGCGAACGAAGCTGATGGTTTACGCGATTTCCGGTTTCACCGCTGGAATTGCCGCACTCCTCGCGCTCGGCTATTACGGCAGCGCGTCATCCAGCGATGGGCAAGGCTATGAATTGAACGTCATCGCGGCGGCGGTAGTGGGCGGCGCGAGTTTGTCCGGCGGCAAAGGCTCTGCGCTCGGCGCGATTCTTGGCGCGCTCATTCTGCAAATGATCAACACAGGAATTGTCATCCTCAACATCAACCAAAATTACAGCCAGATTATCATTGGCGCAGTCGTGATTGTGGCCGTGGTGCTCGATCAATTTAATAATTGGCTGGCAAAACGTCGGCTGACGAAATCCTCTTGATTACTTTACCGCCGCTGCCGTCAAAATTTCCGTCACCAACTCTTCACTCGTCCATTTATTCTCTGGAATAATTTTTTGAACCTTGCCCCTCGCGTCAATCACCACGGTCCGAACGTTGTGGCTAATCGAGCCGCCTTCTCGCCAAAATGTTTGGCCGAATTGCTCGGCTATTGCCGTAATTTCCACCAAATCTCCAGTGAGAAAACTCCAATGTTGCGGATCGTAATTATGTCGCTCTGCGTAACTTTTCAAAACCACTGACGTGTCCTTCTCGGGATCAAAAGAAATCGTGAGCAAACGCCAGTTTGTCGGCGCGTTCGGCATTTCTCTTAATTTTTTCTGCGCTTCGGAAAAATTCTGCGACAACCTCGGACACATCGTCGGAAATGGGCACGTCGTAAAAATAAAATCAATCGCCAGCGCTTGCCCTTTGAACTGGCTCAAGTTCACTGCCTCCCCAATCTGATTTGTGAAATGATATTCCGGTAGAACATCGCCCACATTTAGAGGATCAACATCACGAACCTGCCGGAAAGTTGCGCGCGAAGGAGTTTCGGTCGGTGACACGTTTAATTTTTTTAGCTGATCAATCCAGCCATCGTTGTCTGTGACATTCAGGCGAAAGGAAATCGCATCGCCCGCTTTCAAGCCACGCAGTTCATTAGTGTTTTTCGTCTCAAACTCCATCGTCATCGCCGCCATGTATTTCGGAATCTCCTCGTGCTTGATCAGCGCGCTTTTTCCATCCGGCTTGATTTCTTCAATGACTCCTTTGGCCTGAAAAATTTGTTGATTGGTGTTCCCGGATTTTTCCGTGGAGAAATTATCCGAACGTTTGCCGCACGAAACACAAGCCACCACCCAGGCCGTCGCGAAAACGAAGTTGAAAAATCTCATCGCCAGAATTTCGCCTGCTGGACGTGGTTTTGGCAAGTGCGCGCGAGTGCGATTCTCCATTTCGATGTTCAGTGTTCAATGTTGGATGTTCGGTGTTTCCCCGGCCTCGCCCAGAGCTGCGCCTTGCCAGATCTTCGCAATCCATGCTTAATTCTTTCGTCATGTCCACGCCATCATTGCCGAGCCAAAGCGCTGAAGATTATCTCGAACGTATTCACGAGCTGATCGAAGAAAAGGGTTACGCCCGCGTCGTGGACATCGCGTCGTCGCTAAAAGTCCGCCAAGCCTCCGTCACCAGCATGGTGCAACGCCTCGACGAACTCGGTTATTTAAATTACGAAAAATATCGCGGCCTGATTCTTACCGACAAAGGCCGCGCCGTCGCCACGCAAATCCAAAAACGCCACGAAACTCTTTCGCGATTTTTTTCCTTGTTCGGCCTGGACGAAGAGACGCAACGTCACGACATCGAAGGCATCGAACATCATCTCAGCCCTGAAACCGTGGAAATTCTTTCCAGCCTCGCGAAATTTTTTGAAAGCAATCCCGAAATGTTGAAGCAGTTTGTGAAATCGCGGAAAAAATAATTATGGGAATAGGCCGCGAATCTTCTTCGCTTCCTGCACGCGTTTGACTCCAAGACTCAATGCCGCCAGACGCATCGTGATTTTTTCTTTGCGGCTCATCGTGAGTGTTTGCGTGAAGGCGTGTTCCAGAATGCGGAAAAGTTTGTCCATCACTTCGGTCTCCGTCCAAAAGAAACTCTGGAGATCCTGCACCCATTCGAAATAGGAAACGATTACCCCGCCCGCGTTGCAGAGAATGTCGGGGATAATAAAAATTTCCGGGCGTTGTTGCAGAATCACGTCGGCTTCGGGTGTGACCGGACCGTTCGCGGCTTCGGCTAGAATTTTACAATTAATTTTCGCGGCATTCTTCTCAGTGATTTGCCGTTCCATCGCGGCGGGAACCAAAATATCGCATTTTAATTCTAACAATTTTTCGTTGCTGATCGGCTCGGCTTCTTTGAAACCCACCACCGATTTTGTTTCCGCGACGTATTTTTCCAATTCCCAAAGATCGAGACCCTTCGCGTTGAACAGCCCGCCGAACGCATCGCTGACCGCGACAACTTTCACTCCGTATTTCGAGAGCGTATAAGCCGCAACCGACCCGACATTTCCAAAACCTTGCACAACGGCAGTCGCGTTATTGGCGGTCAACTCAACCGTGTCCATCGCGCGATTGATGAGATACGCGACGCCGCGACCGGTCGATTCACGACGACCGAGCGAGCCGCCCAGCGCAACCGGTTTTCCCGTGACGATGCTGGGAACCGTGTAGCCGGTGTGCATCGAATATGTATCCATCATCCAAGCCATCGTCTGTTCGTTCGTGCCGAGATCGGGCGCCATCACATCAATTTGCGGCCCGATAAACGGAATCATTTCCTGCGTGTAACGGCGCGTGAGTCGTTCGAGTTCGCCGTTGGACAATTCGCGCGGGTCACAAGTAATTCCGCCCTTCGCGCCGCCGTAAGGCAAACCGGTCAACGCGCATTTCCAACTCATCCACATCGCCAGCGCCGCGACTTCGCCGAGCGTCACATCGGGATGATAACGCAAACCACCTTTCGTCGGACCCAGCGTCAAATGGTGTTGCACGCGATAGCCGGAAAAAACTTTGACCGAACCGTCATCCAGCCGAATCGGCAACGCGACGGTCATGGAGCGTTTGGGAAATTTCAGCCGCGCCCGTTCGTTTTCCGGAATTTCCAATCGATCCGAGACAAGATCGAATTGCTGGCAAGCCATGCGGAAAGTCGGGTGGTCGTAAATTTCCATGAAGCGACGTTAGCATTCGCATATTGCTGGTCAATTCGCGCGTAACAGAACCTTGTTTTGTTGGGAAGTCTGGTTAAATTCTTTCCATGAGTACCGTGCAGGAAATCAAATCGGCGATGGCCAAACTTTCTCTCGAAGAACGCGCGGAAATTCTGGCGGACCTGTGCGATTGGAAAGACGACGACTGGGATCGCCAGATGAAGGCCGACGCTACGGCTGGCAAGTTTGATTCTTTAGATCGCGCGGCTGATCAAGCTCACGCTTCGAATCAAACAGTTCCGCTGGATAAAATTCTCAACACCCCGTGACTTTTTCCAGCCGAGGCACGCCTGAATTTTGGCCGTGGTATCGTCAGTTGCCTGCCCACATTAAAGCGCTGGCTCAAAAAAACTTTCAGCTTTGGTCGGCCAATGCTTTTCATCCTTCACTTCATTTCAAGCGTGTTGGAAAATCCAAATGGTCCGCTCGCGTTGGAGATCACTATCGTGCTGCCGGAAAATTTGCGGGCAACGAGTTCCTTTGGGAATGGATTGGCACGCATGAAGAATACAACAAACGTTTTTAGCAGCGATGTCCGACACACTGACAATCAACGAAATTTATTTGAGCATCCAGGGCGAAAGCACCTTTGCCGGTTTGCCCTGCATTTTCGTTCGGCTCACCGCGTGCAATCTGCGCTGCTCCTATTGCGACACGGCCTACGCCTTTACCGAAGGCAGCAAAAAAACTTTGGCGGAAATTCGCAAAAAAATTAATGAACTCGCAAACCCGTTTTCCAACTCAAAACTTAAAACTCAAAATTTAAAACTGCCTTTAATTGAACTCACTGGCGGCGAACCGTTGCTGCAAAAAAATTCTCTGCCGCTAATGAAATTTCTCTGCGACGACGGCTTCACGGTGCTGCTCGAAACCAGTGGCGCGCTCGATGTTTCACAAGTCGATCCACGCGTGCATCGCATCATGGATTTGAAATGTCCGAGCAGCGGCGAGTCTGGCCGCAATCGTCTGGAAAATATCGCGCATCTCAAAGGCCCCGACGAAATCAAATTCGTCATCGGCACGCAGCAGGATTACGACTGGGCAAAACAAAAAATCACGGAGAATCAACTCTCCGCGATATGTCCCGTGCTCTTTTCGTGGGTCGCACCGTTGCTGCCACACCAACAAGACAAGTCTTTGAAAAAAGTTCCCGAAGGCCAAACACCGATTTCACGGAAGGATCTGGTCGAAAAAATTACCACTGACGCGTTGCCCGTGCGCTTCCAATTGCAGATGCACAAATTCATTTGGCCGCCTGATAAAAAAGGTGTTTAACTCCGCGCCTCAGCGTCTCCGCAGTGAAAACTAAAACCAAAAAAATTCTCAAACTGCTCGGCGATTACGAATCACGCAACGTGACGTTCGTGGAATCCGATGGCTCGTGGCCGATTGTTTGGGAACGCGCGCAGGGAGTCCATGTCTGGGACGCCGAAGGGAAAAAATACCTCGATCTCACCGCAGCCTTCGGCGTCGCGGCAGCGGGACATGCAAATCCAAACGTCGTCAAAGTCGGTCAGCGGCAAATGGCAAAATTGCCTCACGCCATGGGCGATGTTCACCCTCACGAACTCAAAGGAAAACTGGCGCGCGAGTTGAGTAAAATCACCTTCGAGCGATGGCGTCCGGTTGGCAATCGGCAATCGCCGATTGGCTATTCCGCCAAAACGATTTTCTGCAATTCCGGTTTCGAAGCCGTTGAAGCCGCGCTAAAAACTGCGATGCTCGCAACTGGCAAACGTGACGTGGTCGCATTTTCTGGCGGATATCACGGACTCGGCTACGGCGCGCTCAATGCCACGCATCGTGATCATTTTCGCACCTCGTTTCGCACGCAACTTCGTGAGTTCTGTTACTTCGCTCCGTTTCCAAAACACAAAAATGATTTGGTCGAAGTTGAAAGCGTCATCCGTTCCTATTTCCGCCGACACAAAATCGGCGCGATTCTCGTCGAACCAATTCAAGCGCGCGGAGGCATCAATATTCCGCCGCCGGAATTTCTTCCATTGTTGCGCAAACTTTGTGACGAACACGGAGCTTTGCTCATCCTCGACGAGATTTACACTGGCTTCGGGCGTACCGGAAAATGGTTTGCCTGCGAACACACGAAAACCATTCCCGATGTGATTTGCCTCGGCAAAGCGCTCACGGGCGGCTTCCCGCTTTCCGCCTGCGTTGGTCGTGCCGATGTGATGGATGAAGCCTGGCCGCCGTCATCCGGAGAAGCGATTCATACCAGCACATTTCTCGGACATCCCGTCGGATGCGCGATGGCGCTGGCGCAAATTGCAGAAATCAAAAAACTAAAACTTGTCGGACAAAGCATGGCTCGTGGAAAATTTCTTCTCGCCGAATTGTTCAAAGTTCAAAGTTCAAAGTTTACAGTTGAAGCGCGCGGACTCGGTTTGATGGCGGGAATGGAATTAAAAAATCAAACTGGCTCGCCGGCAACAAAAGCCAGTCTGCAAATCATCAAAGCCATGTTGCATCGCGGTTTCATTCTTTTGCCTGAAGGGGAACATGCGAACGTCATTAGCTTCACGCCGCCGTTGACCATTTCTGAGCGGGATTTGGTCAACACGGTTAAATCACTCGCAAATCTTTTAACTACGCATGTTTCAAAGTAGGCTAAATCTATATCAGGGTGGAACAGGCGTCCCGCCTGTTGAATTGGGCGTCTCGCCCAATTCCGTCCGTGCGCGTGGACTTTCTCAAGACTTAAGGAAAACCGCTGGCGCGAATTTTAAATTTTCTTTTGTTCCACAGTTTCAATCATTCCCGTCCGCCTCGACGGATTCTGGCGTGACGCCAGAATCAACAGGCGGGACGCCTGTTCCACCCATCCAAAAATGACACTTTCTGAAATGCGCAGAATTCTGGCGATGGGCGACATTCAATTGTCCAAATCGCTCGGACAAAATTTTCTGCACGACCAGAATCAACTTCAGAAAATCGTGGCAGTCGCCGAAGTAACGTCGGCGGATAAAGTTTTGGAAATCGGGCCGGGGCTTGGGCCGTTGACTGAATTGCTCATCGCGAATGCGGGCGAGGTTCTGGCCATTGAGAAAGACAAACGACTGATTGATTTTCTGCGTGAAAAATACGCGAGCGTTAAGAATCTCAAGCTGATTCACGACGATGCGTTGGATTATTTGCGACGCGAACGAATCGATTGGTCTGACTGGAAACTGGTGGCCAATTTGCCCTACTCCGTTGCCTCGCCGATTCTCGTGGAGTTGGCGGAAGCGCCCGGTGCGCCGAAAAAAATGGTGGCGACCTTGCAGATCGAAGTGGCCCAGCGGCTGGTGGCGAAAGCGGACGATGACGATTATGGCCTCTTGTCGTTGCTGATGCAGCTTCACTACGAACCGCAAGGCTGGTTTAAAATTCCAGCGGCCTGTTTTTTTCCCGAACCTGATGTGGATTCCGCGTGCCTCGTTTTGAATCGCCGCCCGGTTCCACTTCTCAACGCAGAAGAATCGGTGTTGTTCAAAAAAATTGTGAAGCGCGCCTTTTCGCAACGGCGCAAAATGATGCTCAAACTTTTGAAGCAAGATTGGCCGAAGGAAAAATTGGAAAGTGTTTTTTCAGAACTGAATATCTCGCCGCAAGAACGGGCGGAGAAAGTAGGACTGGAAAAATTCGTTAAACTCACGCAAAGGATACTGCTATGAGCGAGACTCAGAACCTTTCGATCCTGAAGACAACGAGAAAACGCGGCGACGAGAAATTCCTCCTAAACGATCAGCCGCTACCCGCCACTCTTCTTGATTTCTGGAAGTGGGCTGCGTCAGATTTGATTGGCAACACTTCACGGGGAATTCTGGCGGAATTCATCGTCGCGAAAGCTCTCGGCTTAGCTGAAGATGTTAGAGCGGATTGGTTGGCGTTCGATCTACAAACAAAAGACGGATTGAAAATAGAGGTCAAATCCTCTGCATACATCCAATCGTGGCATCAGAAAAAACTTTCTCGAATTAGTTTCAGCATTTGCCCTGCTCGCAGTTGGAACCCTCTGACCAATACGATGACTGATGAACCAAAACGTCATGCTGACTTGTATGTTTTCTGTCTGGTCAAACACGCGATAAAAGACTCCCTCAACCCACTAAATTTAGATCATTGGGAATTCTATATTCTTCCAAGTTCTAAATTGGATGGCTTGCCAAAAATTAAAGATAAAACTCGGAAAAGTATTAGTCTCGAAGGCCTGAAAAAATTGAAACCAGAACTTGTAAGGTTTTCAGCACTTGCCTCGGCCATTAACGCCGTGGCTGACGACATTAAAGATTTCCCAATTCCAGTTGAAGAAATTTTTGATTTAGTTAACGAACACGATAAAGTCGTCGGCAGAAAATCACGCCGAGAAGTTCATCGTGACGGCGACAAACATCGCGCGGTGCATGTGCTGGTGTTCAATTCGCGCGGCGAAGTTTTTTTGCAGAAACGTTCCATGACGAAAGACACTTTTCCCGGCGCGTGGGATTCATCGTCGTCAGGACATTTGGATTGCGGCGAAAAATACGACGCTTGCGCGGTTCGTGAAGTGCGTGAGGAGCTTGGTTTGCGGCTGGAGAGTTGTCCGAAGCGGCTTTTCAAAATTGATGCGTGCGCGGAAACCGGACAGGAATTCGTCTGGGTTTATCGCTGCGAAAACGAAGGGCCGTTCACGTTGCATCCTGAGGAAATCGAGCGCGGCGAATGGTTTGCGCCAGAGTTTGTGACAAAATGGATTTCAAAAAAGCCGAAGGATTTCGCAAGTGCGTTTGTGATGATCTGGAAGAAATTAGCCACGGATGGACACGGATAAACTCGGACTTGAAATTCCTTCGCTATCGGTGTGCATCGGTGTTTATCCGTGGCTAAAAAATCGAATCCGCAGGGCGCTCAACCAAGTGAAGCAGATTATTTTCCTCGTCTTTGAAAAATAAAACTCTGCCGCCGCCGCCCGCAGGTTTGATTGGGTCGGTAAATTTCACTCCGCGTTTTTCCAAATCGGCTTTCGCGCTTTCAATTGAATTCACGCGCAAGGCGAGATGCCGCCAACCGTTCAACGCATTATCAGCCGTCTCTTTGAGCGAGAAATCGCCTTCGTAAATTTCCAGCATCAAACTGCCACCAAGTTGAAGAAAATAAGCGGGCGGGGTTTGGCCGTTGTCGAAAATTAGTTTTGCGTTCAGTACGTTTTGGTACCAGTCCTTTAACGCGGTTGGGTCACGCGAAGGCAAACCCAGGTGTTCAACTGAAAATTTCATGCGCGAATTAAATCAGCGAATTGCTTTCAAGCACAGGCGCAAATTTCCCTCGGTCTCCATCACATTCTAATTTTAGTCTTAATCGTTTTTCAGCAGATTAATTAAGATCGAAATCTGGAAGAATTAAGAACCAAAAGGCCGCGTGGCTTGACCATCCCGCACTGCTCCTTTACGTTGCTCCGCAATAAGAATACGGGATATTTCAATATGCAAAATTTTCTGATTCCACACGTCATCGAACAGACCGGACGCGGCGAACGCGGCTATGATATTTACTCGCGCCTGCTCGTGGATCGCATCGTTTTTCTCGGCACCCCGGTTGATGACATGGTCGCCAATGTCATTATTGCGCAGCTCTTATTTTTGCAAATGTCCGATCCGAAAAAGGACATCCATCTCTACATCAATTCGCCCGGAGGAAGCGTTACGGCTGGACTAGCGATTTATGACACGATGCAATTTATGACTTGCGACGTGAACACCTATTGCATCGGGCAGGCGGCGAGCATGGGGGCGGTTTTGCTTTGCGGCGGCACGAAGGGAAAGCGGTATTCGTTGCCGAACGCAAACATCATGATTCACCAGGTGCTTGGCGGAGCGGAAGGCCAGGCGAGCGACGTGGAGATTCGCGTGAAATATATGCTCAAGTTGAAGCAACGTTTGAACACGATTATCGCCAAGCACACAGGGCAACCTTACGAAATCGTCGAAAAAGCGTGCGACCGTGATAACTTCATGTCGCCGGAAGAAGCCAAAGCTTTTGGGCTTGTGGACAGCGTGGTGGAATCGCGCAAACAAATGACGAACTTGCCGGAGAAAACTTCGATTGTTCCCTAGAGTTGATGAACACTTATGAAATTTTTCACGAACTTAGACACGGATTCCAAAGCATCAGACAGGCTTTGCAACACCGGGTTTATTTTTATAATTGTTCCACAGTTTTTCACGAAAACATTTCCAGATTGGGTTTCAGGGGCTGGCTTTCTTATGCTTCTTGCGGGGCTTGTATTTTTTCTCGCAGAAAAAATTTCTGAACGAAAAGAGTTGGAAGGAAAATATCGTCAATCGTAAATATTTATGGCGCGCCCAACCAACATTACGCTTTGCAGTTTCTGCGGAAAATCTCACGCGGAAGTGAAAAAGCTTATTGCGGGGCCGGGCGTTTACATTTGCGACAACTGCATCACACTTTGTAAAAGTGTTCTCGATAAAGAACTCGCAGTTGAGACGAAGAAGACCGCGCCAAAGCTGAAAGTTGCCAAACCCGCTGAAATTAAAAACCGGTTGGACACCCAATGCATCGGCCAGGATCATGCTAAGAAAACCCTGGCCGTCGCGGTGCATAATCATTTCAAACGTATTCTTCAGGAACCGACTTTCACGCCGAAAGAAGGCGAAGATGAATTGGAATCCGCTCGCCACGCGGAAGTTGAAATCGAAAAAAGTAACATTCTGCTCATCGGCCCGACCGGTTCGGGAAAAACTCTTCTCGCCCGAACACTTGCCAAAACTTTAGATGTGCCGTTTGCGATTGCTGATGCGACGACTCTCACCGAAGCCGGTTATGTCGGAGAAGATGTCGAAAATATTATTCTGCGTCTCCTGCAAAATTCCGATTACGACGTGAAACGCGCGCAAATGGGCATCGTTTACATCGACGAAATCGACAAAATCGCGCGCAAAACGGAAAACGTTTCCATCACGCGCGACGTTTCCGGCGAAGGCGTGCAACAAGCGCTGCTGAAAATTTTAGAAGGCACGATTTGCAATGTTCCACCGC